>JAQICX010000014.1 GCA_027858345.1 Kiritimatiellia bacterium | reverse complement strand
CTCAGCTTTAGGCTCTTCTTTTTTAGCTTCAGCTTTTGGAGCTTCCTTTTTTACTTCAGCTGGTTTTGCAGCTTCAGCTTCTTTCTTTGTTTTTGCATCAGCGTCTTTTTTAGCTTTTGCTTCAGCTTTGTTCTTTTCAGCAGCTTCTTTTTTCTTCAGTTCAGCTTCTTTTTTTGCAGCAGCTTGTTTTGCTTTCTCTTCTTTTCTGCGAGCTTCTTCAGCAATTCTTTCTTGTTCCGCTTTAGCAGTAGCTTCAGCAGCTAGCTTTGCTGCAACAACTTTACCTTTTTTGATAGATTCGGCAAGAGCACCAATGATGATTCTGATTGATCTGATTGAGTCATCGTTACCAGGTACTACATAATCAATCGGGTCAGGATTGCAGTTTGTGTCAACAATGGCAACTACTGGAATGTTTAGTTTCTTAGCTTCTTTGATAGCAATATCTTCACGGTTGATATCAATAACAACCAATGCACCAGGTAATCGACCCATTTCGGCAAATCCGCCAAGATTTTTTTGTAGTTTTGCTAGTTCGTGACGAATCTTTGAAGCTGCTTTCTTTGAATATGAAGCAAAGTTGTCAAGTTTTTGTTGTTTTTGAAGTCCGTTAAGTTTTTTGATGCTTTGCTTGATTGTTGCATTGTTTGTCAATGTTCCGCCAAGCCATCTTGTTGTAACATTGAATTGCTCTGTCTCTTCAACTATTTTAAGGATTGTTGATTGAGCTTGTTTCTTTGTGCCAACAAAAAGAATACTTTTGCCTGATGCTACAACTTGTTCAACGAACTCTGCTGCATCTTTAAGCTTTGCATTTGCTTTGTGTAGATCGATGATATGGATTCCGTTACGCTTACCGAAGATGTAACGACTCATTTTTGGATTCCATCTCTTTTTTTGGTGTCCAAAGTGAACGCCTGCTTCTAAGAGATCTTTAACTGTAATTTCTTCAGCTGACTTGTGCTGAACTTCCTTTGTTTCTTCATTTGCCACGATTTTTTAACTCCTGATGTTAATTTGTTGTTTGCCTAATTTTTGGCATTCAAAATCCGCTTTTATCCCCAGTGGCGGGGAGTACTTCGCTTCTATCTCCCTACTAATTAGAGAAATACTTTTAAATAGAACTGTCAATCATATAATAAAACGCACCATAAAATCAATAAAAAAAAGTTTTTTTTGCATCTTTTCTTGTTTTTGTGGTTGAAAAACCTGTTTTTTGTTGTTACAAAACAGTCACAAAACTAATGATTCTACTTTGTTTTTCGGCTGAGGATGTGGACATGCTTTTAAATTAGTAAAATAAACAGATAACGCATTGTTTTATCATCCATTGGGTGATAAAAATGAAAATTTGTTTTATAGGCGGGGTGAAGCACCCCGACCCTACAGAAGCCATTTGCAAACAATAGATTAACTTTGGTTTCAGCATCAACATCTGTAGGGACGGGTCCGTGACCCCGCCGAAAAATGCCTGCAACCGAAAAATCGAGGATTTTCATCATGTTCTAAATTAAATCTTGAAAACATTGCTGATTATGTCTAAACTTCAAAGGAATAGGGAACGATAGAACGAATAAACTAAGAACTAGGTGAGTCGTGAGTCATAACAAGACTAGGACCACAGAACGGAAGACAATGCATAATATAACACTTAATTAAGGAAAATATCATGAAGAAAAATGTGGCAATAATCGGTGCGAGCAAAAAACCTGATCGCTATTCTTATAAAGCTTTTCAAGAGTTGTTGGCTGGTGGTTACAATCCAATACCAATTAATCCTGTTCTTAAAGATATAGAGGGGGTGCCTTGCTATTCAAGTCTTGAATCGTGCCCTGAAAAAATTGATATCATAACCATTTATGTTAGACCATCAGTGCTTGCTGATATTGTTCCTCAGATTATCAATGTGCATCCAGGGCGGGTTATTTTCAATCCTGGCACGGAAGATGAAGACATTATGGAAAAATTGACAAATGCCGGCATTAAAGTCCAGACCGCCTGCACCATTGTCCTCTTAAAGACCAATCAATTTGATGATTAACAAATTTAGCCACGAAAGGCATAGGGCGGACGAGCCGCCTGTCTGCGTGAGCACACGAACAGGCAGGCAACCAAAAGAGATTCTCGCATAGAGGCACCTTCCTTCGCCGTTCAGGCTACGGCAGACACGGCAAGAAGTTGAAGGGTTGTAGCACGGAGAAATATCTAATAATTTATTAAGACAGTCTTCTCAAAAGATTTTTCCACAAAATTGTAGGCGTCGTATGAAGCGACGAATAAAAACATCTGCGGCTTTTGCTTTATAGAAATAATGTGAGGGAATTAGGGTAATTCGTTGACAAAAACATCAGACTGTATTATTATGTCATATATATTACAGGTAAAATATAGTATATAGAAATATTAAGATTATGACATATGCAGAAAATACAATATCATTGCAGCAAATAAAAGAAATAACACACCATGTTCTACCTTTTTGTTCTATTGTTTTGTTTGGTTCAAGAGCTCGTTCGGATGCTTCCTCTGATAGTGATTATGATTTTATGGTCATTACAAAAAAAATGATGGATTTAGCGGAAAAGAGGAAGTATAAATCTATCCTGAGAAAAGAATTTGCAAAGCAGAAAATCCCTGTTGATGTTTTGATTGAGACAGAAAACGATGTGGACATAAAGAGAAATCTTTCTGGTCATATTGTTAGAGAAGCTATGAGGGATGGAATTGTCTTATGAACCAAGCAACAAAAGACTATATTAAGCAGTGGATTCTAAAAGCTGAAGAAGATTTACTTGTTGTAGAGAGATTAATAGAAGGACAGATTGTGGCACCAGCTTCAATTTGCTTTCATTGCCAGCAAGCTGCTGAAAAGTATTTAAAGGCTTACTTAATTTTTCATAAAGTTGAAATTCGTAGAACACATAATATTGAATTTTTGCTGTCTGAATGTAATGACATAGATCTGGTGTTTGGCGAAATTGATGCTAAGAATCTTAGTGATTATGGTGTTGATGTTCGGTATCCTGGTGACATGTATATTCCCGATGAGTCAGAAGTTCGAGATTGTATAGCAATTGTGAAACGAATAAAGAGAGCTGTTGAAGAAAGTATCTTCTCTGAAATATTCTAATAGTATAGATGTTGTAGAGTTTGTAGTCGGTCGTGACAACTTATCTCTTGCGATGATTTCACTTAAATTTCATTTCTCCTAAGCAAATATTTCTTTAAATAATATTATTAAGCCAGTCTTCTCAAAAGATTTTTCCACAAAATAATTTATTATGAGAATGGGGAATAGGCCATTCAATACGTTTCCCGCACACCGGGACTAGCAGAGCTAGCTCCCTATTGTTTGTTTTTAGTGGTTAAAGCCACTCTCGCAAGTTCGAGTCTCGCCTTGTCGAGCCGTAGACTCGAAGAGCGAAGGATGATCCCAGTCTTCCAAAACAACGGTTGTTTGTATGCTGGGACGACAACGGTTGCCTGCGTGCCTGCCGAGCCGTCTTGTTGCGCCGGAGGCACTGCGAAGGCGGAAGTCTCGACCGTGTCTTGAGTAATGAGTAGGACGAAGCTGGAAGAGCGAAGGACTCCCAGCATGAAAAATGTAACACATTTGTTATCACCAAACGGATGATAAAGTTGAAAATTTTATTTAAAAGGCGGGGTGAAGCACCCCGACCCTACAAAACACCTGCGAATCAACCTTTTAGCTTTGGTTGCAGCATCCGCAACTGTAGGGTCGGGGTCCGTGACCCCGCCAAAAAGGGTGTCTCAACCGAAAATCAAGGTTATGAGTGAGATGAGGGATAATATTATTGATTAATCACTGCGTTTATGTGTATACTCTGCTGATTAATTTGAAAAGAGAAGATAATGAGATTTTTGATTGTTAAAAATGTTGAACAACTAAAAACGATAGAATCGCTTGCGCGTCAGATATGGCCTGTGGTATTTAAGAATGTTGTATCAGATGGGCAGATTGTTTACATGCTTGACTGGATGTATGATCTTAATCACATGCAGGAAGAAATCGCCAATGGCACCGTTTTTGAGTTAATATATGAAGAAGGATCTCCGGTTGGTTATTTCGCATACACCGAGCATTCGGATAAAAACGCTGTAAAGCTGGACAAGGTTTATGTTGTTCCAACTTTTCAGAGAAGAGGAATAGGCGGGAAAGTTTTTGACTATGTTCGTGAATGTTCAATAAAGCGTGGATATGCTTCTGTTATTCTAGCAGTTAATAAGGGGAATGAACAGGCTATCAATGCATATGTTAAAGCAGGTTTTAAAATTATTGAGTCCACGAAAAATGATATTGGTAATGGATTTTTTATGAATGATTATGTAATGGAGAGAAAAAATAGTGCGTTGTGATAAAAAGACAATTTGGCAGCAAATAGAAGTTAGTACACCATCGGATTGGGAAATGTTGCGTTATGGAGAGCGTTTTGATTATGGTAACTCTACTTTTTCTGATTTGCATAGAGAGTGGCTGCAATTGTCTTGGCAGAAAGATATTGACAGCCCTGATATGGAGCGTTTTGTCTCTGATGTGCGTTCAAAATATTTGACAGACGATGATGATGGCAAAGAAATTGAGTTCTTGGATCCTGTTAAAAAAATATCTGGCTGGTTTGGTGTTGTTGTGCTGATGGATGGAGTTTATACAGCACATCTGGTGAAGCACTTTAATAAATTCAAGACCCTTGTTGAAATTACTCTTTTTCACGGTGAAGAACGTAATGAAACTCTTGAACGAGAGCTATGTAGTAAAATCAAAATTTCTGAGATAGTTGATGAACTTAGAACCTGGAAAGCTTTTGACCAATGCGTTTCAATTCCCGAATCGTTTTATCTGGAGAAAGCTACTGTTAATCCTGGTGATGTTGAGCTTTGTTACACATCTTCAGTTTTAAAAGGTAAAAAACAACATTATCCTTATGCCGCTGTTCATAGCTATGCATTCCCTGAGTTTGTCCTTGATCAGCACAGCATGAAAGAGTGGTTAAAGGAAAAATTGCCCAAATATACCCGTATTACAAAAGAACATAAGGGGCATACTCTTGGTGGTGATGAATTCTACAGAGTTGTTAGTCGGCGTCGCCGAGGCCATATTTTCTTCTTGTTTGGAGCAAAGTTCTATAGAGAAGACTATGTTGTTCTTTCCCTTAATAATAAGCGTCTATATCATACTATTGTTGAGAACATAACACCTAAGCTGCCAATACTCAAACTTTCATAAGTATATTCCTTTTAACCCAACTCAATAGTTATTAGTCTTCAAGTTACTAGTTTTTAGCTAGGGAATTTCCGAGCCCACGGGACTCGGCTACAGGGGGCAACAAAAAGTCAACGATTAAACTGCCGTTCCAATGCTGTAGCCGCGTCCCTCGGGCGCGGGGATTTTATGGGAACGATGAGCGTGAAGGACAACTTGGCTCTTAATGAAAACATGAGTGAAGTGAATTCAAAATTTTTAATTGAAAGCCTTTTCATATTTTTTATATAACTTTTGACAGTACCATATCATTTGCCTAATCAAGGTTGTTTGCCGGAAAATATAAAGATGGTTTGACAAAATCTGTGATTTTGTTATTCTTGTTTGGTTTTCTATGGTAAATATAATTTAAATTGGGGATAATTTATGTCTATTGTTGTTAATCATGACAAGCGTCAAAAGATGATATTGAAAAAATCTATGAAGCTATTTGCTGAATATGGCTACTCAGATGTTACGTATCAAAAAATTGCAGATAAATGTGGTGTTGCAAGAACAACACTATACAAATATTTTCAAAATAAAAGAGAAGTTTTTGATGCAACAATTCGGGAGGTAACAGTTGTCTTGGAGCATAGATATTTTGAAATCATGAATACTGCTGGTCTTAATTATGAGGACAGATTAAGGCAGATGATTTATAGTATTGTTGATAATGTTTTTGACCAAAAAGTTATTCTTGGTGTTATTCTTGATTATCTGCTTTCTCTACGTCGTTCCGGCAATGAAGTTTCTCGTAAAGTTCGAAGACATACCATTAAAGTGCGTTTGTTATTCAGGGAAATTATCATGGGGGGCATAAATAGTGGTGAATTCAAAAAACTCAATGTTCGAGTTGTGAACGATGCATTATATAGTCTTTGTGAAGCCGTAATATTCAAAGTTACTGTTGCTGAAATCAACTATGTGACTAAAGAAAAATGTTATGATATTGTTGATTTATTTATTGATGGTATTAAGAATGATTTACCAGTTGACAACTAGTCGGTGCTGAAAAAGCCATAAATACCAATGTCTGTTTAGATTTTGTTTATATTTTCGCTATAATTTATTGCACAATTAAGTTTAAAGCATTATTTTTATGCATCATATTTTGCAAGAAAATATGCCGATATGCATGTTTATCTTTGCAGTTTTAAAGTTAATAATTGTCATTTATCCATCATTTCATACCAACTACTGTGTCAATCTCGTCTCGCAGTAGGGACTACGGCTTCGGCTCATTTCCTTGTATTTGGCATAAACTGATGGTTTTTCAGCGACGACTAAATAGGGCATCCTGTTCTATTCATGCATGTCAACTTTTTGTTACAAGAACATCGAATCCACGCTTTGCGGGACTAGCAAAGCTAGCACATTCAACGTCCAATATCGAATTAAATACACTGCCGTGAGCAGGTACAAGCTTTGCTTGTTTATTAACCCCAGAGGGATGCCCTGGGCTATTATATTCTGGGCTTTCACCATTGGACGTTCGATGTTCTCACCTATAATAAAATACCTGCGGAGCTATTCCAACCTTAATCTTATTCTTCCTCGACGGTCAACGACCGCCGCTACAGCTATGAAACAGCAATTCAACATTTGTCCGCAAAAAATCCTCCCCGGCTAGCTAGCTAGTCCCGCAAAGCGGGAGGAGGTGGCTCGCGAATCGAGACGGAGGGGTTCTTCTCACCTCAATCTTAATCTTAAATAAATACCGCCAGAGGCATTCCACAACCATTTACTATTTACCATCAACCATTAATAACCTTAACCTTAATCTGCTGGCTCCGCCAGCTTTGGTTGCGGGGAGGCCACTTCATTGCTGTCGCAGGCTCCAGCCTCTCTTAGACTACGCCACGAGTGTCCGCCCTATGTTTTTTTTTGTCTTGCTGGAGTTTTTGAATGAGCAGCATGCATGATAGGTAGGTGAAACGATTAAACTCGTTGGGCACATATTTTAGTTCGCTCCAGAAATATAGTAGAATGGTTATTATGTATGCATTTATTGTTATTTTAAAAGTAGGGTAGCTTTTCAGTGTTCCATCTGGACGGAATAGTTCTCTGAATTTTGCTACTTGTTCTGTTCTCTTTTGTGCACCCAGGGGATGTTTATAATGCTCCAATATATCCATTAGGAAAAATTCAAGACTTTCTAAATAATTTTCGTGGTCTAAAGCATGTAAAATTTCGTTGTTGTGCTTTAAAGTATTTCCAATATTGTTCATGGCTTGCTTTACCTGTCTGTCTAAGATCGATGCAGGTTTTCTTGTCTCTTTTTCAAAGATAGAGTATATTGTCTCTCTTCTCTTTTCGTAGAATACTCTGATAATGGCAATGAGTTCTTGTTTTTTGAGAGTCCAGTTATACTCTTTTTTATATATATGAAACATTCTTTCAGAGCATTTGTAATCTGCTGTTTTCCCTAGAGTTTCAACTATTTCAGGCCAGAGAACAGCAAATTTGTTGTTATTCAGAAGTCCTGCAAGTTTTTCCACAACGTCTTTGTTACCTATGAGTCCAAGTGCGTATATACATGAGAATGCGAGAGATGTATCACCATCGTATATGTGTTTATATAGTTCGGGAATAGCCTCCTTGACTTTTTGATGTCCAAGAGCTCTAGCTGCTTCAGATTGTATTCCTAAACTTGGAATATCCAATGTTTTGATTAGAGACTCGTAGACTTCGATGTCAATATTGGTTTTCATTCTTGATATGTTGTCGACAGCACTTTCTCTAACTCTGCTTGATGGGTTGTAGAGGTCATCAATCAGCTCTTGGTTGATTATGTTTGATGTTGCTTTTTTGAGTGTTGATATCCTGTTCTTTTCCGGTACAGGATTTGAAAGTATTTGAGCATGAACAATTGAACGAATTGGATTGTTTGTTAATAAAATTCTTACTACTGTTGTTGTAGCTATGGATCCTGGTTCTTTGAATTTAATAAACATAAATGCAGAAATAATATAACCTATGGAACTAATTGCTGCAAGAATATTGAAGCCGGAAAATCTTGTTACTTCAACGAAGTTTGTTGATTCAAAGACATTTAGAAGGACACCACTGAAGTTTGAACTTACAAAACCTGCTAATCCGGATATAGAGAAGAACAGTGCAACAGCAATACTTCTTGTACGTGTGTTGGCCACAGATGTGAGCAGAGACATGTGAGCATTTGCAATACCAATATTTACAAAACCTGCTAATATAAAGACAATCACGGCATGAGGAAATGTTGCGCCTGGGAACAATGTTGTCCATAGCATAAATTCAAAAAACTTTAGAAAGTAGCATATAATCAGTATTGGCTTTCTACCATATTTATTGCCTATAATTTTAAAAAGGTATCCAGATAAAAATGCCGATGTGCAGCCTATAGCACTTAGAATCTGTACCTCAAGCATGGAGAAATTAAGGGTTTGTTGAAGATATATAAAGATAAATGGACTGCAGAAAAAGACAAAGAAACTTTGTATGCTTGCTACAGATATCAAAATTTTAGTCCGTTTATCTCTCCATATTAAAAGAATTTTTTTATATAAGGAGATAGATGATTTTTCTGGTTTAGCTTTTATATCTTTTGCCATATGTTGCAAAACTAGAGAAATCATTCCTGTTATGAATGCCAGAAGCATCATATAAATGTATGTATTTATACTTTTCCTGCCAAAGTGGTCAATCAACAATCCGATAACAATAGATGATACAAGGATGGATGCCTGCGAATAGCTGCCTCTCTTATTCCAGAAGTTGTTGTTTTCTCTTTTTGGTACAAGATCTCCCATCCATGAAAACCATGGAGATACTTGAAGTTGTGCGGTAGCCTGGGAAAGACCGAATAGAGCAATAAAAATTATAATTCCAGTATGTTCGGGGACTTTTGACCAGTTTGCAAGTAATATCATTATAAAAAGAAATGATGTGTATCTTACTAATAGTAGTCCGTCACAAAAGTTTTTTCTGTCAAAAAATTTTTCTTGGATAAGTGAACCAACGATTTGCAAAGGTAGAAACAGCATTAGCATTGAACTCATTATGCCAATCTGAATGTTTGACAGGTTCAATGTAATCTGTAGTCCCGAAAGTGTGGCTCCTGTTGTCGCAACAAAAAAGACACTCCATATCAGGGTGCTTATCATTATATAATTTATGCTCTGGTGTATGTTCTTTTGATTCTTATACATGATGATTGGCTCGTTGAATGAGCATTTAGTTTGTTAGATGGAATTCAGCTTTGTCAGAATTATACAAAAGATTAAATATATAGACACAAAAAAATGAAAAATATTGATTTTTTCTTCCATATATGCAATGGTATGGCTTGATTTTAATGCGAGAATAATGGTTTGGGGATTATGAATATAAAAATATGTGGAATAACTAATGTTGAAGATGGGCAATTTGCAGTAGACAATGGTGCAGATTATGTGGGCTTTATATTTTATCATCGTTCACCAAGATACATAGAGCCGGAAGCTTTGAAGGACTGGGTTGGCGAGTTGAAATCTGTAAGAAAAGTTGGTGTGTTTGTTAATGAAAGAAATGAAGATATTCTGAAAATTGTCAGACAGTGTTGTCTTGATGTGGTCCAGCTTCATGGCGATGAAGACGGTGACGATATTGAGTCCTTGCAGAAGGCTGGTGTTGAAGTTTGGCGTGCTTTCAGTCTGAAATCACAGCTTGATGTTGAGGATGCTATCGCATGTGTTGCCGACAAGATTCTTGTTGATAGTATAAGTAGTTCTGAGTATGGAGGATCAGGTAAAGTCTGTAACTGGGAACTGGCCAAAAGTCTTGCAAGTAAAAGAGATATGATCCTTGCGGGTGGATTAAATCCTGAAAATGTTGTTGAAGCTATACAACTTGTTCACCCTTATTGTGTTGATGTAAGCAGCGGTGTGGAGTTAAAACCAGGTAAAAAAGATTTAGTAAAGTTGTTACAATTTTTGAAAGTGAAGGGGAAATAGTGAAAACAGGATATTATGGAATATATGGAGGGCAATATGTTGCAGAAACTTTGATGCCGGCAATTAGTGAGCTGACAGAAGCTTACAAAAAATACATTAATGATGAAGATTTTATTGCAGAGTATAAATCTTTGCTGGCAGATTATGTTGGCAGACCAAGTTCTCTGTATTATGCAAGTCGCCTGACCGAACATTGTGGTGGAGCAAAGATATATCTTAAAAGAGAAGATCTAAATCATACAGGTGCTCATAAGGTTAATAACACAATTGGACAGTGTCTGCTGGCAAAAAAAATGGGTAAAAAACGCGTGATTGCCGAGACAGGTGCAGGAATGCATGGTGTTGCAACTGCAACTGCTGCAGCACTATTTGGTTTGAAATGCGAAGTTTTTATGGGTGCTGAGGATATTCGTCGCCAAGCACCAAATGTTGACAGGATGAAAATGCTGGGAGCTGATATTGTTTCTGTAACATCTGGTTCATCGACTCTAAAAGATGCAATGAATGAGGCTCTAAGAAATTGGGTTACTACTGTTGAAGACACTTTTTATGTGATAGGTACTGTTGCTGGACCTGCTCCATATCCGGAGATGGTGAAGGAATTTCAATCTGTTATTGGAATTGAGTCAAAACAACAATTGCTGGAAAAAGAGGGGTGCTTACCTGACATGGTTATTGCTTGTGTTGGTGGTGGTAGTAATGCGATGGGCATTTTTGCTGGTTTTGAGAATGATGCTGATGTAAAATTGATAGGTGTTGAAGCAGAAGGCTCCGGCATTGAAACAGGAAAACATGCTGCCAGTATAAATGGCGGTCGCGTTGGCGTTCTCCATGGAAACAAAACGTATCTTCTGCAGGATGATGACGGGCAGATCATTGAAACGCACTCGATATCTGCAGGACTTGACTATCCTGGTGTAGGTCCTGAACACTCATATCTTAACGATACAAAACGTGCGGAATATACTTGTATTAAAGATAATGAGGCAATCGAAGCATTTCAGATTTTATGCTACAAAGAAGGAATTATCCCTGCTCTTGAATCATCTCATGCAGTTGCGGAAGCATTGAAACAAGCTCCGAAAATGGGCAAAGATAAAATCATTCTTGTCAATCTTTCCGGGCGTGGTGATAAAGATATGCTTAGCGTAAGAGAGTATCTGGATAGCCACTAGATATCAATTAAAAATTTTAGCCACGGATTGACACTGATTTTCGCGGATAAAGACAAAAAGATTTTTACCACGAAAGGATTAGGGTGGCGGAGGTGCAACCAAAGCTGGCGGAGCCAGCAGATTAAGGTTAAGATTAAGATTAAGGTTGGAATAGCTCCGCAGGTATTTATTATAGGTGAGAACATTGACTGTGTCCTGCATAGCGAAGCGACGCATGGAACATCCAACGTTCAACATTCATTCGACCAACGGGAGAAAGTGGTCCTTTTGAATGGCTGACATGCTGTCAGCGGAATTAAAGAATGGCATAGCCATTGTTTATTTTCTAGGGCGTTGCCGCCAATCATGGCTCCACGGGGGCAAGCCCCGAGGTGACCTCCTCCGGCAGAGCGAGATCTTGCCTTGCGGGACTAGCCGGGGAGGAGCTTTTGCGAACTAAGGTCGGCATGGAGAATCAGTCCTGTAGCCGAGTCCCTTGGGCTCGGGAGTGTCTTAGCTATAAAAACGATAAAAACAAGTAGTTCATTCGATGTTCGCCCTGTCTTACATTCAATGTTTGATGCTGGACGGTCGATATGTTTTACATTAAATCAAGGTGGTCAGGATGAAACTTATGAAATTTTTTAGAAAAAGAAAACCTGTAAAAAAGATAAAAGTTGGACTTCTGGGGGGAACTTTTAACCCGATTCACATTGGGCATCTGAACATTGCAGAAACGGCCTTGCTTGATTTTGATTTGGATAAGGTCATCTTTCTCCCATGTTATATTCCACCTCATAAGAATGATGATGTTCTGCCTGGAAAGATTCGCTTTGAGTTGATTGAAGCAGCTATAAGCAAATTTAAAAATTTTGAAGTGTCGGACTATGAGCTTAAAAAAGGTGGAGTATCTTATTCTGTTGAAACATTGAAGGCTTTTACCCAACTCCATCCCGAGAATGAGTATTATTTTATAATTGGGGCAGATAGCTTGTGTGAATTGCATACTTGGCGCGATGTTTACCCCCTGTTGGAACTCTGCACATTCGTTACAATTACGCGTCCTGGTTATGTCGTTGATGAAAGCACTGTAAAGCTTAAAGAGCCTTGGAAAACAAAACTCTTGCAAAATGTCTCACAAAATAGTATGATGAACGTTGCTTCATCTAAGATAAGAGAGTTGTTGCACAATGGCGATGATGTGGGATGTATGCTGCCTCCAGATGTAGAATCAATGATTATTGATAAAAAACTCTATCAATAATTATATATAGAAAATTATTATTAAGGAAAATATGTTAGAAGAAAAGTTAATTAAAGTTGTTTGTGACGCTTTAGATGAAAAACAAGCGGAAGATATTCGCGTATTTGATGTAAAAAAAACTACAAGCATGACTGATTATTGTATTGTAGCATCAAGCATGAGTTCTCCACATTTGAAAGCTCTTGAACAAAGTGTTATGCGTGCAACAAGAGATGAAGGCGTACACTGTTATAAACATTCAGGAAATTCTGATGGTGGTTGGATTATCGTAGACTACATCGATTTTGTCGTGCATATTTTTTCTGCAGAGCAAAGACTATACTACTCTATTGAAGAATTGTGGGCGAATTGTCCAGAAGTTAGTAATGATTTGTAACTGTTAAAAGTTGCTAACCCATAGATCACGTAAGTCACGTTCATCTTCAAACCCTTGATATACTATCACTCCTTGTGAGACTTCTTCCAGTGTTACATCGTTTTCACCAGCTTGCTTGATTGATATCTCTTTATCCAAATTGTCAACAAATGCCATTACGTTATATACATCAACGTGAGACATTGACTGGTCACTATCTAACAATATATTTAATCCTAATGTAGCCATGAAAAGTATTGATGCAGCAACTGCAACATTTCTTGCCCACATAAAGTTAGTAATAGGAACCTTTTTTGTTATTCTGGCTTCTGAAGGGATTTTAACTTCAGGTATTTTAAGAGTTTCGCTGGTTTTAATGTACATCTTTTCAATGTATTTCAAATCATTAATGAACTTGGAATACTCCTCGTTTTTGGAGACCAATTCATTAATTTCAAGCATTTTATCTTCTGGCAGTTCGTTATAGTAATACAGCAGAAGCGATTCTGATTCCTCGGCATTCATCGCAAATTTTCCTTTTCAAGTTTCTCTTTCAATTTATTAGTGGCATAATTCATTCGAGCCAGAACAGTATTAACAGATGTCTCCTGTATATCTGCTATTTCTTTAAAAGTTAAGCCTTTTTCCATTCTCATGACAAAGACCTCCCTCTGTTTTTCCGGCAACGTTTGCAGTGCTGTTTGAACTATTTTAATTGTTTCATTACTGATAGCAGCTTCATCAGGCATTTGTTCATGGGCTTCCGGTTCAAACACATACGAATCTTCAGAATCATCATCCAAGATAAGTAATGCTTTCTTTTTTCTGCTCATGTCGATAAATGTATTTCTTGCAATACGAGATACCCAACCTTTGAAACTACCTTTCTTATTAAAATAGTACTCTCTTTTCTTTACAACCTTAAACCATGTCTCCTGAAAGACTTCTTCAGCTAGTGAGTAGTTTCCGCACATATTATATATATAGGCAAACAGTGGTCTCCTGTTTTCTTCAACAAGAGTCGTCAATGCGGAATCATCCCCTTCGCAATACCTTTTAAAAAGTGAATAATCTTTTTCTCTTTGACTCATTCAACACCTTGTTTTTGTCGTTAATAAAATGGAGAAGTTTGATGGGCAAAATTCTCTGATTGCACCGATTATTACACGACAACCAACAATTGTCAATATTAACGTTTGCTATTTGCTATTATTTTATATTTTTCATTGTTTCACAGAAAAGTTTGATTTTTCTCTAATATATGTATAACTGGCATAATTTAATCGTTAATTCCTTGTGCATAATCGTTTATTTGGGGCACCTTGGGGTTTGTCTTTAGAAGAAAGGTAAAATAAGAAATCTCGTACAACGATTGTCGTGTTGCAAGTACACCTCGGGGCTTGCCCCCGTGGGGCCATGATTGGCAGATAGCGAGCTCTTAATTTTGATTACTGTTTTTTTTTGGCTCTTCGTAAATTATTGAGGCTCATTTAGATTTTTGTTCGACCCCGTTTCCTTCAACTCGTTTTGTATTATTATATTAACCCCGCATTGCATGCGGGGCTACTAAAGTTAAACCACTTCGTGGTTTTGTTTTGTAAGACTACGGAGTAGTCTAATTTGAATAGCCCTGCATGAAATGCAGGGTAATTAATTCATTATTATGACGACTACAACGTAGTCGAACTAAATATTAATGATTTTTTCGTAATAGTGCCTTATATAACATTTTTTATCCACAATAATCTACGAAGAACCATTTTTTTCTATTGACTGGAAAGTTTGATGCATGTCATATTTTTGGAGTCACGGGCAATTAGGTAGCCATCTGCTATGGCAAGCGGCCCCCAAGCGTCATGACCGTTGAGAATCTGTTGTGTTTTGATTTCCTGAAAACCGGAATTCTCGTCAAAGCTAAAAATTGAAAGTTTTCCATCATCATTTAGCGCATATATTTTGTTGTCTGCGACCATAAATGGTCCAAGACCAAATGTCAAATCGTTTCCAGAGTTAAATTCAATATTAGTTGGGGAGTCAATTTTTGCGGCAACAAGTTGTGTTCGCATTGCTCCAGCATCTTTTGGTAAGATAGCAATGATATAATCATCTAGCTTGATTGGACTTTGCTGCTCCAGTGCAATTCCAAACTTTGGCTTATACTCCGTTTGTAATGCTGCAGTGTACTGAGAATCAGATTTGCTGATATTAACAATTGCGGAGCCCGCACCATAGCCCGCAGAGAAAAAAATTGAATTGTCTGTTAATTGAATAGGGGATGGAGCAATAACATTTGGTATCCAGTCTCGAAGAGTCCAAAGTGTTTTTCCCAAATCCTTTTCCTCGGCAGATATGGCTACAATTCCTCCAATTCCTGCATAAATGTAGCATCTCTTGTTAAGAATGGTCATTGGAATTATTGAAGAATGTGACATTTGAATTTTATTAGGATTTTGAACAGACCACAGTTCTTTGCCGGTTAAAGTATCGAACGCAGCAATCAATACATCTTCAGAACCAATGGCAATTATTGCCTGATTGTTGTCGATTAACGGACATTGTCCTGTGTACCACATTGGAATATCTGTATGAAACTCAGTAGGCAGGTCAATACCCCATAATAGATTGCCGTCTTTTCGATCAACAGCCATGACCTGACATTTGGGGCTGATTGTAAGAACAATGTTTGAGTCTACCGCAGGAATGGTTCTCGATTTTCCATGATTTCTTTTGATCTCAATCTTTGTCCATCTTCGCCAAATTTCTTCACCAGTCTTGAGAACAAAACACCGAAGTGCATCGGCTTCCTCATCTTCCAAGTAGTCCAGAACAAAAACCTGTCCCTCGTAAATTGCAGCTGCCGCATGTCCTTCACCAAGTTCAATTGTCCATATTTTCTGTAGATTCTCACCAAGTGGTCTTGAATTGTAGATGTTTGAGTGGTCTTTACCTCGAAAATTTGGCCAGTTCTCTGATTTTTTTACAACGAATAGGCTGTTTGTTTCCACAAAGCGTTCAAAAAATTCACCAATCTTGACAGCTTCAGCATTCACATTAACTTTTGTTGGTTTAGAATATGCAGAGTATGTGACACCTGTATCTGGAGTATAGGTCAGCCAATAAAGTAAAATAGCAACACATAAAGCAGTTGTTATCGTAACCGTTATTATTGTAGTTTTCATAGCTTCTGATATTCGCCTGGTTATTAGTTCGTTCGTTACTCGTTTTTCGTTGTTTTCAGGCTTGCGGAACTAGCAAAGTCAGCACTGTGGCTGCAAACTAAACCTAGTTCGCAAAAACTCCTATTGGGAACGCCGAGCTCCAGCTCGGCATAATAATAACATGAGCATAGCGAATTCATCGTCTTCGCAAGAAACATACCACTTCCCACTTAGCACGTAAAACTAATGGCATCGCCATTAATCATTATTTATATATCTCGAAAAAACATATTTTATATTATTATATTCTTTCTCTTCACTTTCTTCGACTTGCTTCCACTCATTCATAATATCTATATTAGGAAAAAACTTATCAGCCTTTTTCTTGTTTTGTACTTTTGTTACATAAAGTTCATCACAATATGGTAAGAATTGCTTATATATGGTCTCTCCTCCAATTATGAAAATTTTATCATTGTCGTACTTTTCCAATTCTTTAAGGGTTTCCTCTACAGAATGACAAATAACTAGTCTGTCATCCTTAAATGATTCGTTTCTAGTTAAAACTATATTGACTCTCTCTTTCAAAGGATTTTTTCCAGGCAATGAATCAAATGTCTCTCTACCCATGACAACTACATTACCTATGGTTTTTTCTTTAAAGAATTTCATATCTTCAGGAATGAACTGCAGTAACTTGCCTTCACATCCAATTCCCCAATTTAAATCTACAGCAACTATTGCTTTCATAATGTTTACTCCTAAATTGCCACAGGTATTTTTTTGATTTGAGGTCCGGCTTGGTAATTTTCTAAAGTGAAGTCTTCAACTGTAAAGTCATAAAAATTCTTTACATTAGGATTTATTACTAGTTTTGGTGCGTCATACGGTTCTCGGCTAATTAGTTCCTTAACTAAAGGAATATGTCTGTCATATATATGTGCATCTGCGATAACATGAACGAATTCTCCGACTTGGAGATCACACACTTGTGCTAACATATGTACTAAAATTGCATATTGAGCCACATTCCAATTGTTTGCCACTAAAACATCATTTGATCTTTGGTTCAATATTGCATTCAGTTTCTTTTCAGTCACATTAAATGTCATGCTATATGCGCAAGGATATAAATGCATCTCATATAAATCATCATGATTATATATATTAGTTATAATTCTTCTGCTATAAGGATTATGTTTCAAGTCATAGATTACTCTATCAACTTGGTCAAATTCTCCCTCTTTATATTTATGTTTTTGTCTCATCTGATACCCATAAGCCTTGCCTATTGTATCAGTTTCATCTGCCCAGCTATTCCAAATACGACTGTTTAAATCATTTATGTTATTAGACTTCTTTTGCCATATCCATAGTAATTCATCGATTGCAGCTTTTAAATTTGTAGGTCTTAGTGTAATTATTGGAAATTCCTTTGAAAGATCATATCTGTTTACTGCGCAAAACTTCTTTAACGTATGAGCAGGTTGTCCATCGTCCCATTTTGCTCTAATCACTTCTCGCTCTGACGATATTCCATTATCAAGAATATCAGTACACATATCAATAAAAATTTTATCTGTTAAACTCATGTTTTATCCTCTTACCGTTCCCGTCGTTGGTACTCTTATTTTTCCTATAAAAGTGTTGCTGTTAATTAAAGTATCCTATCATAATTGAAATCATTTGCAAATTCAAATGTTTCCACAAAATATTTTTCCTCAATTTTTCGGTTGGATACCCTTTTCTGTCAGCGGGAACGCTGACCCTCCCATTGTGCAGTTTAATATTATATTGCCAGCAGGGAGAAATACCCCTCCGTTCTCGTTCCTCGAACACCTCCCCTTAGCAAGGGGAGGAGCTAATACGTCCTCGGCGTCCGCCAAAACTAATTTTCATCCCGCCTTGCGGGATCACCCACTGTGTCCTGCATAGCTCGCAGAGCGACGCATGGGAAAACAGAAAAAACAGTCCCTCATTTATTAATTTTATTGATCCAAATGCCCGTTCACATCTCCAACCGAAAAACTAAGGATATTTTTCCTCAATTTTTCGGTTGTCTACAGATATGATAGTGGGTGATAGTAATGTTTTAAATAGGGGTTACTGGTTTAATGTTGATATCAATATGGAACACGGATGACTCGGATTTGGCAGATTACCACATATATATTTTTTATATATCCGTGTGAGAACCGCTTAATCTGCGTAATCAGCGTTCCTTATTGAACACTTGCAAGCTGGAAGCGTGCGTTACCTTTACTCTAGGCTCGTAGAGCCGATTCTACAAGACTTCCCCCCAAGGGAGTGCACTATTCCCTATTTCCCTGTCTAACTGACTAACAGTCTAACTCTCTACGTTACCTTGACTGCAATGTGATGAGTCGGATTGCTGTTATGCCGACGATATATGCCAGTGAATAGAAAATGTATGGGGTTATATCGCTTAGGGTTGGCGATGTGATTGCAAAATTCAGTGCTTGTCCATAAGGAGGAATCACTATTCTGCAAAATAGGAACTTAGAACAGATTGGATAGAAAAAGAAACCAACTATAAATGTTGCAGGTATTATCAGTTTGATTAACTTGTTGTCTGAAAGAATTGTTGTTGCTTCTGAGAGTACCAAAAAAGTTAAGCTGATTGAGGCAATCAAGGCTGATGAAACCAACAGGTTAAGTTTAAAACTATCTTTCAAAATTATTGCTGCTATTATAAATGCAACTACTGCCAAAGTATTAAATAGAAATGTGAAAAAACTGATGCCTCTTTTGAGAAGAAGTGTGGCAATAAAAGATATTATTGGTAGTGAGCAGAATATTGATGCTGTAAGAATATCTTTGAAATAGTAGGGAGCTCCTTGATTCGTGATTAGGTGTTCTGAAACTCTCTCGGCAATTACTGGTGTCAGGCTTAGGGGAAGTAGAAAAATTGCTAATATTACTGTGTAGCTGATTGCATGCGAAAGAAAAAGCCACTCTCTGGAGATTGGTCGAATTATGATGAGCTTGTTTGCACCTGTTGTTTTTGCCTTGCTCTGTGTCTGATATAGCATGTTCCATATAAAAAATATTGAAACGGTGAAAATTGAAGTTACTGCACAATTGACTGATACATTTTTCTCATATTCAAAATTGAATACTTGAAAAATTGGTAGTAGAAGATTAAACCACCAGGTCCCCAACAGCAACACAAGTGTGAATGGAGAAGAAAAGGTGGTTCTAAATAAAAAATCCGTCAGTTTGTGCAACTGACGGATTGTTCTATAAACTTTTTGAATCTTTAAATTATTCATAAATTATTTATTCATCGCAAGCTTCATCTTTTTCTGCAAGAGCAGCTTTACGACTAAGTTTAACTCTGCCACGATCGTCGATGCCAATACATTTAACAACCATTTCATCGCCCATTTTGCAGATGTCTTCAACAGCACGTACTCGGCAGTCTGCCAATTCACTGATGTGTACAAGACCTTCAATTCCTGGAAGTACTTCCACAAATGCACCAAAGTCTTTTACGCCTTTAACGATACCTGTGTAGGTTTTACCTTCTTCAGCTTCAGCACCAATCATGCTGACTTCGTGATGTGCAAGTTCCATTGCTGTGTTGTCAGCAGCAAAAATATGTACTGTGCCATCTTCATCGATATCAATTTGTGCACCACTAAGTTCTGTGATTCTGCGAATGTTCTTTCCTCCAGGACCAATTAGTTCACCAATCTTTTCTGGATCGATGCTGATTGTTGAAACTCTTGGAGCGTAGTCTGATAGTTCAGATCTTGTATCAGGAAGAATTCCCTCCATGATGTCTAGAATCTTAAGACGATTTTCTTTTGCCATTGCAAAAGCATCTTTAACCAAGTTCCATTTTAGACCAAGAATTTTAAGGTCCATCTGGAATCCTGTTATACCTTCTCTTGTACCAGCAACCTTGAAGTCCATGTCGCCGCAATGATCTTC
This sequence comes from Kiritimatiellia bacterium, assembly GCA_027858345.1. GTDB lineage: Bacteria > Verrucomicrobiota > Kiritimatiellia > JAQICX01 > JAQICX01 > JAQICX01. The sequence goes on along the minus strand of JAQICX010000014.1, from coordinate 1,843 downwards.
AGCACCTAGAATATCAATAACTAACTCATCTTTTGATTCTGATGAGAATAGTCCAACTGAGATACCAGCAACAGGTGCTTTAATCTTAATACCTGCATCCATAAGTGCAAGAGAACCCACACAGATTGATGCCATTGATGAAGAACCGTTTGAACCCATGATTTCAGAAACTAGTCTTACTGTGTATGGTATGTCTTCTGGAATTATTTGTTTCAATGAACGTTCCGCCAAGTTGCCATGACCAACTTCACGACGTCCTAGCATTCCGAAACGACCTGTTTCGCCAACACTATATGGAGGGAAGTTGTAATGAAGCATAAATTTCTTGTATGATTTACCTTGGCTTACAGAGTCAAGTAACTGCTCATCTGATTTTGTACCAAGAGTAACAACACCAAGAGCTTGAGTTTCGCCTCTATTAAAGATAGCTGAACCGTGAGGTCTAGGAAGAACACTTGTTTGACCTGTAATCTCTCTCATCTCATTGAATCCACGACCATCCATTCGAATACCTTCTTCAAGAACATTCTTTCTTACGATTTCCATCTCAAGATTGTCACACGCAGTAAAGAATTCCTGACCATCAAAATCCTCGCCAAATTGTTCCATTAATTCTTCTTCAAGATTCTTTTTGATTTCAGTAACTTTATCCTGTCTTTCAAGTTTGCCAGCAATTTTTAGAGCTTCATCAAGATCAGCGTACCCTTTCTCCTTCATTGCATTGAACATAGTCTGATCAATGTCTGCAGGTGGTACAACCTTTTCTGGTAGACCAAGTTTTGCACGTAGTTCAAGCTGCAAAGCAATTAGCTTTTCGATGATATCCTGGGCAAAAACCATTGCGTCATAAAGTACTTCTTCGCTAAGTTCTTTTGCATCGCCTTCAATCATCAAAGGTAGTTCCTTTGTACCAGCATAAATTAGGTCAAGATCACTCTCTTCCATTTCTGCATAAGTTGGGTTAACAACGAATTCACCATTAACTCTACCAACACGAATACCTGCAATTGGTCCCATGTATGGGATTTCTGAGATAACCAATGCAGCACTTGCACCAAGCATACTTAGTGGCAATGCATCGTTCTGACCATCTGAAGAAACAAGCATGTTAATGATTTGAACATCGTTTCTGTAATCTTCTGCAAACATTGGACGAATTGGTCTGTCTGTTAGACGAGATGTAAGAATTTCTTGTTCAGATGGTCTTGCTTCTCTTTTTAAGAATCCACCTGGGAAACGTCCAGCTGCATAGAATTTATCTCTAAATTCAACTTGTAGAGGAAAATAATCAATTCCGTCTCTTGGTGTTTTTGATGCTGTTGCCGCACAGAAGAGAACTGTCTCTCCATATGTAACTGTAACAGTCCCGGCGGCCTGTTGTGCCAAAAGACCTGTCTCGATAACTAGGTCTTTGCCATTCAGTTCAATTTTTACTGATGTTGTACCTTCCATAATAGTACTATCCTTTATTTTTCTGGGCAATACTCTTTGCCCTGTTTATGATTCTGGATATGGGTCAATCCCATTTGGAAGGTTGGAGTATTGAAAGAGCCAACACGCAATTGGTTCTTTCAATATTCCTACCTTCTCTATCCTAATTAATTTTTAGCCCAACATTATACCCCTTTATTGGAAAAACATCAAGTAAATAATCAAAATCGTGGAAAATCCCCTCAATTTTTCGGTTGTTGCTTTTTTTGCTGTTCATTTTTGGAAAGCCATTCTTTCAAATAGTTTATAGTTGATAGTAAATAGTAAATGGTTCTCTACGAGGTTAGGAAGTCGCTTCGCTCTATTATGATTTATGCCAGCTTTGCTATGCAGGACACAGTAGCGGGGTAGA
>JAQICX010000251.1 GCA_027858345.1 Kiritimatiellia bacterium | reverse complement strand
ATTGCTGTCGCAGGCTCCAGCCTCACTCCCACTGGTCGTGGTTCAACAGAAATGAAGCGAAGCGTAATGACCTAACCTGGAAGCGTGCGTTACCTCAAACACACCTGCAACGAAGATCGTTGCGTTACCCTAAACAATTGCTTAAACTCTTCTCTTTTTTCTTTTAATAATCTGCGTTAATCTGTGAAATCTGTGGATAACTTCTTTTGGTTGCCTGCCTGTTCGTGTACTCACGCAGACAGGCGGCTACGCCGCCCTATGGAACAGTCAGGGCAAAAAAAAAGAACCGTTGAAAAACGGTTCTTTTTTTATATCAATAGCAAAAGCTTATCCAATTGCATCCGAGCCGGTTTCACCAGTACGAATTCTGACGCATTTTTCTAAGGCAATCACAAAAATTTTGCCATCACCAATATTGCCTGTTTTAGCACCAGCAATAATTCCTTCAATTGTTTGATCAACGAATTCCTCATTAACTGCAACTTCGAGTCTAACCTTTTTCAAAAGGTTAACTTCAACGTCAACACCTCTATATGATTCATGGTAGCCTTTTTGCTGACCACATCCCAAAGCATTGGTAACCGACATTTTAAAAATATTCTTTTCATAAAGCGCTTGCTTAACAGCTGTAAGCTTTTCTGGTTGAATATATGCAACTACAAGTTTCATTTTAAACTCCTATTTTATTATTTATAATGTGGAGCTGAAAAAACATTTACCTTTTTTCAGACTCATAAATTTTGTTAACTGTTAGTAAAGAACTGGAATCCTGCGTAAGCTTCTTGACCATGCTCACCAATATCCAAACCTTTAAGTTCTTCTTCTTCGCTGACTCTGATACCAACTGTTTTCTTAAGAATAAAGAATATAAGCAGAGCAATTGGGAAACATACTACACCATAGCTCAAAACACCCAATGCCTGAACTTTTAAACTATACTCAGCACTGAAAATACCAACAAATAGAGTTCCAAGTATACCACAAACCAAATGAACAGAGGTTGCACCAACTGGATCATCAAGTTTAAGCTTGTCGAACATCATTACAGAAAGAACTGCAATCGCACCACAAATCAAACCAATAACAATTGCAGCCGTGACTGAAACACAGTCTGCACCAGCTGTGATACCAACAAGTCCTGCCAAACAACCATTCAAAACCATTGTCAAGTCAGGTTTCTTCTGTACTGTCCATGAAACAATCATTGCTCCAATAATACCAGCTGCTGCTGCAAGAGATGTTGTTACAAGAACGTATGAAACTCCACCTGGATCTGCTGATAGAACCGAACCACCATTAAATCCAAACCACCCTAACCAAAGAAGAAATACACCAATTGTTAATAGAGGCAAGTTATGACCCAAAATCGGCTTGATCTTGCCATTAACAAATTTTCCATAACGAGGCCCAATAACAATGATACCAGCCAATGCTGCCCAACCGCCAACTGAATGAACAAGTGTTGAACCTGCAAAATCGTGGAAATTCATTGAAGCTAACCAGCCACCGCCCCATACCCATGAACCAACCCAAGGATAAACCAGCATTACATATATTGCACAGAAAATCAAGAAAGGCAATAACTTAACACGTTCAGCAACCGCTCCTGAAACAATTGTGGCGGCTGTGGCAGCAAACATTCCTTGAAACAAGAAATCTGTCCAATAAGTGTAACCAACATTATAAGCACTTGTTACAAGTGAAGGGTCGTTCCATGGTAACCCGTTGCCAACTCCGAATCCAGAGAAGCCAAAGAAACCTTCTGCAACCCATGATGATGGATACATCAAGTTAAAGCCCATCAAAGTATATGTCAACAAACCAATAGCAACAATAACTGTATTCTTAAAAAGAATATTTGTTGCATTTTTAGCTCTTGTCAATCCTGTTTCAACTGTTGCAAATCCTAAATGCATTGTGAAAACAAGAAAAATGGAAACCATCATCCATGTATTATTAACTGTAAACATCTCCGGACTTACAGATTCCTCCGCACCAAAGGTTACCCCGGCAACTCCTAAAAGAGCAACCGCCAATATTTTTTTTAGTTTTGAAGCACTCAAAGTGAACTCCTTCGTTATTTGTTATTACATTTTAATCAGTTCTAACCATAAACTGGTTAAGCACAAATTTTGTCTGCTTAATTATTAGCATGGAGTATGCCAAAAGAATTTAATGAAACAACAAATTTGAAATAAAGCAACAACCTTTAGCAATAAAAAGCATATTATAACAACTACAAAGCGCTTATAATAATATATTTACAACCGAGGATCTACAAACCAATAAATAGTGTATATATTTTCAAAGAACAGTACTTAAAAGCCAATTTTGTAACATATCCAAATATGACAATTTTGTAAGATTTTGCATTTTTCACAAGCAAAATCAGAATCAAACAACAAAAAAGTATTAAAATCATATGGCTCAGTTTTGAGCATTCATAATTATTTTGGTTTTTCATAAATTATAGGACAATTTATTTAGCTCCGCTGCTGTCGCACGCTCCAGCCCCATTTTCATTGGTCGTGTGCTAATAGTCAAGGCGCTTCCGAGCCCATTTCCTTCACACTCGGCTACAGGGTTTATTCAACAATCAACGGTTAAACTGGAATTTTCACACTGTAGCCGAGGTCCGCAGACCTCGGACAATGTTTTTCCCGACCTCTGCGGAGGTCGGCTACAGTCGGTCAGCACCCGACTCTACAGGTGTTGTCGTGTTTGCTGACTAAACCTCGCCCGCAAAAGCTCATTCCCTGGAATGCATAGCTGCAATTCATTTCGACCCGCCTTACGGGACTAGCTCGTTAGGACTAAGGACTAACGACTCTCGGCTAAACAAAAAACATAAGCAACCTGTCGCACCGTAGACAGGAACTACGAAGGCGAAGAGAAAATTCCACCATTAATAATTTTTCTAATCCTACGTGTCCGCCATCCGTGTCCAGCATAGTCTGAAAGACGACGCAGGAAGCCCCAACGGGCGAAGGCTGGAAGTGTGTCTTTTTTTACGAGTATATAATACTGAGAACACACATATTAAACAATTATTATTTAAAACTTTGAAAAAGAGGACCTTAATTTTTCGGTTGGATGCCCTTTTCGGCGGGGTGAAGACTGATGACCCCGCCTTTAAAACAGGTTTTCCCATATTTACTTGTCCCGCAAGGCGTGGATCACCTACTGCATCCTGCATAGCTCGCAGAGCGACGTATGGATCGGGTGATAAAATAATGTATTAAGACGTGATTTTATTGATTGAAACGCATGTGTTTTTCTCCAACCGAAAAACTAGGGAAAAGAGGAAAGAGCTATGAGCTTTTGAATGCCCTATTCGTAATTATTAATTCGTAATTTACAATTGATTAAGATGGTGGGCGATGAGGGACTCGAACCCCCGACATCCTCGGTGTAAACGAGATGCTCTAGCCAACTGAGCTAATCGCCCTAATTTGTCTTAAGGAACAGGAAATATATATAAATTCAAAAAAAATGTCAAGTAATCTTGTCACTTTTTTATGTTTTTATCATTTCCGCATTCTTTGTATTTATTATTTCCTCAAATTTTTCAACAAATTCTTTATTATGTGGTGGTTTAAATATGGAGTAGTGATCTCCTGGTGTGATATGAATGTTAATTTCGACAGTTGACAAATCTGTCCATCCTGCTTCCGGGTCAAGCGGCATACTCCTAGGTGGCTTTTCAGCTCTGAACAGTTCAATTTTTTCGTCCAAAGGCTTATAATCATAACTCATCACAGCTTGATGTTGAATGCTCATGAGCTCCCATATTTTATCATAATCATCACGCACTTCTTTCGTTGCAAACTTATGCTTAATCTGATAAAGCTTCCACTCATATTTTTCTTTAAAGAACTCCATTTTTTCTTTAAAAGAGAGCATACAGAAATGCTTTATATAATTTTTAACACCTGAGAAAAATCCGCGCTCTATGTTAGGACCATATGCATCAATAAGGAAAAACATTTCAATTTGTTCGCCCTGTTTCTTAAGCTGTTGTGCAATTTCAAGGCTGACACAACCACCATCAGAAAAACCTCCGATAATATATGGACCAACAGGCTGCATATCCCTTATTGCTTTGATAAACTCTGTTGCAACTTGTTCAACACTACCCCTGACAATTCCATCTGGCAACCCTAAGAACTCAAGACAATAAAAAGGTTGTTCATTCGATAACTCATTTGCAAAATCTCTAAACCAATGACTCCCGCCACCAATTCCAGCAACACAGAAAACAGGAATCTTGTTTCCTGTGGTTTTAATATCAACCAAATATTTGGAAGCAAAATTACTTCTTTTATCTTTCATTGTTTTAGCAAGCTCTCTAACACTTGGAGCCTGCATCAGCGTGGACACATCAATATCAATATTTAATTGCTGACTAATTGCTGTAACTAGCTTAAGCATCAAGATGGAGTGACCTCCAACATCAAAAAAGTTATCTGTTGGTTTTAGTGAAGGATAGCATAACAACTCAGACCAAATAGGAAGAAGCTTTTCTTCCATCTTATTCTCAAACACAAATTCAGTTACCGAAGAACCAATTATAATATCTTTTGGAACACTAAGAGCTTTACGATCTAACTTGCCTGCAACATTTTTAGGCAAAGAATCCATTTTCACTAAACTTTTAGGAACAAGCACAGAGGGCAATGTAGTCTTTAAAAATGCTTTGAAATCATCTTCATCAAAAACAATATCTTTCCCTACAGAGTAAAATCCTGCAAGAGCATAAATTATATCTCCATCATATATAGGAATAACAGCTGTCTCCAAAACACCGGCATACTGAAGCATGGTTCCTTCAACTTCACCAAGCTCTGTTCTTACTCCACATATCTGAATCTGGTTATCAGACCTGCCATAAAATTCAATTTCGCCATTTGGTGTCCAAGATACCACATCCCCTGTTTTATAAACTCGCTCACTTAAACCATCAATATCAATTGTAACAAACTTTTCACTTGTAAGTTCTGGCCTATTCAGGTACTCCATTGCAAGCTGGTTACCCGCAAGGCAAAGCTCTCCATTTTGTCCAATATCAACCGGTTTTAGATCATCATTCAAAACATATGTTCTGACATTACCAATTGGCTTGCCAATTGGTGGGCGCCCTTTTTCACCTTGAGGAACAACATACCATGTTGAGTCAACGGTATTCTCTGTTGGACCATAGGTGTTGATCACCTCACACGGATATCCTTTTGGAGGGAATGAATGCAAAGTGTCACCACCTGTCAATAAATACCTTAAAGGCAGCTTATCTGTGCCGGAAGCAACAAAAAACATTTCAGCTAAAACTGTTGAGATGAACGAAACAGTCACTTTATCACGAGTAAACCAATCTAGAAGTTTATTAAAATCAATTACGGTATTCTCATCTGCTGCAATGCATATGCTTCCGCCAACACATAAATATGGCCAGATATCTGCAAGCGAAGCATCAAAAGAGACATCTGCAACCATTCCTGCACGATCTGAATTGGTCAAACCCAAACGATTTTTATAGAATGTGCACAAGTTCAACAATCCCAGATGTCCACTTAAAACACCTTTTGGTTTTCCTGTTGAACCAGATGTGTATATGACATATGCCGGGCAATCTGACTCAATCTTCGAAACATCAAATTCAGATGAGCAACCAGACATATTCTCTGTTGTTCCAATTTTAACATTCAAATTCAATTTATTTTCATTAGCAGAGGTTGTAATAAGCATCTTACATTTTGCATCGGTCACAATATAGTTAACCCTATCTTTCGGATATTTCAAGGATAACGGAAGAAATGCAGCCCCTGATTTCATAATCCCATAGGTGACGTATATATATTCAAATGACTTATCAATATATGTGGCGACAATATCTCCTGAACCAATTCCATTTTCCAACAGATAGTTTGCAACTCGATTAGAGGCCTCTTCCAGCATTTGGTATGAGAATTCTTTTCCATCATATATTACCGCTATATTATCAGAAGAGTTCAAAGACCCATCTTTGACAATGGGAAGAATGCTGAATTGATTTGGAAGCTCCATCTCTGTTTCATTCCACTGCTTTAGCACCAGATCTCTGTTTTTATCAGAAAGCAACAATGAATCTTTTTGGGCAGTTTTTTTCTGATCATAAATATCAGTCAAATCTTTTTTAAGAGCAACTCGGTCAATTTTTCCTGTTAAGGTTGTCGGGAACTTATCAAGCTTGATAAACAAGTCAGGAACAAATATCGACTGCAATTTCAGAGCCAGAAAATCTTGTATTTCTTTTTCAGAAATATCTTCATTATTAAATGTTTTTACATACGCCCCAATTGTTTTTTTATCATCAAGCAAAACCACTACAGCCTTATCAATCTGCTTATAGCTGTCAATCAAAGATTCTATCTCTTCAAGCTCAAATCTTATCCCATAAATCTTAACTTGGTTATCAATACGTTGTATATAGTCTAATTTGCCATCAGAGAGAAAGCGAACCTTATCTCCTGTTTTATATAGAATATCACCATCTTTAAATGGACTCTTAATATAAACTTCTCTATTCTTTTCCGGTCTATTAAGGTATCCTTTAGAAACCCCTATGCCACCAATATATAACTCACCAGGAACACCTATTGGCTGAAGTTCTAAGTTTTCATTTAAGACATAGCATAATCTATCTTTTATAGGGGATCCAATTGGCAGTGTTTTTGCCCCAGGTTTATATTTTGCAACAGTAGACCAAATGCTGACTTCTGTAGGACCATATGCATTATAAAATCTTAAGCCTTCAACATTGCCCCACTTGTTGAATATATCAGGGGTACAGACTTCACCACAGCAAATCATCATTCGCAATTTAATGCCATCAAGCAGAGGTGTATCTATCAACTCCGTGGGAGTAACAGAAACAGCTGTGATTTCACGTTTTAAAAAGGTTTCTCCTAGAGCCTTTCCTGGTATAACATCTCCCCATGCAGCAACACATATTGTAGAACCTGAAAAAAGTGCCATAATTATTTCATATATGGAAACATCAAAACTTGGAGTGGTCAAAAGCAGTATTCTGTCATCAGGCGTAATCTCCAGCAAATCCTGTTCTTCCTCTGCAAGAGACACAAGACCTCGATGATATATCTCAACACCTTTAGGAACTCCTGTTGAACCAGATGTATATAAAATATATGCAACATCCTGAATATCGACCTTCAAATTTAGATTCTTTTTATCCTGCTTGCATATAACATACTCATCCCTATCAACCAAAACAATATCGACATCGACTTCCGGTATATTCTGTGAAAGACGATTGAGACTTAAAATACATTTTGCATTGCAGTCTTCAATATAAAATTGAATTCGTTCTCTGGTGTTGCTGGTATCAACCGGCACATATGTCATACCTGCTTTTAAGATTGCAAGAAATGAAACAATAAGCTCTGTACACCTATCCATGCAGACAGCAATACAATCACCATTATTATATCCAAGTGAAATCAAATAGTTTGCAAGTTGATTAGCTTGTGAATTCAAACGTCTATATGAGATTGTTGTCAAATCAGGCAATTCAACAGCCACAGAATCCGGTTGCGTCCTAACCATTGACTCGATAACGGTCACTATATTATTTCTGGGATCCTGATCACTGACTTGACCAACATATTCATTCATAAGCAAGCGTTTCTCTTCTTCAGAAATAAACTTTAAATCCTTAACAATAGCGGAACTGTCTTTGGCAAATGCAAGCAAAACATTCTTTACATGATTCAGCATAAATTGTGATTGCTTATTCCAATAGCTGTTTTCAGGATAATTAAGGGTAAGTTTAAACCTATCACCTAAATATCCGGCAACAGTGAAAGTATTAACCTTTTCCAGTAGTTCAACATGCACTCCTGAACAAACACCACCCAATCCCTGCAGATGTTTTTCCAAATCATGATTTTCAAAAACAAGAATAGTATTGAAAAGATTTTCTCCATACTTCGAAGTCAAAGATGAAGCAATATCGATAAGGGAATCACCTTCAACCTTACGCAGTCGCAACTGCGTTTCTTTAACTTGAGCAAACAATTCACTGCAACTCATATTGTCATCAAAGTGAACTGCAAAAGGCAACGTATTGATCAGAAGTCCTCGGGTCGTACTAAAATCTTCACCACCCAAATGACGACACGCTCTTGTTGATCCGAAAACAACTGTTTCTGAATCTGAATATTTATGTAGCAGCAACGCCCACGCAGACTGCATCAAGCAGTTAACACTACATGAATTTTGTTCTGCTGCTTCCAGCAGCTGCTTTGTTTCAGCATCGGAAAAACATATTTTTTCTTCCTTAAACACTTTATCTGAGTTACAGGAACAACACTCATCGACGCAAACACCGTGACCACTGTAAACACCGGAAAGTTCTGCATTCCAGAACTCTGCATCAACTTCATTCCGCTCACAACTCGCTAAATAATCGTGATATTCAACCTTAACAGACTCTTCAGTAGCCTTCTTTTCAACAATAGCATTATACCTGCACAAAACATCTTCAATAATCAGGGAGTGCGAACGACCATCCACCAGAATATGGTGAAAGCACCAAACCATCTCGGTTTTGTCATCATCACAAATCAATGTAACCGACCACAAAGCATCTTTTACAAAATCTCGTTCATTGAAGCGTTGTTCTGAAAGGAAAGCATTTTTATCTATCTCATCGGCAGACAGCACATCAAATCTAAACAGTAAATCATCTGTATAGAACTGTGTAAATTCACCAGATTCTTCAACACAAAAACGAGTTCTTAAGACCTCATTCTCTTTAACAACAGATCTCCATGCCTCATGCATAGCATCCTTATCAAGAACAGTCGGAAAAGAGCAAACAAGCTGCTGAATATAAAAACCTCCAGCCGGAGATTTCATATAATCAAACATTATGCCATCTTGCATTGATGTGAGTGGATATTTTTTCATAAACTAAAAACCATAATTAATATAACAATATTTCAAATTATACAAATTTCCTAGTCATTGAGCAACACCAAAGCTAAAATTGTTTACAAACTTCTTCCTGAAAATCATAATTTTTTGCAATTTAATAAAGAAACACTATAATAATCGCATAAACAGTTAAACATTTTTTCAACTTAACAGGGAAAACTATGAGCACAAAAAACCTAGGGCGGACAAGCCGCCTGTCTGCGTGAGTACACGAACAGGCAGGCAACCAAAGGAGTTTTATCCGCAGATTACGCAGATTAACGCAGATTATTAAAAGAAAAAAGAGAAGACTTTAAGCAATTGTTTAGGGTAACGCAACGATCTTCGTTGCAGGTGTGTTTGAGGTAACGCACGCTTCCAGGTTAGGTCATTACGCTTCGCTTCATTTCTGTCGAACCACGACCTGGGAGTGAGGCTGGAGCCTGCGACAGCAATAAAACGCAGTGTAATGGCCTACCTACAGCTGTACTCCCGCTGGTCGTATGCAAGTGAGAAA
>JAQICX010000175.1 GCA_027858345.1 Kiritimatiellia bacterium | reverse complement strand
CCGAGGAACGAGGACGGAGGGGTTCTTCATTTAATATGACCACTTCTCCCGCTCTGCGGGATCGTTGCTTTAGGTAAACTAAAGCTGTTCTCCCGTTGGTCGAATGGATGTTGAATGTTGGATGTTCCATGCTTCGCTTCGCTATGCAGGACACAGTCGGTGTTCTCACCTATAATAAATGCCTGCGGAGCTATTCCAACCTTAATCTTAACCTTACTCTGCTGGCTCCGCCAGCTTTGGTTGCGGCTATGCCGCCCTATGCCTTTCCAGGTAAGAAATCTTTTTTCTTTATCCGTGAAAATCAGTGTTAATCAGTGGCTTGTACTCTTTTAAATCCTTTTAATCTGCGGATAGAAACTTTCGAATTTTCTTTTCGGAGACTTTGATTCTGCGTCCCACTTCGGGGGCGAATACGCTGACTCGAAATTCCTGAAACATGAATATTGTTTCTGCTATTTTGGGCGGAATGTGCTGTTTGTCGTTTTTAAGCAGTTCGTGGATTTTCTGTCGATATGGAAGTATATTGGCTTGTTTCTGCATATCTTTCTGCGGGTCATATGATGCACGTTCGATGCGCAGTTTGATTCCACTCATCCAGCGAATAATATCCATCATGTTTTCAGGTTTCAGCAGGAATCCGCTATAGAAAACTTCCTTCAACTGCAATTCAATGTCTTGTGTCAGTTCTTTATTGTTTTGAACTTTTTCCAGTTCTTCCATGACTTCACCGTGGGCAGTGACAACATTGGATATTTTTTTTGCCAGTTCCTGTCCGCATTCGTATAGTTCTGCTCGAGCTTTTTCTGCAGATTTTTCAAACATTGTTTTGCTGTATGGGAAATCTCCTGCTTTGTCGAAGGCAAGATATATTGCGGAGTCAATAAAGTCTTCTAGATGCTGGCTGCTCATTGCACCAAGGGTTAGTCTTGTCTGTATGTCGAGTGGTAGTTTCTTCTCAAGAAATTGTATCTGTTTTGGACAGTATTCTCTGAACATTGCTGCAATAGTTTCATAAAATACAGCATCGGCTTCCGATTTTTCTACGTAATGCTCAATGATGTAACCATTATTTTCTTTTTTCAGGGCATTATAGACTGTTTTGCCATTTAAGATATCTTTTGGTAATATTGGTGTTTCCGGAAATCCTGACATTACTTTTTTCTTTGCTGTTTTCAGCAGCTCTTTTTCAGGAATGCTTTCTTCAATATTTTCAATATCTCTGCTTATGCTTATAATCTGATTTTTACTGTTCATCACAGCGATTCTGGGTACAAACCATATTGGAAGATCTAGAATGTTCATGTCATCTTTACCAATGAACAGGCTATATTCGTCTCTGAGATAAGTTACCAGTGCTTCAAGAAAAGATTTTTCCTGGTAGTCTGTTGACTTTTCAATGAATTCTGCAAATTCTTTTGCGGTGCTGCTTAATGGATTGAGCTGCATTCTAATTGGTTTGAGAAGTGTTTTCAGTACTAATAGTGTTTTCTGTTCAATCCAGCCTTTTACCAGCCAGTCCTGATCTTGGGGTGTAATCATAAAAAGTCTGTTTGCCGGAACGTATATGGTGACACCATCATCATCTTTTCCCGGGGTATATGCATACACTAATTTGAATTTGTCGTCACCTTTACATAGAAAATCAGGAAAGTTATAATCATTTATATTCTGGATTACAGTGCTGGAAATATCTGTCTCACTGATTCTTAGTGCATCTCTATGTTTATATGTCCAGCGGTCAAGGTCTCTGCCGCTGTTTATGTTTTCCGGAATGGTGCGATCAAAGAAATCATATGTTTTGGTGAAATCAGTACCTGATTCAGGTCGCCTGATTTTGGTTTCTTTGATTTTTATATCTTCCAGAACTTTTTTGTATTGCTTCAGCCAGGTTCCCTTCAGCTTTATGTTTGCCGGGATTAGTCCCTCGGTAATAAAAATCTTTCTTGATTCCTTAGGGGCAATATCTCCGTAATATACTTGCTGCTTCTGGGTGATGGTGAGTCCTGCTAATGACGAATTCTTTTCTGCACAAACAAAGCCGCGATTTGCATCCCAGTTTGGATTGGAGTAGATTGTTCTGCAAAGGTGGGGAACTGCTTGTTCAATAAGTTCAGGGGCTATTTGCGCTGCGGTTCGGGCATATAATTTTGTTGTCTCTACAAGATTGAAAGTTATCAGCCACTCCGGTGATTTACTAAATAGAGCCGAACCAGGGAAAATATAAAAGTTTTTGCCGGCGGTTCCGTTGTAACCCTGTTCTTCACTTTTCACACCAATCTGCATTGGAACGCCACATATAATGCATCTGTGAAGATGGTCATAGTGCATTTTACCTATGTCTAAAGGTGTGTTGATGTTCTTCCAGTTCAGCTCTTTTGCAGTGCTCTTAAGATCATTTTGAAGATTCTCCCACTCTCTAATACGCATATAATTGAGAAAGTTCTTTTTACAGAATTTTCTGATTGAAGCATTGGATGCATTTTGCTTGTGCATTTCATTCAATGTGTTTCTCAGATGTAGAAAGAATAAGAAGTCGGATCGGTCATCGATCCATTGTTTGTGGGCAATTTTGATTTCATCTTGTTTGTCGATTGGAAAATCTCTTGGGTCCTGTATGCTTAGAACCGCAACAAGCCAACTTATTTCAGTGAATGTTTTGAGATTTTTTCCTTCAACCAGCATTCTTGCAAGGCGTGGATCGATAGAAAAGCGTCCAATGGTTCGACCTAAATTGGTTAAATCATTGCTTTCATCCAGTGCACCAATTTCATAAAGCGTTTTGAGCCCTTCTCGAACCTGATTTCGTTTTGGAGCATCGACAAATGGAAACACTTCGATATCGGGCAATTTAATCATTTTCATGTGTAGGATAACATCAGCGAGTGATGTTCTCAGGATTTCAGGTGGTGTGAACTCTTCGCTCTCCTCATAGACAATTTCGTCATAAAGTCGAATACATATGCCTGCTGCAATACGTCCGCATCGCCCTTGTCTCTGTTTTGCTGCCGCCTGGGAAATATGTTCAATCTGAAGACTCTCGACTTGAGTTCGTGGGTCGTAGCGTTTCATTCGTACCAGTCCTGAGTCAATCACGTAGTGAATTCCCGGTATTGTCAATGAGGTTTCAGCAACGTTTGTGGAGAGTATAATTCTTCGATATTTACCAATTGTAAAAATTCTCTGCTGTTCTCCAAGAGTTAATCGTCCGTAAAGTGGTAGAACTTCTGTTCCCTTCCATTTTTGTCCTTTAAGGAGATCGGTAGCATCTCTGATTTCTCGTTCACCGGGAAGAAAGACAAGAATGTCACCTTCTTCATCCATGTCTCCGAGCATATTCACTGCTCGCAGAATATGGCGACTTAGCTCCTCGCTATCGTTGTGTTCAGGCAGATGAAAGACTTCTACTGGAAAGTGTCTGCCTTTGACTTTAATTACCGGCGCATTATCAAAAAAAACGGCAAACTTTTCAGCATCCAGAGTGGCGGAACTTATTATAATTTTCAGATCTGGGCGTCTTTTAAGAAGACGTTTGATATATCCAAGAATAAAGTCGATGTTCAGGCTTCTCTCATGGGCTTCATCAATTATGATTGCATCATATTCAAGAAGATTTCTATCGGATGTTGTTTCAGCCAGCAGGATACCATCTGTCATGAATTTGATTGAGGTCTCTTTGCAGATTTTCTCATCAAAGCGCACTTTGTATCCAACTTGTCTTCCGATTGTGCAGCCATTGAGTTCATCGCTCACTCTTTTTGCCATGGATACTGTTGCTAGTCGCCTGGGCTGGGTGCAGCCGATTCGTCCGCGTATTCCATAACCAAGCGAGTATAGAATCTTTGGAAGTTGGGTTGTTTTACCTGAGCCGGTTTCTCCACATAGAATGACAACCTGGTTTGCCTTTATTTTCTCAATTATTTCGTCTTTAACTTGGGATATCGGGAGGTCTTTCGGAAATGATATGTCTGCAGGACGTAGTGAGGTTCTTTTGGTGACCAGTTCCTGGGATTTTGCAAAATTTTCCTTTTGTCGGTCTGATATTGGTTTCTTATCGGCTGTTGCGCGTTCTAAAAAAAATGTACCTTTTATTGTTAAAGATTCCTTGGTGAACATGTTTTCCTTTTATTGCCTTCATTGCATTACGGCAGACACTGCCGTGAGCAGGAATTTTTTATATTTATTTGAAAACCTAGGGTTACGCTGCGCTCACCCTAGGCTACCTATGAAATGCTCTTACAGAGCATTTAAACTGTTATTTATCTATTGTTTTGTTATTCAAATTTGCTGACAGGCATTGTTCTGGTTTTTCGCCTGTCGAGCCTTAGGCAGCTTGCTGCGAAGGCGGACGACTATGTGCGATTAAACTTTTTCTTGGTTGCGGCTAGACCGCCATATGAGAACTGGGGTACTTTGCCAAAGTAGGGGGGAAAAGTCAAGGTTAACAAGTCGGTGGGTAATTGTGAACTTGATTTTTCGGTTGAATGCCCTTTTCGGCGGGGTCACGGACCCCGACCCTACAGGTGCTAATACTGAAACCAAAGTTAAACTGTTGATTTGCAAGTAGTTTGTAGGGTTTTCCTTCAAGGTGCTCTGTGTTAGGCGTAGCTTGCAAAGCGAAGAGTGATCACCCCGCCTTTAAAATGTTTTTTTCAACTTCATCACCCTAAAATGAAGATTTAAAGAACTCACTCCCTGATTTTATTGCCCCAAATGCATGTTCACATTCGCAACCGAAAAACTAGGGATTGTGAATGATGCAAAGAAAATTTTCAGCCACAAAGAGGCACAAAAGCCACAAAGAAGAGAAGATTTTTAACCACGCACTCAAGACGAAGTCGCAGAGAGGCTTTTTTCTCTAATAAGAAAAGTAGAAAAGAGCAATGAACGAAGTGAATGGCCTACGCACGAAAAAACACGAAAAATTAAAAGAATGTGTTGCCATTAGGCCTTGCATTGATATTGGAGAGAAGCGAATTCCAAGCCTCGCAGAGAAACTTAGCACTTAGCACTGCTGGCAAAGCCAGCAGTGCTAAGTGATAGGTAGGAAGTGGGAAGTTGGAAGAAAGAGTTTAGAACGTCCAATCCCGCAGACCGGGACTAACAAGTTAGCCGTTCAACATCCAATGATGAATGAAGGCCCCCTCCGTCTCGCGTTGCTCGCCACCTCCTCCCGCTTTGCGGGACTAGCGAGCTAGCCGGGGAGGAGTTTTGGCGGACAAGACGGCGACTTGCCTTTCGACGCATGACTAGCGGAGCTAGGGGAACGATCTCGTCCGCTAGCTTTCCAAATCGTATACTCGCTCCATTCTTGCCGCGCCGTCTTGTCGCGCCGTAGCAACTGCGAAAGTCCAAAATGGCGGATGCCTCTGTGCGATAAAATTCTTTGTCTTTATCCGTGAAATCTGTGTTAGCCTGTCACGCCGTAGGCAGGAACTGCGAAGGCGGATGGCTAAGAAGAAAAGAACCTGCAACCAAAAACTGAGTTTTCTTATCTCTCCATGGTTTTCCATATTGGTTCCAAATCAACGATTGTATTGTTCACTGCGGCTTCATCAATTGCCATTGCCAGCACTGAACTTTCGAGAGCTTCATTTCCACTTGATGCTGGTTCCATCTCTTCTGCCATTGATTTATATAACTCTTTCATAATAAAAGAATCACCGCCGCCATGTCCGTCGCCACCAAATGTGATGAGAATCTCATTTTCTCCATGTCTCTTATATTTCAAAGTTGACGAATAGAGTTCAGCAATAATTGTGCCTTCTGTTCCGCTGAAATACATTCTACGCTCAGGTATTGCATTTGACATTGTTGCCTGAAACATCACACGAACATTATTGCGATACTGAATGATTGCAACTTGGTTATCCATAAGGGTTTTGTCTGATTTAAAAGGTGTGGATACCTTATGAGGATCTTTCCAACCACCAAAAATTGTTTCGCCATTATCCTTTTTAAACTTATCCATAAAATGGTTGTTTTCAGGAACAAAGAAGTCTAGTCCACCAAATGATGCAACTTTTGATGGTAGAGAACCTACGAACCAGTTTAGAAGGTCTAAATCATGAGCACATTTTTCTAGAATGTGAGGACCTGCCAATTCCTTTCGTCTTCGCCAGTTCTGCATAATGTATGCACCATGACTAGGGGCAATGTTTTCATTTGCATCAATACTTATGATGTCGCCAATATATTTCTCATCAAGCAGTTCTTTAACTTTCTGATAAATGGGTGCATAGCGAAGAACGAACCCAGTTGCAAAAAGTTTTCCACTTGCCACGTGTTTTTTGTAGATTTTCTGGCAGTCCTCAATTGAAGTTGCAAGAGGCTTTTCGGAAAATACATTTTTGCCACAATCAAAAGCGTGGCATACATGTTCGCAGTGATAGACATTTGGCGAGAACACCATTACCCAGTCAACATCATCAGAGTCAATTGCACTTTGGTAGTCGTCACAGATAACCGCTGTATTACCCCAATATTCAACACTCTCTTCGGCAACTTTTTTGTCTGGATCAAAAACCCTTTTAATTTCAACATTTTCATGAGAATCATTAAGAAGATTTTTTACAACGTAATATGCTCTGCTTCCTGTGCCGATAACGGCAACGCCTATTTTTTTATCTGTCATTTTATTTTCCTTCATAATTATTTATCGTCTTATTTCCGTTTGCTAACGCCCTGAAAGGGCAAGTTATACTAGCCCAGGGCAACGCCCTGTGGTTTCAAAACATCATCCACACTCGCCCTGTAAGGGCAACTAAACTTTATATTTATTAAGCTGCCCTTACAGGGCGCACGTTAAACTTTGCCTTTATTTACCCTAGGCGTTGCCTAGGGCTATTTTAAGTTGGGCTTTCAGCCCGCCATTCTGTTGTGTTATTTTTATAGTTTTTATTTAGGCGTTGCCTAGGGCTATTTTAAGTTGGGCTTTCAGCCCGCCATTCTGTTGTGTTATTTTTATAGTTTTTATTAGGCGTTGCCTAGGGGTGATATAAATTGCCCTTTCAGGGCGTAATAATATTTTCCACAAAACTTTTGACAGTACTTATTTTAATTCATTTTGCATTTTTACAAATTGTTCTTCCATTGAGCTTACCATTTTAAACTGCATTCTTGTTCTATCACGATTTTCATCGGCATGGTGAGTTTTAAAGTATTTATCACCAAGCAGATAATCTGTTAAAAACCTTGTGCCGATTTCCAGCGTTATAATTTTGGCACTTAGAGGTAGTAGTTCTTTATCAAGAGGTGTTAAGAACTCATCAGCTTCCTCTAGGAATCCATGTAGTATTGCACTGTACATATCAAATTTCATATATACAATGGATAAATCTTTTGAGTTTTCCTTGGCCGATGCTGCACCACTGCGAATCATGTCGCCAAAATCATAATGAATAAGACCAGGCATAACTGTATCCAAATCGATAACACAAACTCCTTTGCCGGTTTTGCAGTCAAGAAGAACATTGTTTATTTTTGTGTCGTTATGAGTTATCAGTTCAGTCAATTTTCCTTCCTGCAATAACTTTATAAATGTTCCCGCCTCTTTTTCTCTATCAAGAGCAAATCGCACTTCATCCTTAACAAGTTTTAATCTATCGCAGGGATCTTGTTGAATAGCTTTTTTAAGAGCATCCATTCTTGCTGGAGTGTTATGAAAGTTTGGTATAGTTTCATGCAGGCGTCCACCTGGTAGATCTTTAACAAGTTTTAAAAACTGAGCAAAAGTTGTTGCAGCTTCGTATGCTTGATTTGTATTTTCTGCAACATCATAGGTTTCTGCTCCCTCAATATAATTATAACATCTCCAGAATGAGCCGTCCTCAAGGTTGTGATAACACGCTTCCCCAAGCTTAGTTAAAACAACATCGAGATTTCTTCGTTCATTTTGCGTTTCATCTTTATCAATGCACGCTCTTAAATGGCTGCTGACTCTAGAGTAGTTTTCCATAAGTTTCATTGGTTCTTTGAATACCACATGATTTATTTTCTGAAAGACATATTTTTTTTTGCCTGACTTATTCAGATAAGTTACCAGCAGTGTCTGATTTATGTGACCGTTACCAAGCGGTGCTGAAGATACAAATTCTCCCTCAATATTAAATTGATCACCAATATCTTTTATTTCTGTCTGTGTTGTCATGGTTGTTTTTTAGAATTTATTTGTTGTCAGCAAAACAATGGTTTTCAAGTTCAGTTGGAAGTTTTGGAACTTCAAAAGGCGTTCCACCATGGCGAAGAGATTCAGTTGCCAGGCAACCTGCTGCAACGCTGTATCGAGCAGCTTGAGGCGTGCTGTCTGTTGATGTGCTACCTTTCAGAATTTCAACAAAGTTTTTGGCTATGAGTGTGTCTGACCCACCGTGTCCGCCACCTTCAGCGGTCAGATCATATGTTTCATCTCCAGTCATGTCAAATCCTTTTCTGGTTTTCCATACTTGGATTTGTCCATCATTTTCGCCATAGTTTTCAATTCTTCCCTTGGTTCCAATGATTGTATAGTTTCGGCAGGCATCAGGAGAAAAGTGACACTGCATGTATGATGCCTGAACACCATTTGATAGCTGCATGAGCATCATGTTTTGATCTTCAATGTCAATGATAGGATTAAAGTCTTTTTGTTCTAAAGGAGGCCAATGGTCATTGTTGAATGAAACATCAACCTTGCCATCATCATCAGTATCTCTACGTGGTAGATCACCATAGACGGATAGGGAGCCAAAAGCTGTTACTCGCTCTGAAAAGGCACCAGCCAGCCAGTGAATAACATCGATGTCATGAGCACCTTTCTGCAAAAGTAGTCCCGTAGACTTGCTTCGATCTGCATGCCAATCTCTAAAATATGCATCACCACCATAATTGATAAAGTGACGACACCATATTGCCTTAACTTCACCAATTTCACCACTATCAATAATTTTCTTCATTTTACGAGTAAAATTCATATATCGCATATTGTGACCAAGCATTAGTTTGGTTTTATTTTCATATGCTGCCTGCAAAATTCGATCAGCCCCTTCAGTTGTTATTGCAATTGGTTTTTCAAGATAGACTGCCACTTTATTGTTCAGTGCATAACATGCTTGTTCTTCATGACACCAGTCTGGCGAGGTTACAAAAACACCATCAAGATTCTCTTTTTGGATCATTCCCTTATAGTCAAGATATACCGCTGGTTCATAGTCAAATTTTTCTTTCATTTCAGATACAAATCGTGCTAACTTATCTTCATAGATATCAGCCCCTGCAACCAATTCAATACCATCTTCAATGTTATGACAGAATCTAGCCAAGCTACCTCTGCCGCAAGCTCCTATAACTCCAATTCTAATTTTCTTCATATTTTTTCCTATTAGCATGTTTGTTTTTGTCAAAAGTTTAATACTCTTTTCAGCCCTATTTAGTTTTAAATCAATGAGATACAGACTATTTAGCCTTGTCCCCCCTTTTCTTTCGGTTCACCTGTCTGCGTGCTACGCACAGGCGGCAAAACCGACACTACAACAGCTAACGGTATTTTAAGCCTTAATAATCAATATAGGCTTATTTTGTATTGCATCCAGTTGTAGCGTCCGCTCTATGAGCGGAATTATGTTTTCATACAATTTTTGACAGTACCTATTCAAAAATCTGCCTGATCTTTGCAATGATTTTGGGCTTGATGGTTTCCAAATCGTGCTGTTTGCCTGTAATCTGTTCAAGAGAAGTCATTTCAGTGTTTTTCATTCCACAGGGAACAATCCACTTGAAATGCTCAAGGTTGGTGTTGATGTTAAACGCAAACCCATGCATTGTAACCCACTGTTTAATCCCAATCCCAATGGCAGTAATTTTCTTTGGACCAACCCATACCCCGTTATTCAAAGGATTGCGTTCGCCGACAATATTAAACTCTTCTTCTAAGACCTGAATGATTGCCTCTTCAATATTACTTACAAAAGCTCGAATGTCACGATTGAAATTTTTAAGATCAAATATCAGATATCCCACAATCTGTCCAGGTCCATGATATGTGACTTCACCTCCACGATTTATTCTGCAGATTTCAACACCCGTCTCTTTTAAAAAGTTTTCGTCGGCAAGGATATCTGCTTCAACAGCTCTTCTGCCAAGTGTTATTGTTGGAGGATGTTCAACTAAGATGAGTGTGTCAGGTATTAAGTTGTTTTGGCGTTTTTCAAGAAGTTCAAATTGCATATCTAATGCACTTTGATAATCCATATGACCCAAATCTTTTACATCCAATTTCATTAGTTTACCTTTTTACTCTTAGCCACGGATTAACACAGATATACACGGATTGATAAAAACACCTTTGATATCTATAAAACATCCAATATATTTTCTTCATTTCATTACGAAACACACTGCCGTGAGCAGGAATCTTTTATATTTGTTTGTAAACCTAGGGTTACGCTACGCTCACCCTAGGCAAGACCTTTTTATGCATTAATTAGGTTAAAACGTATCATACAAGGCTTCTCATGACATGTGCCGTTGGCACATCAATTTAACCTTAGTCCGCCAAAACTCCTCCCGCTTTTAGGGGAGGTCACCTCGCCTGCGAGGTGGGAGGGGTACATACTTCTTTATTGGGTATTGCCGTTACGCTACGCTTCACTGCTGTCGACAGGCTCCACCCTCTGCCTTCGGCGGTCCGTGTTGGATATTGGATATTTCTTTTCCCCAGTCCGTCCCACTTATTACCTAGCACTTATCACGCTCACGAAGTGAGCTACGCCAGCAAAGCCTTTGCGTGCCTAGCATAGTGTCCGTGAAGATCTTTGGAATATTGTTTGAGAACATCCTTTGCAGCACCTTTTGGATCGCTGCAAGCAAGTAGGGCACGAGCAACAATAAGCTCTTTTAATTCATTGTTACGCTCATTGGTTTCGCACCAGTTTTTTGATGTGTTCTTAACATTCATTGCAACATTGCTTTGTGCACATGGCTTCAAGTTTTCAAGAATTTTTGTTAAACCTTCCACAGCATCAGCATCAGGTTGTGCTTCAAATGCCAGAGTTATTGCTCTCAGATGTGAAAAGTCACTTTCAGCTGATAGTGTTGCAAGTTTTTTAAGAAGAGTTTCTTTAGCTTTTGTACTTCCTGAACGTCCAAGGGCAATAAGTTTTGTGTCAATATCACTAAGACTGAAACCAAACTGCCCCATGCCACGATAGTTCCAACCTTCATCCCAGTCCTGGCTATCAAGATATTCTGCTAGTTCTTCTGCACCCGTTGAATCACTCATAATTCCTATGATGTGAGCATAACGAATCTTTGCACCGGCATCAGCATCTTCAAAAGCTTTTTTGAGGAGTGGCAAGCTTCGCTCTTTGTTTCCAAACATAACTGCAAGTCCAAGATAACTATCCGTGCCATTTGCTACAGCATCCACAACAACATCATCAGATAGAGGGAATGAATCCTTATGATCAAGTACTTCGGGCTCAAGAATCTTTTTCTCAATCAAGTGTTTCTGAAGTTCTTTCATATCGATTTTTCGTAGACCACAGTTAGCTTGTGCACTCATTGCAGCTGCACGTCCGGCTGCATATCCCTGATTCTGGACATCAGGCTGCATTCTGATTACTGGTAGGGCATCTCTGTGTGAGCATACTCCTAGACCGGTTGACATAATTCCCTCAAGTCCAACAGGCAGTAGACATCTAAATGGCACATGTGCCATCAATTCATCATGGTTTGGTGCCTTTGCCATAAACACAGGATGAATTGTGAACCCATGTGTATCAAAATTACTGCTTGCAGTTGTTATTGTGTCAGGGAAAGTTCTATTAGCAAGAAAATCCAGTGGATCCATTGAAATTTCACCAACAATTTGTTGACGCTGTCTTGAGTTAACAATCTGAGACATGTCAAAGCACTCTTCCATTTTTTTTCTGGCCACAGAGAACGCACGGCTAATATCCACGATGTCTGTATCATCAATAAAGGTGTAGTCTGTATTCTGATAGTGCCATCCTGGATTATATGGAGACAACCCGGTTCCTTGAACTGCAATATGCTCTTTTTCAATGTTTACAACAGCACCACCTGCGGCAGCAACAACATCTGAATTACCAGTGCAGTCAACAACACTTTTTGCTTTAACAAGACCATATCCATACGGAGTGGCAACAACAACACCGCAAACCTTGTTGTTATCAATTGAGGCGGCGGGAACAAGTGAGTTAAACCAAATGTCAACTCCAGCCTCATCTGCAGCACGCAGGTACCAATGCTTTTTCCATTCAGTATTCCACGTATGGGAATTAGGTTCATATTGAGGATTTGCACCAAGATCATGGGTGCCGGCACCAATCTCATTTGTGAAACCACAACGATTTCCATGATAATAGCTTGCAATTCTGCCTTCAGTGCTGACACCTCCAAGAGAAGATGTGTACTCAAGTATAAGTGTTTTTGCTTCAGCACGTCCTGCGGCAATACCCGCAGGTGCACCGGCTGTTCCGCCTCCAACCACCACAACATCATACTCACCAATGATAGGCAGCTTGTTCAAATCCATGTCAACAGTTTCATTTTCAGTTGCCCTGAACCACTTGTTCTTTTTGACAACATCAAGTCCCTTGATAACAGCACTGTTTTGTACAACTGTAACATCCTGAGAAACCTCTTTTGCTAGTTCTACCGCAAAATCACCAAGTTTCTGACCAAGAACCATTGCCGCACATGGATCTTCAAAAAGCGTTACTGCATCCCCTATAACATCAGCCATCTGACTTAAGACAAATAGTGATGATGAGCCACATTGTAATGCTTTCAAATTAAAATTTTCAATGTCAGTACTCTTTTGTGTCTTTTTTGTGATCAGTTTGTCTTTAAACTTAACATTCAAAGTGTCAGATGAAATAAGTTGTCCTGGATACCATGATAGCAGTCTTGCCTGCACGTCAGTAGTCCCAAAGTCACTTGGGGTAACTCCTGCAAAAAACAATTTAGGTGTCCATGTGTATGGAATCAGATCTCGGTAACCTTCTTTGAAGAAAGATGGTGCACGTTTGCCTGGAATTCTAGCAATATCCGCAGCTTGATTGCCGGCAGCAGTACGTGAACAAGGATATTTCATAGGTGCAAACTCAGCAAAAGTTGCTTCATCCGCAAGTCTTGCAAGTTGAGCCCTAGATGTTGCATCAATAATCACACTTGCACGAATTGCCTGAAATCCTGAACGGTTTGCAATAACAGCTCCAGCAGGTTGACCTTTGGTGTCTCTTAAAAGTGCAACTGGATAACTCATGTAAAGAATGCGAACATCAGCTTCAAGCATTGGCGTTTCGAGTGCCAATTTAACTTCCATTGGAGTTGCCAATGGTTCCTGCTCGTTTCTTACCTTGAAAACATCTTTGGCAAATGGTGCTTCAATTTCACAACTGCCCCAGTTGTAATAATTCATTGTTGAGCATATGTCTTCTCCTGGATAGGTGAAGGAACTCACACAAGTAACTCTCTTACCAGCTTTACGAGCTGTAAGTGCTGCTGAAACTGCTGCGGATGTTGTTCCCAAAATAAGTATATCTGTATCTTCTAAAAATGGTATATTTGCTTTCATTTTACTTCCTTGTTATGTAACTTTTTCTGTTTATTAAAATCATTAACTATTATATATTTATGCGCCTTGAAAAACAAATACTAAATCAATCTTTATCTATAATATTCTCGTTTTTTTTGTTTGAGGGGTGTTTATCATTAAAATAGAATTGCTTTTTTGGGCATATTAAATTATCATTACGAACTATATTGATTTAGAAAACAATTTATCTGCTCACATCGTGAGCTTTCTGTATACTGTACACTGTATACTGTGAACTTAAACAAAGGAATGAAAAATATGAAATATGGTTATTTTGATGATGCCAACAGAGAATACGTAATAGAAACCCCAACAACACCAATGCCATGGATTAACTATCTAGGTACAGACTCAATGTTTGGTATCATATCAAACACAGCTGGTGGATACTCATTCTATAAAGATGCAAAAATGCGTCGAATTTCAAGATATCGCTATAACAACATTCCAACCGACCTTGGCGGCCGCTATTTCTACATCAAAGAAGATGATACATTCTGGAGTCCAACATGGCAGCCGGTTAAATCAGATCTTTCATTCTATGAATGTCGACACGGACTTGGATATACAAAGATTTCTGCAACACAGAATGAACTGAAGTCAGAAATTACTTTTCTAATTCCAAAAGGTGATAGCGTAGAACTAAGTCGCGTTCAGCTTACAAATGAAAGCAATGCAGTAAAGAAAATCAAACTATTTTCATTTTTGGAATTTTGTCTTTGGAATGCCGATGAAGATGACAGAAACTTTCAGAGAAACTTAAGCTGTGGTGAAGTTGAAATTGAAAACTCTGCAATATTTCATAAAACAGAATATAGAGAAAGAAGAAATCATTATGCTTTCTACAACGTGAATGCACCCGTTGATAGTTTTGATAGCGATAGAGAATCTTTTATTGGGAATTATGGTGAATTAAGAGAGCCTTTGGCTGTAAAAAATGGCTATTGTTCAAATAGTGTTGCATCAGGATGGTCACCAATTGCATCTCACTGCATTGAGTTTGAAGTTAAGCCAGGCGAAACCAAGGAGTATATCTTCCAGCTTGGATATGTTGAAAATCCTGAAGATGAAAAATTTGTTGCACCATTTGTAATAAACAAAAAACGTGCAAATGCTTTGATGGAAAAATATTCAACAAGTGAATCAGTTGAAAAGGCACTGAATGAATTGGCAGAGCATTGGACAAATTTACTTGCTCCATATCAAATTGAATGTGAAGATGAGAAACTATCAAGAATGATGAACATCTGGCATCCATATCAGTGCATGATTACTTTTAATATGTCTCGTAGTGCATCATACTTTGAATCAGGTATTGGTCGTGGTATGGGCTTTAGAGACTCAAATCAGGATCTTCTTGGTTTTGTTCACATGGAGAAAGACAGAGCTCGCGAACGAATAATTGACATTGCTTCAACACAGTTTGAAACAGGTGGTGCATTCCATCAGTATCAGCCTCTTACAAAGCGTGGCAATGCGGATATAGGCGGCAACTTTAATGATGACCCGCAATGGTTGATTCTTGGTGTGTGTGCATACATCAGAGAAACTGGGGATTTTTCAATTCTTGACGAAATGGTTCCATACGAAAACAAGGAAGAGACAAATCAACCTCTTCTTGACCATCTTTTCCGTTCTCATCAATTTACTCTTGATAGACTTGGACCACATGGACTACCTTTGATTGGTCGTGCTGACTGGAATGATTGCTTGAACCTTAACTGCTTCTCAAAAGAGCCTGGCGAAAGTTTTCAAACATACGGTTCTGGAGAAGGTAAAGTTGCTGAATCTGTTATGATTGCCGGACTTTTCGTATATGCAGCAAAAGAGTTTGCTGAACTTTTAAATACAATCAGTGCCTCTTATGATGCTCAACAAGTGCTTGCAGCGGCAGAGTCTATGACTGAAACAATCAATAAAGAAGGTAGAGATGAAAAATGGTTCTTAAGAGCCTTTGATGCTTTCGGCAAAAAGATTGGTTCCTCAGAATGTGAAAATGGTCAGATCTATATTGAATCTCAGGGATGGTGCATTATGGCTGGAGTAGGGCATGATGATGGCTTTGCAAAGACAGCACTTGAATCAGTTAATGAACGTCTTGCAACCCCACACGGATTAGTTCTTCAAGATCCTCCATATGCAGAATATCATCTGGAACTTGGTGAAGTCTCATCATATCCACCTGGATACAAAGAAAATGGCGGAATTTTCTGTCACACAAATCCTTGGATTATGATATCAGAAGCTATGGTAGACAACTGCGATGCGGCATTTGATTACTACAAGAGAATATGTCCTGCTTACAGAGAAGATATTAGTGAAATTCACAAACAGGAACCATATGTATATGCTCAGATGATTGGTGGAAAATATGCACCAAATCATGGCGAAGCAAAAAATAGCTGGTTGACAGGAACTGCTGCATGGAACTATGTGGCTATCTCTCAATATATCCTTGGAATTAGACCTGGCTATAAAGGATTGATTGTTGACCCTAAGATTCCAACTTCCATTGATAATCTGAACATTAAAAGAGTTCTTCAGGGAACAACTTATAATATTTCAATTACTCATGGCGATACTCCTTCCATGCTTGTAGATGGCAAACCATTTGAAGGCAAAGAGATTCCTCTGTCTGGCGACAAAGAAATAACCGTCAAAGTCGTCCTTTAGAAAAAACGTGATAAGTGCTAAGTAGGAAGTGATAGGGAGCTCTCTTGCGTTTGAATTTTAGCCACAAAGAGGCACAAAGGACACAAAGAAGAAAAGATTTTTTACCACGAAAGGCACGAAAAAACACGAAAAAAATATGTTTTGCCATTATAAGAATACTTCTGTCTTCGCTAAGCTCAGACAAGCATTCTCACAATGGCACAACATGTTAGTCAATCTAAGCGATGGTTGACATGATGAGTGTAGGGGACAAAGGATGTTGTTTCAGAACTTATTGGAATAACGGATTTCTAATACGATGGAGGGGGGAGGTATCCGCCTTCGCTCTACGAGACTACGGCGCGACAAGTGCTTCGCCCGTACGGAGAAGGATGGAATTTTAAATGGAAAGGGAGATGTGAAGATGAATAGATATGATCCGAAGATTCATCATCGTAGGTCAATCCGTTTAAAGGGGCATGATTATTCGGGCGGTGGGTTGTATTTTGTCACCATTTGTGCTCATCAGGAATTTATTAAATTTGCCAAAGGAAAGCCGTTTGGTGAAAATGATGATCCAATTAGGAAAATCATTGCTGGAGAAATGCAAAAAACGGCGACTTTATTGCCCTGGATGAAATGGGATGAATCAATTGTCATGCCAGATCATTTTCATGCGTTGATTCGGGTTGAAGGTGGTTATGGAGATTTGGGGCGGGTAATTACGGGATTCAAGGCGGGAGTCACGCGCACGTTACGGCAATTATTTGGAAATGCCGGGGATGGGAAAAATGGGGCGCCAAGAATGGCGGATGGGGCGCCAAGAATGGCGCCCGTACGGAGGGGGGGGATTCTTCCCGTTCCCAATTTTTCCGCCCCCGGCATGCGCATTTGGCATCGGAATTATTATGAGATGATTGTGTGGGATGATAAGGTAGAGAAGAATATTAGGGAATATATTCGGATGAATCCGTGGAAATGTGTGATAGATTTTGGAAATGGATTGCGAGGGATGGGGAATCCTGCATTATGGAATGCAGATAAGCTGGGGGTGTTGTGTTCACGCAATGCACCAAAGCCGGAAAGCATTCCCAATGCGGAGGTGTATTTTGGTGGATTTCATTCGCCGATGGAGAAAAAGATTTTGGAAAGGTTGTTGGAAATGAAAAAGCCGGTGATTTATTGTCCTGCGTGGGGAATTGGGGAAAAGGCGGCGAGGCATGCCTCGCCCGTACGGGAGGCGTTGGAAGAAAATAGAATGTTGATTTTGGAGATGGAGAATAAGGAAGGTGATTTGGCAGCATCGGAGCAGAGAAATCGTTTTGTGATTGAGAATGCTGATGAGCTGTGGGTTCCTTATGTGAGTCCTGGGGGGATGTTGAGTCGGTTGTTGTAGGGGCGAGGCATGCCTTGCCCGTACGGGGAAAGGGTAGAAATGGGCGATTAGCGTAGGAACGTTGAGCAGCGGGTTGTTACATTGCTTTTGATGTTGTTGAAGAAGAAGTCGTAGTCGTATGGGTGGTAGCATGTTGGTCCCATGGGCATTCGGATTTTGTCTGCAACTTCTTTTGCTGGTGCAGGAATCTCGAGTCCACCATTTTGATTGATCTGAGCTGATGTAAGGTTTGTAATAACTAATATTGAGTTGTCTTTACATATTATTCGGGCAAAGCTATTTTTTGAGCTTGGGTAGTTGTTGGTGTCGCTTGTCCATGATAGAGGATTTACGCATAGTGCATTTTCTTTGAGTGTTGGAGATGTACCATTTACACCAATTGTATTCCATGTGATTAGGCAACCTGTCTCTTCTGGACTGCTGCACAGTTCTAAGTCAAGTGCTTTTAAATCCTTGGCGGTGAATGTCCAACCTGGCAGGTAGGCAGCAACCAGCTTGCTTTTATCCCAAATTTGTGTATTATCTTTTAGAACATTTAACATTGTCATTGATCCTTGACTGTGTCCGGCAATAATAAATGGTCGCCCGTGATTCAGATTTTTAATATAGTATTTGAAAGCACTTTCAACATCGGCAATTGCCATTGCATAATTTTCTTGGGACTGGTTGTCTGGAAGTGACAAGACCTTGATGTTCATCTGTCTGTAGCGAGGTGCAAAGATATTGCATTGCTTTGAGAAGACCGGCATGAACTCGTTTGTGACTATAAATGTTGTCTTTTCGTTGAGGCTGGTGTTTGTAAGTTCTGCATTGTTGCCACCATCTTTATCTGAAAATGTGGTAGGGTGTGCAAAGAACAGATCAATTTTGAGATTAATGTTATCAGCTTTTTCTATCCAGTTTTCCGACCGAGAATAGTCAGGAGCTGTTGATGCGAATATGCATGGTGTGGTGAGTGAAATTATTAATAGTAGTGATGCGGTTATTAAGAGTGTTTTTTTTGTCATTTTTCCCCTTGTTGTTGAGAGAGAATATAAATTTTAGAGAGACGCGATAAATCACGTCTGTACAGATGCGCTATAGCTTTTATTCTTTTTGTAGCCAAGCTTCTGCTTCCTTTAGGTCACGAAAGACGGCTTGGTCAAATTCCTTTTCAATAGTTTCTCCGACAGATATGGCCATCATGGCTGTATCATATGCAATGTCGTCACTTACAACGTATGCTGTTTTTTGTCCAGCTCTGCCTTTTAGAACGCTTGTTATTTTATGCATTCTAGCTTTGAGTAAATCATAGCTGGTTACATCATCAGCCAAACTAGCTTCGGAAAAATCCCACAAAGAACTTTGGTCTGACCATTTCTCGTGGTTTTTGTGTACATAGTCAACAATCTCCATGACAAATACCTTGCCTGTAGTTTTGTTGAGAACGTAGTTCTCATGTTGTTCTGTTGTTATCATCGTTTTTTTCTCCTAATAAATTAATATTACATCAAAATATTTTTTTTTGCAACATTTATTTTTTTTTATTATTATCAACGGATAAACATAGGGCGGACGAGCCGCAACCAAAAGAGTTTTATCCGCAGATTAAAAGGATTAAGAAAGAGAAGAATTTTCTCGCACGAAGGCATCCTCCTTCGCAGCAAGCTGACTACGGCGCGACAGGCAAGAGAACGCAGAGAAAAAAACACATGGATTAAGAACGTCCAATCCCGCAGACCGGGACTAACAAGTTAGCCATTCAACATTCATTCGACCAATGGGAGAACAGCTTTAGCTTGCCTAAAGCAACGATCCCGCAGAGCGGGAGAAAGTGGTCATTTTGAATGAACACCCCTCCCACCTCGCAGGCGAGGTGACCTCCCCTTAGCAAGGGGAGGAGTTTTGACGGACTAAGGTTGATTTGCAGGTTTGGGAGTCCCGGCATGCGGGATCCTCGTTATCATGAAAAGCTGACATGCCTAAAATTGTGCCGGAAGTTGTTTGTCATGCATTTGCATTGCAATGTCAAATTATCAAAGTAAAAACAAACACTAATTTTTGTTTGAGTTTAGCCAATTGACTATTATGTCGACAATAGGAATTTCAGATTGGTTATCTTTTTTGTTTAGATAGCTGCCGTGGTCGTGGTTTTCTATGATTTGCAGTTCTATATTTTCGCTGTCATATCCAACGCATTTCAGAGTTGATTCTAATAATACATTCTGTTCAAGTCTGTTTGGAATATCATTGTCTGTAACGAAAATTAGAATTGGAGAGTTGGTTACGACATTTTCTATGTGATACAGCGGTGCTGCTTCATCAATCACAACCTTTTGAGGATTTGTCCCCCGATATTTAAGAATGTTAAAATGGGTTGTCGGTTGTCCACTTGCAAAAATATAACCAGCAAGATCGTCGGGAGTCATTTCAACTTTATTTAAATATTGTGTATCAAAGCAAAGCATCATTGAAAGGTATGCACCCGCTGATTGTCCTCCTAGGAATATTTCTTTGCATTCACCATATTTATTAATATTATCTTTTACCCATTTCACAGCTTGTGCAATATCATCAATAAATGTTGGATATTGTACTTTTGGAAATTTTCTGTAGCCTGGTGCTACAAATGCTATTCCTTTTGAGGCTAGTCTAACTGCTATTTCTTTGAGGTCTTGCTTTTCGCATGATTCAATTCCTCCTCCATGAACAAATATTACTGTTTTGAAGGATGGTTTATCAGTAGGAATGTATAAGTCGAGCCTGCATTCTTCATGATCTGCATAAGAAATGTCTTCAATTGTTTTTACATTGTGCATTAGTTTGCCTTTTTATTCTATTTAAGAAAGAGAGATAAAGCTAAGAGAGATGCGATCATCCTTCGCAGCGAGCTGACTACGGCTCGACAGGTAAATCGCATCTGTACATTTGGATTGCAAGAAAGAAGCGTTTCTCAATTATTAATTGTTAATTTTTAATTATTAATTGGTTTTCTATTTCCAGGAGCTCCGCAACGGGACAATTTGGTTGAATACAGGTGCGTTCTCTGTTGAGTCAATGTGATCAACGTAGAAGTAACCTGTTCTTTCAAATTGAATTCTTGCTGTTTTGCCTAGTTTTTGAGCCGCTGGTTCAACTTTTGCAGTTAGTGTCTTCAATGAATCTTTGTATAGATGATCAATGAATGTTTTACCATCTTTGTTTATGTCTGGTGTTTCACAATCAAATAGACGATCATAGAGTCTCATTTCAGCATCGTAAGCATGCTTTGCTGATACCCATTGGATTGTTCCGCGAACTTTTCTTTCATCAGGAGCATTGCCACCTTTTGTTTCAGGATCGTATGTGCATCTTAGTTCGATAACATTGCCATCTTCATCTTTAATTGCCTCTTTGAAGGCAATAAAATAGGCATAACGCAGACGAACTTCTTTGCCTGGCTTGCCAAGTCTATGAAATTTGTTTGGTGGATTTTCCATGTAGTCATTTCTTTCAACATAGAGTTCTCTTGAGAAAGGAATTTCTCTTGTTGCAGACTTTTCATCCATAGGATTGTTTGTGCCAATAAGAATTTCTTCTTGATTTTCAGGGTAGTTTTCGATTACCACTTTGATTGGATCCAAAACGCCCATGTAGCGGTCTGATGTTACATTTAGCTCTTCTCTTACGCAATGCTCAAGTAGGGCAATGTCGCTCATGCTTTCAAATTTAGTTACACCAATTCTTTTGCAGAATTCTCTAATTGAAGCTGCGGTGTATCCACGTCTTCTTAGACCTGCAACTGTTGGCATTCTTGGATCATCCCAACCGTTGACATATTTTTCTTCAATAAGCTGCAGCAGTTTTCTTTTACTCATTACAGTGTAGTTGAGGTTTAGTCTTGCGAACTCATATTGTCTTGGATGGCATTCGATGCTTATGTTGTCTAGTATCCAGTCGTATAGTGGGCGGTGTACTTCAAATTCCAATGTGCAGATTGAGTGTGTGATGCCTTCAATTGCATCTTCGATGCAGTGAGCGAAGTCGTACATTGGGTAAATGCACCATTTGTCACCAGTT
Organism: Kiritimatiellia bacterium; assembly: GCA_027858345.1. Taxonomy (GTDB): domain Bacteria; phylum Verrucomicrobiota; class Kiritimatiellia; order JAQICX01; family JAQICX01; genus JAQICX01. The sequence continues at coordinate 37,721 of JAQICX010000175.1, read as the reverse complement.
CTGTGATGATCCGCTTTTTTGATTCGGTATATTGCAGGATCTCGCATGTGAAGATTTGGCGATGCCATATCTATTTTTGCTCTGATAACATATTCTCCATCGTTATAGACGCCAGCTTTCATATTTTCAAAGATCTTGAGATTTTCTTCTGGTGTTGTGTCTCTAAATGGACTATCTTTTCCTGGTTCTGTTGGAATTCCGCGACAACCTTTGAACTCTTCTGGTGTGAGCCTGCATGCATATGCCAGCCCTTTTTCGATTAGTTCAACAGCGTATCCATACATTCTGTCAAAGTAGTCTGATGCAAAAAACAGGTTTTCACCCCAGTCGAATCCAAGCCATCTTATGTCTTCCAAGATTGAGTCAACGTATTCCACCTCTTCTTTTTCAGGATTTGTGTCATCAAAGCGCATGTTGCAACGACCATTGTATTTTATGGCTGTTCCAAAATTCAAGCAAATGGATTTTGCATGTCCAATGTGCAGGTAACCATTTGGTTCTGGTGGAAATCGTGTTACAACTTCTGTATGCTTTCCACTTTTTAAGTCTTCATCAATAATTTCATGTATAAAATTATTTGCTACTATTTCTTCTGTCATTTTTTATTCCGTTTAACCTGAAATATTCATAAAAATCTACTGCAATAGCGTATTGCACTCAAATTCAAAGAGTTAGCTTGAATAACAAATTTGATTTATGTTTATAAACCTACATCTGTTATTCTGCACTATCTCATTGACTTAAAGCACTCTACGCTATTTCGTCACAAAGTTTATGAATAATACAGGTTTTAATTCTTATTATGAGTTATATTTAAATTGATATTCTTTTGTAAATCTTTTCAGTGGTTTTCCTTTTAGGGTTATTCCACTCTCTTCCAGTGTTTCGAGTGCGTACTGAATTCTGCGCAGGCATAGATCTTTGCCAATGAGTACCATACTTTCATAAAGAGGCAGTGCAACTGTTGAACCACTGAATACTGTATAGCATAGCGGCATCAGTTTCTTTGTCTTTATCTCTTCTTTTTCGGCAATGATACCAAATACTTCTCCAACAGCATCTTTGTTCCATTGTGTTTTCTTTTCAATTTCCCATTGAAGTGTTCTAAGAAGCATTGGAGCTTGTTCATCCACATCAACTGTTGATGTTATTGCTTCAGCATTGTAGTTCAGTTTGTCTTGAAAGATGGGTGTAGCCAAAGGCATAAAGTCAGTAAGCTGGCTTAGTCTTGGCTGAGCCATTTTGGCAACTTGAAGAAGTGTATTATCATTGATAAACCACTCCTGTAGTCTTTGCCAGAGTTCCTCCGGTGACAAGTTTCTGATGTATCTTGCATTAAAGTTTCTTAGTTTCTGAACATCAAAAATTGGACCACCTGCACTGACTCTATCAATGTCAAAGACATCAACCATCTGCTGTAGTGTAAACTCTTCGCTTTCATCTGGCATACTGTATGCCAAAAGACCTAAAAAGTTAAGCACTGCCTCAGGAAGGAAGCCTGCTTGTCTGTAGTATAAAATACTTGTTGGATTCTTTCGCTTTGATAGCTTTGACCTATCAGGGTTTCTAAGTAGCGGAAAATGAATGATTTCAGGTGCGTCCCACCCAAATGCCTGATATAGCATAAAGTGCTTTGGAGCTGAGTTAATCCACTCTTCGCCACGCAGTACGTGTGTGATTTCCATTAAGTGGTCATCAACAACGTTTGCCAAATGATAGGTTGGGAACCCATCTGTTTTAAGCAGCACTTGGTCATCAATTGTTTTCCATGGAATGCTGATCTCACCACGAAGTCTATCATTGAACTTGCAATCGCCATCTTTTGGCGTTTTGAGTCGGACAACAAATGGTTCTTTATTTGCAAGTCTTGTTTCCACTTCTTCTTTTGAAAGTGTTGCACAGTGGCTGTCGTAGCCAAGGACGTCTGACTTTTCAGCTTCTTGCTTCATTCGCAGTTCAGCTAGTCTTTCTGATGTGCAGAAACAGTAGTATGCTGTGCCGTTGTCAATAAGCTTTTGACAGTACTCTTTGTATGTTTCAAAACGCTCGCTCTGCCTATAAGGACCTTTGTCGCCTCCAACATCAGGACCTTCGTCCCAATTGATTCCAACCCAGTGGAGGGCATCAAAAATTGCCTGCTCTGACTCCTTTGTTGAGCGTGTCTGGTCTGTGTCTTCAATTCTTAGAATGAAGTCGCCACCTTGGCTTTTTGCAAAGGCATAGTTAAAAAGAGCTATATAAGCAGTTCCTATATGTGGGTCTCCTGTTGGAGATGGTGCTATTCTTGTTCGTATTTTTGTCATTTTCAATTCTTCTTATTAGGGTTCAATGGGGAATTATAGTTAAATGTCTTTGAATAATCAATAATAATTGATGGTTGATGAAGGAAATTTGATAAGAATTGATATGTAGGGGCGAGGCATGCCTCGCCCGTACAGAAAAAATGTTATTGGAATTGTTGTGGTGTTTTGATAATATACCCGGAAATATTTTAAATTTGGAGTATAAATTATGGATTGTGATGATAGAGATCTGGTTGATGGCAATTTTAAGCATCCGAGCTTTGATGTGCCTAGTCAGGGAATTTTTGATTTTGAGAATGGAAGTAGTAATGGTGTTGAGGCTTTTCGAACCGAGCTGGAAAAGTATTTTGCTCAGGTTGCCAAGGAGTGGAATGTGCCAGTTAATAAGTGTGTTAGGGTAACTCTTGTTGATTTTGAGGGTGTGTATGAGGGGAAGCTGGTGCTTGTTGAGAAGCCGGCTGAAATTGATAGTGGTCTTCCGCTTTATCTGAATGTGGGGAAGGTGTTCTTTTATAATAGCGATATTGAGTCGGTTGAATTGATTTAGAAGGGGCGAGGCATGCCTCGCCCGTACGGGGGAGAAGAGGGAGAATCTCGCTCCACGAGCCATCGCTCGTGGAGCACAGTGAGTTAAGCTTTTAGGGATTTGAAATGAGGAAGGAAGTTTTTATTTGCTTCTAACATTTCGTTTACCATTTCTTTTATCTCAGCTAGCGATAGTACTGCTGCTGTCAATGGATCCTGTGCAATTGCTTGATATACAAGTTTTGGATTGCCAGTTAGTGATGCTTCAACAGCCATTTGCTCTGTAATTGCAGTCAATGTTGTCAATGGTAGTGGTGGCAATGGAATATCGCCAACGTATATTGGTTCAAGAGTTCCACGAGTTGCAAGAACCGGAACTTCAACGCAGCAACCATTTGGCAGATTTGTGATTAATCCTGTGTTTTTTACGTTTCCATTAAATTTGAATGGTTCTCCACCAAGATATGCATTGATGATATGTGATGCATATTCATGTGATGTTTCCATCATTTTCTGCTTTTTCTCTTCATCATCCCAATCTGGACTGTTGATCCACTCTTTGAAGTCATTCAGCCATGTATTATCACGTTTTTTGTATTCGTTTAGTATGTAAGCAAATTCACCTGGATTCCAGCCTGTACCATCTTTGCAATATTTTTCAATGAGTTCAGGGCGTTTTCTGAACCACCATGTGTATTCAGAGTTGTGACCACTGGATTCTGTCACGTAGTAGTCAAAAGCTTTAAACATTTCGTTACGAACAATTTCTTCGTTATAAACTTCTTCGTTGTTGTTGACAGTATCTTTTAGCTGTGGATATAGGTCTTTACCTTTATGTTCAAGCTTTGTATACCATGAAAGATGGTTAAGTCCTGCACATGTGTAGTCTATTTCGTCAGCAGGTAGTTCCAGCCATTTTGCAATCATGCCTATTGTGCCTTGAACACTATGACATAGACCCGTGAAATTCATACTGCTTGTTCTCTGCACAGCATGACATAGAATTGCCATTGGGTTTGTATAGTTAAGTACTAGTGCTTTTGGGCAAAGTTCTTCCATGTCTTTGCATATGTTGAGCATTACAGGAATAGTTCTTAAGGCTCTGAATACGCCAGCAACACCTCTTGTGTCGCCAACGTTGATGTCAACGCCGTATTTTTTAGGAATCAGAATGTCGTGCTGCCAAACAGATGTGTCTCCTTGTAAAATTGTTATAATCACAGCATCAGCATCTTTCAATATTTCCCGGCGGTCTGTTGATGTTGTGATTGTTGCATTGAAGTTACCTTCCTTAAGAATTTTTGAACATGATTCGTTTGCCATGTCTAAGCGATCCTGGTTAATATCTACTAAACCAATCTCTGCACCACTGAGAGTCTCAAAATTCATTAAGTCTCTGAATACTTTTCGTGTAAATCCAAAGCTACCTGCTCCAATAAAAACTACTTTTGCCATTGTGTATTTCCTTTATGTACTTTTTGTGATTATAATTTTACTTGTTTAAATTTTCTGTGGGTACTATAATGCTTGTTGATTGTAAAAGTCAAAGTAAAAAAGGAACCAATATTTGATTATGAGAGCCAATTTGAAACAAAAAGAGGAATTGTTGTGGCAAACACGGTTTTACAGCATAAAAAAGGTTGAGAATCTGCCACGTGCATTGGGAATTAGCTGTTCTAATACTACAAATCACGCAATGTATTATAATCATGGCAAAGATAGAATAAGTGAAAAAAATCAATATGTTTTTCAATATAGTCTGAAAGGTTTTGGGGCGTTAAAAATTGGCGAAATAACACATACAATAAAAGAGAAGCAAGCTTTTTTGGTCGATGTATCTGATCCTAATATAATTTATTATCTTCCAAAAGAGAATAGAGAAGGATGGAATTTTATGTTTTTTGTGTTTGAAGACAAGAGTTTGCAGACAGAAAGTATTATCAAAGAATATGGACATTTATATGACTTGAGCAATGATTTACATATTGTTAAAAAGTTAATGCATTTTAAAGATGCTAAAGAAAAAGTTTTGGAAATAAGTACTGGTGAGAGTATTATTTTGGTTAATAGTCTTCTGTGTTCTCTTATTGACATTGCATCATCTGTCGAACATACTGGTAGTACGAATGCAAAGATTATCAGAAAATCTTATAAGCTAATTGAACAAAATCTACGAACCCCATATAATGTTGCAATGCTTGCTGATGATTTGAATATATCGCAAGAGCATTTGAGCAGAGTCTTTGCAAAAGAAATTCGAATTTCTCCATATAAGTTGATAATGAAGATAAAGATGCGAGAAGCATGCACTTTATTGAAAGATACGACATTGCCGATTAAAGATATTGCATTGCGGGTTGGTAATGAGCCGGGATCTCATTTTGCTAGGGCTTTCAAGAATGAAATTGGGGAGTCTCCAGGTGAGTTTCGGAAAAGAGGGGTGATGCCTTATTAAGTGGGAAGTGATAAGTGGGAGGTGGGAAGGAAGAAGGAAGATAGAGGGAAGTGAGGGAAGGAAGAAGGAAGGTAAGGAAGGAGTAGGGGTTAGGCCTGCCTCGCCCTTATGGGAACTGTGTTTAGCTGAGGAGCTTTGCGATCTCGGTTATGCGATTTTTTGTTAGAATAATATTTGCCTGATTTTCGGCTTCATCAATAGTGATATTTGATATAAATTGTTGAACAGTTGGCATGTGTTGTGGGTCAAGACTAATTTTTCTTATACCAATGCCAAGTAGGAAAGGTATATATTTCATTTGGTGAGCCATTTCGCCACATATTGATATATCAATGTTGCTCTTTTGTCCTTGTTCCACAATTTGTTTAAGAGCTCTTAGTACAGCTGGGTGATGTGGGCAGTAGTACTCTGCAATTTTTTCATTACCTCTGTCAACTGCGAGCATATATTGAACAAAATCATTTGTTCCAATGCAGAAAAAGTCTACCATTTCAGCTAGTGAATCAAGAATGCTTAGCACAGACGGAAGTTCAATCATGATTCCCAGTTTTGGATTTTCGCAAAAGTCTACATTTTGTTTTTTTAGTTTTGCTTTTACATCATTTAAAAGTTCGATGGATTTGTCCAATTCATCAATGCTTGATATCATAGGGAACATAATGTTCAAATCTGTTGTTTTGGCTCCAGCCCTTAGAATTGCACTCAATTGCTTTGCAAACATGGTTGGATGTTTAAGAGTAAATCTTATTGATCTCAGTCCAAGTTCAGGATTTGCATCGTCACCGTGGTCATAGTAGGCCAGCACTTTGTCACCACCCACATCGAGTGTTCTTAGACATACAGGTTGATTCTCAAATGCACTGATAAGTTTGCTATATGTTTCAATCTGCTCTTCTTCTGTTGGAAATGTTGAGCGAACAAGAAATGGAAATTCTGTTCGGTATAGACCTATTCCCTCTGCTTTAAGTGCTTTTGCTGTTTTGAGCTCTCCAAGAAGGTTGATGTTTGCATGCAGCAGAATCCTTGTGCCATCTTTTGTGAAGGTTTTAGGCTGCATCTGGTCAGCGAAATCTTCGGCAGAGAAGGTATTGTAGATTTCGTCATTAAATGTTTCAATAGTCTGTTCTGTTGGGTTGATATATATATCACCACCAGCACCATCAAAAATTATGTTATGTTTGTGTGTCAGATTCTTTAGGGTCTGATCATTGGATATTACTAGCGGTAGATTCAATGAACGAGCTATGATTGAAACGTGTGATGTTACACCACCATCAGTCAGTATAAGTCCATTTGCTTTTTCTAAAACAAGTTTAACAACATCAGATGGATATATTGTAGATGCAATAATGATTTTATCTTGTATTCCAAACTGTTTTGTGTTTTTGTTGGAGTTTGAGTCAAGGTTGTTTTCGAGTCGCCATGTTATATCTTGTATGTCATCAGTTTTTTCTCTCATATAAGCATGAGGACTGTTGCTGAAAATGTGAATGAATTTGTTTGATATTTCTTTGATGCTGTCTTGCAGGGACGCACCATCCTCAATGAGTTTGAACATTGCACCAGAGAAAGAGCTGTCTCTCAGCATCATAAGATGAGCAGCAAAGATAAGATTTGTGGCTTCAGGAAGCTTTTGTTCTAATGTCTTTTGCATTGTCTCAATTTGTTCAACTGAAATTTTGATTGCATTTTCAAGTTTTTTAATTGCTTCTAAACCTGTAAGTTGCCCAATAACACTATCTGTTTTAGAATCAGTGAAAGTAAGTTGTTCATAAATAAGTGCAGTTCCAGAAGCAACACCAGGAGACGCAGGTTGACCTTTGATGGTAAGCATCTCTTTGGTTGTCACAAATGTCATCGGTGTGTTTTTTTGCGGTTCAATAAGAATAACTTTTGCAGTTTCAATCATGCCGGCAAGCTGTGTGGCTACCGCTTCAAGGGCAATTATGTCTTCGTTAAGAAAGTGGTTGATTTCAAGTCTTTGTAAAACAAGAACTCCAATTTTATCTGCCCCACGCACAATTGGAATTGCGATAAATGAGTCAAATGCTTCTTCTCCAATTTCAGGGATGTATTGAAAGTGTGGATTTTTGCTTGCATGGTTATCTATTATAGGTTCGCATGTCTGCATGACTAATCCAACTAATCCTTCGCCGATATTAAGTTTCACATTGCCGATGGCAGACTTTTTGAGTCCGAATGTTGCATTAAGAATAAGTTCTTGAGAATCATCATTAAGGAGGTATATTGAACAAACATTTGCTGAGAATTGTTCAGCCAGCATTTCAACCATTTGCTGAATCATGATTGATATATCATTGTTGTGAGCCAGTAGTGCTGTTATCTCGCCAGTGTTTCGAAATAAGGTTAAATAGTTTCTTTTGTTCATTACGTCCTTTGTGTTCAATAAAATTAACTTCAATAGTATAGTTTAATGAAAGAGGGAAATCAATTAAAAATTGAGAAAGATGCCCGATAACCTTGATTTTTGGCTGTAATAGTTATGACAATGAGGACATTGTCGCTCCCGCTTTTCCAAGACAACGTTTGTTTGTATGCTGGGATCCGCCTTCGCAATCCTTGTCTATGACGCGCCAGGTCGACAATGTTCTCGTTGTCCTAATGAATTATTTTTCCGTATGGTGAGTGAGATTATGGGCATATTTTGCTTTGCGATTGATTTGTAGGTGGTCTAGGATGAATATTATGGCTATCATTGAGAAGCAGACTGGTACGAGAAAGAGGGCTTTTGCGAGTCCGTAGTGGTCACCTATTATTCCCATGATTAGGGTGAACATACCGCATCCAGGGATTCCTGCACATGACAGAAGTATGAATACCATTGTGGAATCAGTATTATCTAGGATTTCTGTTGTATAACTCTGGATACCAGGCCAGAATGGTCCAGTGGCAATTCCGCAGACAAATAGGATGACAAAGAATACCCAAAGGGAATTTGTGTATTGCAGGCATGATGAAAATAGAAGTCCGGTTATTGCAGAATAAAGTATAAGTAAACGAATGTTTTTTTGTCTGATAATATATCCCCAACAGGTACGGCTAACAAACATACCCAAAGCAAAAATTGCGGTTCCAAGCCCGCCAGCCCAGACCGTTGCTTGAAGGTTAATCTGGATATAGCTTGCACTCCAGTAGGTCAGACAGAACTCACCTCCACCTGCAAAAAATATTGCAATAAAGAACAGCCAGAAACGCGGTATTTTTAAGATGGTTTTAGCTTGATTAATAATCTCTTTGGGTTTGACAACCTCTTTGTTTTCAGGTGCTTTCTGTCCATGTCTTTTAGGTAATAAGTATAGTAATGAACTGATTATTCCACATGCAGAAACTCCTAGTATTATATATCGCCAAGACACACCAATTAGCATGAGCCAACCGGTTAATAAGACTGTAATAAAAATTCCAACAGACCAGAATGAATGTGAAAAGCTTATGTATCGTCCTGGTTCTTCATGCACATGCAGATCCTGAGTGAATGGAGTTGCCAATCCTTCGATGATACCCTCTCCAAGGCCTGCAATTAAAATTGCAGTGAAAAGAATACTATAGTTTGGTGCAATTGCACATAGACCAATACCAATGCCCATTGCTAAGATTGAGTATCCTAATGTAAGTCTTTTCCCAAAGCGAGCTCCTAGAAAACCGCAGATGATCATCGTGAAGACAATTGAGATTGTTCTTGCAATCTGCAGTGCACCACCAGATGTCATACCCCCTTCTTCCAGCGAGAAGCCTAGTTGTTGCGACATAGCGACAAGGGCAACAGGAACTACCACAGAACCAGATGCATAGCTGAAGTATGAGGAAAATTGTGCGTAGTCATATCTACCAAACTTCAGGTGGCGCTGTTGATGTGTCATGCTTTATGATTCCTGTTTGTTATTCGTAGATTTCCTTAAATGAGTCCACGAATGTTACACCTTTAAAAAATGGTTTTGCATAAAACAGGGACTGGGAAATTGGAGCATTCGCAGTGTAGTGAGAGAATTTAGCTGTTTCAGTTCTTTGTTGTTTGTTAATATTTAGAACCATCTTATGTGTTGTTGGTACGAATACACCAGGAGTAGCCTCTATGAAGTTGCTGTAATGAGATGATGATGTAAGTTTTGCGAATTCATTTGATTCGAAAAAGTCAATTTTTTCTATTCTTTTTTCATCAGTGATGTAAACGATAATATTAAGATTGTTTGTTGTTGTAAATGCAAGCTGAGTTGGATATTCTTCGTTTCCTGACAACTCTTTTGGTTCAATATTTTTTAATCTGTAAAGTATATCTTCTGAAGTACCTGGAACTTTGACCAGTTCTATGATTTGTTGTTCAGAGAGTTTGTCTACCGGGCTTGAATATCCTTTTGGATCGCCATCGATATAATAGAAAAAGTTTGTTCCATCACAAATGATTCTTCGATTGAGAGGAGATGTTTGCTGAACATGTAATTTGTTTGGGCGCTCGTAATATACTCTACTAAGAAGACGTGTATCTTTTTCGTTAAAAGTGATAACTCTTGAGACGATGCAGGATACAGACTTAATTTTTGAATAGTTATTAATTATTTCATTTATTACATTGGTTGTGGCTGATGCAGCCAATGGTACCGATATAATAAGGAGTGCCAATGATATTGTTTTGTTTTTCATGTTTTTCATCTTTCAGTTTTTGAAGGTACCTGTTGTTGACAGGCAACCTTATTTAATCACAGTAATCAGTGCTTGCTCATTTCCTGTTATGCATTCTGCCCCTGTTTTATTCACTAGGTATGTGTTTTCAGTGCCAACCATACCTTCGCCTCTAATCCAAGCTTTTGGTTCAATAGCAATAACCATGTTTTCTTTTATTGTATCCGGCCATTTTGATGTTATTACAGGGTATTCATCAATCTCAAGTCCAACACCATGTCCCAGAAATTTAGCTTGCTCGCAGCCGATGCCCATGAAAATTTCTAAGAAGCTTTTTGGCTGCTTTGCAATTATGGAATTGTATATCTCTTCAGCAATGGCTCCAGGTACAAGTTTTTCTTTTGCTTCAATCTGGATGTCGATGCATCTTTTATGAGCATCTATTGCTTTTTGTGATAGAGGCGCACCATATGCATATGTTGCTGTTTTATCAGTGTGGTAGCCGTGAAATGTTGACCCACAGTCAGCGGATATAATCTGAATCTCATTTAGAGTGCACTCTGGCGATGCAAAAATTGGTGCAGCAGGTGATAGACCGCGAACACCACCAGGTCCATTGAATGGATTTGGATATAGAGCTGATTCACCGAAGCAGACTTGTCCAAGGTATAACTCGGATCCAAATGAACGAACTCGGCATATTCCATGTCCACCTTTTTGAATAAATGCCATTTGAATTTGGCTTGCAAGATCTGTTTCTGACATACCTGTTTGTAAAAGTTCAGGGACTATATCTTCCAAGACATGAGACTGAACTTTTCCTGCATGTCTTAAAAAATCAATTTCCAATTCACTTTTTATTGCTCGTGTTTGGAGTATTATGTTTTCAACGGGTTTGACTTCTGAAAAGTTTGCATACTTATTGAGGCGCGCATAGTGTGCCAAAGGAATGCGTTCGGTCTCCAAATATACACTTTTTGAATTCGTCCAGAATGATTCTGGTATATCTCTAAAACTATTGATGTTTCTGATATCTTCAATGTTTGACTCAAGCATTGCCCGTTCAAAGCTTCTGTGCACAAAAAATGTTTCATTAGCGTTTCGAGGTATAACAAGTATACCGTTTTGCATTGTTCCTGTGAAGTAGAAGATGTTGATTTTTGCCATTACGACCGCAAGCGTCCAGTTGGGATCGTGCTGTGTCAGGTTTTCTCTGAAAGTGTTTAGTCGGTTGTCTAACTCAGTTTTTGGTATTAGCTTTTCGTTGTTCATATTATTCCATTGGAAATTCTTATTATTATGATTTGTTTTTAAATTATAGTTAATTGTTTGAGAATAATCAATAATAATTGATAGTTATAGAAAGATAACTTGATTTTTCGGTTGTATTATTTTTTGTTGAAATTTTGGAAAGCCATTTTTTCAAATAGTTTATAGTTTATAGTTGATAGTAAATAGTAAATAGTTCTCTACGAGGTTAGGAAGTCGCTTCGCTATATTATGATTTATGCCAGCTTTGCTGGTCCCGCAGAGCGGGATGCAATTCGCAAAGCGTAATTTGGAGGCAGTCTTTTTGCTTGAGTTAATTGTATCATTTAATGGCTTATGTAATCCACTATGTTCTGCTAAATGAAAAAAACATGAATTGAGCTTTTGTTAATGCAATTGATGGTACGGAGAAAGGAATGCAAAAGGGTGCTAAGAAATGGAGCATTAATTAGTTTTCAAACTTGAAAACGCATTCGTCAGCACGAATTAGTTTGAAATCTTTTTTTGCAATTCGTTCAACAAATGTTTTTGAAGTGTGGAACTTTTGCTGATCTTCTTTGAGTTCTTCTGTCTTCGTTACGAGCTCTGAATTCTGTTTTTTTAGCTTTTCTTTTTGCTTCTGAAGCTCAAAAAGTCTTTTGGTAGGTTCGTCAAATATAAAGCCAATACCAACCAAAACGAATAGAGCAAGTATGAAAAAACATATTTTTTGTATTATGATCCAAGGTTTCATAAGTTTTTTGTATTTTGTAAGGCTTTCTATATTAACCAGTTAGAAGAATTGAAGTTTATAAAAGATACATTTACACTAATATATGGTTAGAACTTACAATTTTTTTGAGAAAAATGCAATAAAAATATGATTTTTTTTTTGTAGGGGCGAGAAGCTATAAAAAGTTAAGATTGAGATTAAGGTAAAGGACTCACTTCGTTCACAGTTGGAGAGATGCGACAAATCTCGTCTGTACATTATGATGGCAAGATTGTGGAAAAGAGGGAATAGCGAATTATTTTTGTTTGATTTTTATTGAGATTGTGTATGGGGTGTTTATTGATTGTGTTAGGGAAACAGTGATGGTTCCAGGAATTTGTGTTTTGTTTAGTATTGGTCTGATTTGGTTATCTATGACAGAGCGTTTTTTTGAGATGTCGCGATCTGATGAGACTATTAGATAAATTGTGTATATATCGATGTAGTCGTTGATAAGTGATATGTTTTTTGGAATATCTATGATTGCGAATGCAAGAGTGTTTTCCGGAATATCAATTTTATCATACATATTGTATTTTGGGTTTGCTAGTATTTTGTTTAGTGCTGAGTAGTGTGATGAAAATATTGTAAGATCATTTTTTGTGGCAAAAGCAATTTTATCGGAGTTAGGTTGCTGCGAATATTTGTTCTTTTCAGATGTTGTTATTATATTTATGTGTACGTTTTGTTCGTTTTTTTCAGCTGGGGACACATACAGTTGAGTTTTTGGAGTGCTAAAGTTTTTAAGAATTGCAGATATTAGTATTGGTTCACTTTTGTATGGGAGTTTTGAACCAATTATAATGGATGGTGTTTTTAGTTTTAAAACTTTTCCGCTATATTTTTGCGAGGAACTGGCTATGAATGTTGGATTGTTTTCTATTATACTAATGGTTGATTCCACGTTTTGAGGAATATTTATGTAGTTTTTACATATTGCTGTTATCAGTTTTGGTGTTGCTGCCAGAAAGCATGTCGGATAGTAGTTTATTGTTTCCAGCATATTTTTTATATCACTTGCTTGGATTGATTGTAGATTTAGAATGTCATCTGTTGGATATATTTTGATATGTGTCTGTTCTTTGGAGAAGTCTTTTGCGGAAAACAGCACTGATTTTGTGATTTTTGAGTGTGGCTCGGGGAGAATATAAAAGCCTTTGATATCTGATTCGATATGTTTCAAATCATCAATGGATTGGTTTACAAGCTGTGTGGCAGATGGATGAATTGAAAGTTTTTTTATAATTTGCTCTATTGATGACAATTTTTTTTCAATTGTTGCAATCAACATTCCATCAGAAAAAGAAAAATTGAGTTTTTGTTTTTTATCAATTTGGTATGACCATACTTGCTGATTGTCTGACAGCTTTGTTTTTGAGAGTTCTTTTGGTAGTTTGAAATTTAGAATGAGTTTTGCAACTTGTTGCATACTATTTATTTGTATTATGGCAAAGAAGCATTCGTTACCGTTTTGGCCTGTGTATTGCGAGTATCCAAGAGCACTTTTTTTTGACAAGAGTTTTTTTATCATCCATGCAATCTTTTTGTTTTGCTGGTATGCGTTTATTGTGCTTGTGATTCCATCATCTACAAAGTATTGTGTTGGGTGAGATTCTAATATATCATTATATTTGCTGTATATATCCTTCATTTCGCAGAAGAGAGTGGTGTTTTCCGGTATTGCACGATAGAAATTATCCTCTGAGAATGGGGTATAAAAGTACCAAATGATTATGCTGGTAAGCAGAATTATTAATGTTAATATTGTGTTTCTTTTTTTCATTTTTTTTAAAGCTTATAAGATTTTGTCAACTCTACAAAAAGTGTGCAGTTTTTCGTCGGTCACCGCCCGACGCTACAGGCGTTGTTACTTCAAACGAACCATAGTCTGCAAAAACGAATGTTTAGCGTGAGCTCGCATCTTAATCTTAGCCTTTATCTTAATCTTATTATTAGAGGTGTGTTTTTTGTGTTTGACCAATTGTGTATACATTGAATCCAATTGAGTAAAGCATATCAGAATCTATGTGATTTCTTCCATCGAAAAAGAATGCAGGTTTTTCCATTGAATCATATATTTTTTTGAAGTCAAGTTTCTTATAATTTTTCCAATCGGTAAGCAGGGCGATTGCATGAGCATTTTCAGCTGCTTTATATGGATCTGGTTCAAAGATTATATTCTCAATATTGCTGACATCTGCAAGGTCTTTTTTTGCACTTTTGAGTGCTTGTGGATCCGAAATTGTTATTATAGCATTTTCTTGTAGAAGTTCCTTGCAAACTTTTATTGCAGGACTTTCTCTTGTATCACCTGTGTCAGCCTTAAAGGCAAAGCCAAGAATTGCAATTTTTTTACCTGCAATTGTGTTGAACATTGCTTTGAGCATTCTTGCAACAAATCTGCTTTCCTGATATTCATTCATTATAACAACTTGTTTCCAGTATTCAGCACATTCGGTAAGTCCATATGTTTCGCAGATATAGACAAGGTTTAGAATATCTTTTTTGAAGCATGAGCCTCCAAATCCAATACTTGCTTTTAAAAATTTTGGACCAATTCTTTTGTCGGCACCAATTGCATGTGCAACTTCGGAGACGTCGGCTTCTGTCTGTTCGCAGAGTGCAGAAATGCTATTTATTGAACTAACTCTTTGTGCAAGAAATGCATTTGCAGTGAGCTTTGACAGTTCGCTTGACCAAAGATTTGTTCTAAGAATTTTGCTGTCATCAACCCATTGTGCGTATATTGCCGCAAGTTTTTCGATTGCAAATTTCCCCTGCTCATTTTGAGGTCCGCCGATTAAGACACGGTCAGGATTTTGCAGGTCATCAATTGCAGTGCCTTCAGCAAGAAATTCAGGGTTGGATAGCACTGTGAATTTTATCTCTTTTGAACCATGTTCAAGAATTCGTGCCATTGCCGCTGCAGTTCGAACGGGGAGGGTACTTTTTTCGATAACAATTTTGTCTGAGTTTGCAACTTCACGAATGTGTCTTGCACATTTTTCCCAATATTGCAGGTCCGCTGCATAACCAGCACCATGCCCAAATGTTTTTGTTGGGGTGTTTACACTGACAAAAATTATATCATTGTCTATTATACCTTGTTCTATATTTGTCGAAAAGAATAGGTTTTTTCCGCGTCTCTCTTTTACGATTTCTTCCAGTCCCGGTTCGTAGATTGGCAATTCGTCTGAATTCCAGGCATCAATTCTTTCCTGATTTATGTCCACGATTGTGACATTGACGTCATGGCATTTGTAGGCAATCATTGCCATTGTCGGTCCTCCAACGTAGCCAGCTCCAATACATAGTATGTTATTATTCATTAGTTTTCCTTTTTTAATATCAATTTGTTATAAATCAATCAGTCTTCGCTCTCCGAGCTACGCCAGACACGGTCAGTCTTCGCTCTTCCCGCTTCGTTCTGCAAACTACGCAGGACGCGGTCGAGACTTCACCCGGCAAGTTGGGATGAAGACATTTTTGTTCCCGCTTTGCGGGGCTAGCAATGCTAGCTTACGTTTTTTCGTCGGTCAACGACCGACGCTACAGTTGTTGTAGCTGCAAATTAAGCCTAGTCCGACAAGGCTCCTCCCATTTTTAGGGGAGGTCACCTCGCCTGCGAGGTGGGAGGGGTACTTCTCAAATTATTTCATATTTTATATATAATTTTTGACAAAACCTTATGTGCAAAGTGATGAGAGGTGTTGTCCTCGATTTGCTTTTTCCCAAGCCTAAGCGACTAGGCTACAGGGGGAGGTAGTATTGGCTGGATTATTCTCCAGCACTTTTGGTTTGCCTCATTTCATATACTCTGACATAGTCAACTTCCATTGTTTGAGGAAATTGAGTTGTGGCGTCCGGGTTGCCATCGAAAGATCCACCGATAGCCAGGTTGAGTATTATGTAGAAAGGATTGTCAAATGGTGCTGGGAATGGTTGGTATTTGCCATCATTTGTTTTTGAGAACCAGAATGTTTCCCACGCATATAATTGGTCATCTACATACCAATACATTGCCTCTGATTCCCATACTAGGGTGTATGTATGGAACTCAGAGATAGGGGATGATAGATCATCTTTTGAATATGTGATATATCTGCGATCGGTTGCTGAACCAAAGTGTAGAGAGGCTGATGTCCAAGACGGTCTGGAACCTTTTGATTCAAGTATATCAATTTCACCCGATGCCGGCCATTCACCATATGGGCTGTTTTGTGGTAGCAGCCAAAATGCCGGCCAATATCCTTGACCAACAGGCAGTTTTATTCTTGCTTCAAATTTTCCTTGTGTCTGGGCAAACTTGTTTTGGGTGTTAATTCTTGCTGATGTATAGTTAAAACCCTTGTAGTCTTCATTAATTGCTGTGATTTTAAGTGTGCCGCCGCTTACAGATAGATTTTTCTGAAATCCTGTATAGTATTGAAGCTCTCCATTTCCCCAACCGTCATCAGTCCAATAACCATTGCCTTGGTTGAAGCTCCATTTAGATGAATTAAGTGAGCTTCCATCAAATTCATCGGTCCATACCAAGTGCCAATCGTTTGTGTCTTCTGAACCATCAGATCCCGAGCCACCACATGAGGTTATAAACATTGAAATTGAGCAAAGAAAAAGCATTTTTAAAACAGTTATTGTATTTTTATTGTTTATCATAATTAATATTCCTTGTTAAAATATATATATTTTGTTTAAATATGTGACTGTTAATTATAGATAAACTTCAATATAAAAGAAAGAAAATAAATTGTGAAATTCTTAAAAGCGATAATAGTTGGGTTAATGTTTTCAAGTTTGGTGGTTTTTGGAGCGGAGAAAGTCTCTTCTACAGGGGTAACATTAAAAGTTGGAACATTGGGTGCTGGTGCAGACTTCACGGTAAGAGTTTTTGATTTTATGAATTTGAGGTTGGGAGCAACTTATACACCTTTAGAACATGATTTCATATATAAGAGCAATGATAGTGATCTTGATATGACAGCTACTGCCGATTTTAATACATTTTCTCTTCTTGCTGATATTCATCCCTTTGGTGGAGGTTTTAGGGTTAGTGCAGGTCCAATGCTTAATAATAATGATTTTCATGGTGATTTTAGAGCAGGTACTATTGTGTTACATAAGGAACCTTTTGATATCAGCTCGGGAACAGCCAGTGTTGATTTTGATGAATTATGCTGGTATTTCGGACTTGGATATGGCAACGCTATCGGTAAAAATGGGAATTGGCATTTTGCATTTGATCTTGGTATAATGTATCAGGGAGAGATGGACATTCAAGCTAGCGCAGTTGCCGTTGACCCTGATGCTCAGTCTGTTTTGGACAGGGCACTTGACTCTGAAATTAAGCATGTTGAGGATGATTATGGCTGGTTGAAAATTTATCCTGTTTTATCACTTGGAGTCTCATATAAATTCTAGAGTTAGATTATGAAGAAATATTTTATATTGTTTTGCTTTTTAGGTTTTTCGTTGTTTTTGGAAGGTGTGCCCACCTATACATTGAAAGAGTGCATTGAGTTTGCCTTGGATGCTAATGTTTCAATACTGAATGCTAGGGACGATTTAGAGATTGCAGAGGCAAAAATTATACAAGCACGTTCGGAAGTTCTTCCACATATTGCAGCT
Source organism: Kiritimatiellia bacterium (assembly GCA_027858345.1). Lineage (GTDB taxonomy): Bacteria > Verrucomicrobiota > Kiritimatiellia > JAQICX01 > JAQICX01 > JAQICX01. The sequence goes on along the minus strand of JAQICX010000175.1, from coordinate 20,152 downwards.
CATGGCAGTTATAGCCGTTTCGAGGAAGATCCTTATGAAAAAAACACTCTAGATTATTATAATGTTCGATTGTCTGCTAATCAATTAATTTATTCAGGTGGTGAAGTTGTGACGGCATTGAAAGCTGCCAAACAGAGCCGAGTGTATTATGGATATGGCTTTGAAGGAACCTCTTCGGAAATAATCAGGGATGTAATAAAGCAATTCTATGGAGTTTTATACACTCGCTCGGTAGTTGAGGTAAGAGAAGAGTCATTGAAACAGTTGAATGACTTGCTTGATGATTCAATAGAGCGTGTTGCAACTGGTACTGCATCGCAATTTGACCTCTTGAGAGCTAAGGTTAGTGTTAGCAACGAAAAACCATTGTTGATTACTGCCAGCAATGACTATGCTCTCGCTGTAGCATCATTTAAGAGAACTCTTAATATGGATGATGAGATTTTTGATATTACCGGCTCGCTTTCCAACTATCCTGCTATAAAAACCGATCTTACTGATTTGAATGGGAAGTGTTTGCAGAATAGACCTGAAATTTTGGAAATGGAAAGTTTGCTTGTTCTAAAAGAGTATGATAGAGATGCAGCAGGTAGCGATTGGTGGCCAACTATCTCTCTTAACTTTAATTATAATGGTGCCAATGGCATAGATTATGGTTTTGGTGGTGGTGGCGAATGGGATTGGAACTGGGATGCTGGAGTTGTGGCAAAGTGGGATCTTTGGAATGGAAACATGACATATGGCATGGTTAAAGAAAAGAATCTCGAGGTTCGCAAGCAGGAGCAGGCTTATGAAGATTTTCAGAAAACAGCACTTTTGCAGGTTAAGATTGCTTATCTGGATATGAATGCGGCCAAGAAGGCGATTGATTCAGCATTTGATGGATTGGAATTTGCTGTTGAGGCACAGAATATTGCTTCGAAAAGATATAAAATAGGTCTGGGAACTTATCTGGAGTTTACAGATGCAAATTTGTCATTGAGCACTTCTCGTCTCACTTTGTTGACGGTTGTTTATGCTTATTATAGGGCAATTGCTGATTTGGAATATGCGGTCGGTGTTGAGCTGTTTCCTAAATAAAGGGAAGATTAAGGTTAAGATTAAAGATTAAGGTTGGGATTTATAAAACTGTAAAAAGTAAATTGTAAACTATGGTGTTGCTTTGCAACTTGTCGTTTTGAAATTTGTCCGCGCTGGGGCGACGCGGCTACAGCGTAAAAATTGCAGTTTTGCGATAGATTGGATAATCGGCCCTGTAGCCGAGTCCCTTGGGCTCGGGATAATAAAGATTAAGTTTGAGGGCTCACGTTGTTCGCGGGGAAAGAGACTCGATCATCCTTCGCAGCAAGCTGACTAAGGCTCGACAGGTAAATCTCGTCTGTACATAAGATGGGGTAAATCATATTGGATGCCCAGAGGAATAAAAGAAGTTGGAAAGATTATGAAGAAAAAAATAGTTATATTTGTTGTTATGTTTTTTGTTGTTGTGATAGTGCTTGCTGTTTCAATTTGGTTGATGAAACCTGAAATAGAAAAAATTGATGATGAAGCACAATATCAGGAGAAGAGATTTAACGTTTCTGTTGTAGAGCTGCAGAAGCAGAATATTGAAGACATTGTTTCTGTTATAGGGATTATGGCACCATTTATGACTGTTTCAGAGTCGGTTGAGCAGAGCGGGACAATTGATGATGTTTATTTCAAAAAAGGTGATTATGTTAAAGAAGGAGATGTTTTGCTTTCAATTGACAATGACGCTTATCGCTTTAGAAGAGAGCAGGAAAAAGCTCGTTATGATAAGGCAAAGTCAGATAATGAACGCTGGGAAAAATTAAAAACGACAGGTTCTGTTTCTGAATATGTGCTGGAAGAGAAGAAAACAGATATGCTGGCTGCGAAATGGGATTATGAATTGGCAAATCTGGCATTGGAGCAGTGTGAGGTTAAAGCATCTATCTCCGGTTATGTCCAAGATCGCTTTGTGGACAAGGGGGAGTATGTGAGCCCGGGTATGACAATTGCTGAAATTAAAGATTTAGAATTTCTAAAACTTGAGGTGAATGTTCCTGAAAAAGATATATTTTTTGTTAAAGTTGGCGATGAGCTTGCATTCACAGTTGATGCTCTTGGAGAGAAAAAGTTCAAGGGCGTTGTTGCATTTGTTGCACCAGAGGCTGACCGAAAAAGTAATACATTTCTTGTTGAATTGAATTATGATAATTTCAAAAATTTGTTGAAACCAGGGATTATTGTCAGGTTGAAGTTGAAACGAAAAGATTTTGTAGGTGTTTTAGTGGTTCCTTTGTCAAGCTTAGTTGTGGAAAAGGGGCGCTATATTGCTTATACAGTTAAGGATGGTGAAACAGTCAGAAACGTCGTTCGGTTGGTTCAGATTATAGACTCTCAAGCAGTTGTCTCCAGTGGTCTTGAGGTTGGTGACAAGCTTATTGTAAAAGGGCAAAGAAGTGTTTTGGATGGAACAAAGGTTGAGATTTTCAAGGAAACTGAATGCGATAAGATAAGATAGGCCAAGTATGTTAATAACCAATTTATCAGTTAAGTTTAGAAATGCAGTTCTAATTTTTATTTTTGTTTTGGCTCTTGCCGGTATAAGCACCTATGTGAGTATGCCTCGAGAAGGTACTCCGGATATAACTGTTCCATATATATCAGTAACCGCAATATTTCCGGGTGCAGCACCTGAAGAGGTTGAAAACCTTGTCACTATTCCCCTTGAAAAGGAATTTAATAGTCTTGATAATATGGAAGAAATAACATCTATGTCTCTAGAAAATGTTTCGAGTATATCAATGAAATTTGCTCAGGGACAAGACATTGATATGGCTATTCAAAGGGTTAAGGATCGTATTGATCAGATTCGACCTGATTTGCCGGATGATTTGGAAGAGCCAACAGTTACAGACTTTAATATTAGTACAGACCTTCCTGTGTTTGGATTCTCAATATATGGTGATAGTTCGCTTGAAAGACTAAATAATATTGCAGAAAACATTAAAGATGGGATTGAAGATGTTTCAGGCGTTTTAACAGTTGATGTTTTAGGAATTCAGGAACGTGAAATTCGTGTTAGTGTTGATTTGGCAAGACTTCAGATGTACAATCTCACATTGGATGATGTTAGTGGTGCTTTGATGTCTGAAAATGTTACTGTTTCTGCTGGTAACCTTGAGTCAGACAACAAATTTCAGCTTCGTGTACCTGGTGAATTTGATACGGTCGGTGAAATTAAAGATATACCTATATCTTCTGTTCAAGGTAGGAAAGTTAGTTTGTCTGATGTTGCCGTTGTAGAAGATGGATATAAAGATCAGGCAACCTCTTCAAGAATTAATGGAGAGACCTGTATATCGGTTAATGTTACAAAAAGAGCTGGTAAGAACTCACTGTCTATGATTGATGAACTCAATGAGTATCTTGCAGCATATGATTTGCCAAATGGTATTCATTATACAGTGACACTTGATCAGTCAACAGACATTAGAAGCATGCTTTTTGAACTTGAAAATAGTGTTGCAACGGGTTTTCTTTTGGTTGTTGGTGTTTTGCTTATATTCATGGGTGTGCGTAACAGTTTTCTTGTTGGTCTTGCAATACCTCTTTCAATGTTAATATCATTTTTTGTTTTAAATGCTTTTAGGTATGACACTCAACATGATGGTTCTCTTCTCGTTGGTTCTTGCTTTAGGTATGCTGGTGGATAATGCAATTGTTCTTGTTGAAAATATTTTTAGACATCACTGCGAAGGTAAGAGTAAGATTCAGGCGGCCTTGGTTGGAGCCAGTGAAGTAGCTTGGCCTGTTGTGACTTCCACATTGACAACCTTGGCTGCATTTTCACCATTACTATTCTGGCCTGATATAATGGGTGAATTCATGAGTTATCTGCCAAAGACCCTTATATGTGTTCTGACCGCATCACTTTTTGTTGCCATTGTGATAAATCCTGCTGTGTGCTCTTTTGTGATTGCAAAGCCCAAAAAAGGTCGTCACATGCAGAAAAAAGAGCCAAAATTTTTTGTTAAGGGATATATTTCTGTGTTGAAAGTTGCACTTGCTCACAAAGTTGTTGTTATGGTGCTAACAGGTTTAATGTTGTTTTTTACTTTAGCCTGTTTTGTACATTTCAACAAAGGTGTGGAGTTGTTTCCTGATACAGACCCACGGTTCATTGAAATTAGTGTGAAGTTTCCAGAAGGAACAACACTTGAGGTAACTGATGCAGCATTGAGAAAGATAGAGGCGCAACTGAATAACTATGAGGATATTGATTACTACGTTGCAAACGGAGGTTATTCAGGTGGAGGTTTTAGTACTTCGGCAGCTGCAGGAACTCATCTTGGTACAGTTGCCGTCACTTTTAAGGATTATGCAGATCGTTCGGTCTCTTCTGTTGTTACTACGGAAAAAATTAGAGATGAGCTGCCTATTATTCCTGGTGCAGAAGTTAAGGTTGATAAACAGCAGGAAGGCCCTCCTAGAGAAGCACCTATTTCAATTGAAGTTTCAGGGGAGAAATTTGAGACATTGCAGAATCTGAGTTATGAGATTATTCAGATTATCAAAGATATTCCAGGTCTGGTTGATCTGCAGGATGATTTTGAGGCAGCTAAACCAGAATTGCAATTTCAGGTTGACCGCGATAAAGCATCTATTCTTGGACTTTCAACTGCGTCAATAGGTATGGCATTGAGAACAGCATTTTATGGCACAGAAAACACAAAGTTTCGAGTTGGCGACGAACAATATGACATCACAGTTCGTTTGCCCGACGACATGCGAGGCAAAACAGGGCTTATTGATGAAATATTTATTACCAATCAACAGGGCGAATCAATACCTCTCACATCTGTGGGCGAACTTGTTTATGCGGCCGGCAAAGGTAAGATAACTCGAAAAAGATCGAAAACGAACAATTACTATTACTGGCAACAATCAGGCAAGGGGCGTTGATAAGATTCTTTTGGATGTTCAAAAGAAACTTGCTGATTTCCCTATTCCTCAGGGGTGCTCAATTAAGTATGCTGGTGATAATGAAGATATGAATGACGCCCGCAGTTTCTTGGGAAAAGCTTTTCTTATTGCTCTTGGTGTTATACTTGTGATTTTGGTGATTCAATTTAATTCCATATTAATACCTGTTGTGATTCTGGTGACGGTACTTTTATCAATGATAGGAGTGATGTGGGGATTGTTGATTTGCGGATTTAAGTTTGGTGTAATTATGACCGGTGTTGGCGTGATTAGTTTGGCTGGTATTGTTGTTAACAACGCAATTGTTTTGATTGACTGCATTCAGCAACAGCAGCATAAAGAGAAGATGAATCGCATTGATGCAGTTATCACTGCAGGACGTCTGCGATTGAGACCTGTTCTCTTGACAGCAACAACAACAATTCTGGGCATGATTCCATTGGCAATTGGTTACAGTCTCGATTTCCACACAAAAATTCCAAAATTGGTTCAGGGAACTGAGCAAAGTCAGTGGTGGGCACCAATGGCGGTTGCGGTGATTTTTGGTTTGGCTGTATCAACAATTTTAACGTTGGTCATCATTCCGGTGATGTATTGTTTAACAGATGCGTTTGCAGAGTGGTGGGTTAAGCTTTTTAAGATTGAAAAGGATTAGAAGCCAGCAAAGCTGGCGGTAATAAGTGATAAGTGTTACGTGCTAAGCCCGACCTCTGCGGAGGTCGGCTACAGAAGAACTGATTTTGCAGTTTGACATTTGATAGGCTGTTTCTCGAGCTGTAGCCGAGGTCAGCAGACCTCGGATGAGAGAGGCTCACGTTGTTCGCCTGGAGAGAGACGCGATAAATTGCGTCTGTACAGATAATAATGAAAGAAAAATAGAGATTGGAGATGATTATGCTGAAAAGTGATAAAAAAATTATTCAGGAGCTTGCGAATCAGGTTGCTGAAATAGCTGGTTTGCCCATACAGGGGCAGAAACGCCAGATGTGGAAAAATCTTAATGGATTAAAACAGACTCGTCCAATGGTAATGATTGATCAAGTCTGCTGGAATGAGATGAATCAGGAAGAGTTGACTCTGTCATGTTCAAACTCTGAATCCAGAGAATATGAAACGCGTCTTAGAAAAATTCTGTATCAGTGGAGACATTTTCCAGTTGATATGGTTGTTGAACCATTTTTTAAAATTCCAATGGCAGTTCAGAATAGTGGCTTTGGAATCGCATATGATGATGATATCGCTGTAGGTGATGAGACCAATGATGTTGTCGGGCACAAATATCATAATCAACTTGTTGATGAATCTGATTTAGAAAAGGTTAAAATGCCTTTAGTCACCCATGATGTTGCAGAGACACAGCGTCGAATTGAAGTTGCTCACGAACTTTTTGGTGATATTCTTGAAATCAAAGCTGGTGGAGTTGAACCATACCTTTCCATTTGGGATCCAATTTCCATGTGGATGGGGGTGGAGGGTGCTCTTTATGGCATAATTGACAAACCAGAGTTCATACATGAACTTTGTGAAAGAATCACTGTTGGATATTTGAGCATGCTTGACCAGATGGAAGAACTTGGAGTTCTAAGCAATTGTCAGACCTTGATTCATTGCACTGGAGCATATACCGATGAGCTGCCAGCAGCGGGATATAATCCTGCAAAACCACGAACCAAAGATATGTGGATGTTTGGACTAGCACAAATGTTTTCAACTGTATCACCTTCAATGTTTGAAGAGTATGAAATTGAATATACAAAAAGAATCTGTGAGCGATTTGGTCTGGTATATTATGGTTGCTGCGATCCGCTGGATGGCAAAATGGATGAAGTTCGTTTGTTGCCAAATGTGCGTAAAGTATCTATGAGTCCGTGGGCAAACGAGGAGGTTGGAGCTGAAAAAATTGGTGGTGACTATGTTTTTTCACGTAAACCAAATCCCGCTCATGTTGGAATGACAAAATTTGATGCAGACCTTGTTCGCAATCATCTTCTTGCAACTCGTGAAGTTTGCGACAAAAATGGTTGTCCTCTTGAGATTATTCTTAAAGATATCAGCACTGTATGTTATGAGCCTCAGCGTCTTGAACAGTGGGCTGAGATTGCTATGGAGGTCGTTGGCGGAGCCAACGAAAGTGCTAAGTAGGAAGTAATAAGTGGGAAGGGAGATAAGATTAAGATAAAGGTTGAGGTTCAGAGCTCGCCTCGCTAGCAGAAGTAATTGCAATTTCATCCTTTTAAAGTTTGTCCGCGCCGGGGCGACGCGGCTACAGCGGGGAATTTGCAGTTTTACGTTAGATTGGATAATCGACCCTGTAGCCGAGTCCCTTGGGCTCGGAAAGATTAAGGTCAAGACTGATGGCTGAGAATTTTAGAAGAATGGAGTAGGGGCGAGGCATGCCTCGCCCGTACGGGAAAATAGATAAAGCAAATAAAAAGCTTGAGCGAAGCGGGAAATTATTTGTTGTTTTGGATGTTAGAGCATTTCGCTCATGAAACGCAGTAAATCTTTGTCCTGCGGCTTCCGTTGAATCTTTCAAAAAAAAACGCAATAGGCTCGCTATTACTTGATTTTTTTTAAAGCCCAACGTCGTCCTCGAATAAAATCTTTACAGCGTTTCATTTGTTCAATGCTCTAATGTATTTGTGGCAGATTGATTCTTTGTTTTTAAGAATTTTTGAGCCGCGTGTAATTTTGCAGAGGCTTATCTTTAGAGATTTAGCAATGGTTCTTTGTGTAACTTTTTCATCCAGCATCTCAAGCAGAGTCCATCTTTTATTAAGCTGTTGAATTTCATTTTCGGTCAAAATTTCTTCCAAGAACTGTTTCATCTCTTGTTTATCTGTGATGCTTGCGAATACATCTATTAATTTTTGATTTATATTATTCATCATATTATTTAGTTATTAGCTTTTCGGTTGGACAAGAAAATATTTGTTTTAGTCAATAAAATCAAAGAATAAATCTTAAGTTTTCTCATTTTTTGGTGATAAAATGAAAAAATAATTTTTAATGACGATGAGGACATCGTCGCTCCCATTCCTACAAGACAATATTAGTTTGCAAGTTTGGGAGCGACAACGTCCTCGTTGTCATAACTACGTTCAACCTAAAAATTAAGGATTTAGTTATTTATTAAAGAAAAAGATATACAATTTGTGTGGATACTATATAATACATGGGAATTAATCAAGAATAACTTTTTTGTGAAGTTAAATAACTTAATTTTTCGGTTGAATACCCTTTTTGGCGGGGTCACGGACCCCGACCCTACAGTTACGGATGCTGCAACCAAAGCTAAAAGGTTGATTCTCAGGTGTTTTGTAGGGTAGGGGTGCTTCACCCCGCCTTTTAAATAAAATTTTCAACGGTATCACTCGTTTGGTGATAAAAAATGTGTTTTCTGCTAATTTTATTGACTAAAATGCATGTTTTTTCTTTCAACCGAAAAATTAAGATTAAATTAAATTGGAGTAAGAATGTTAAACGGGGATATATTTTTGCCAGGGGACAAGTCAATTAGTCATAGAATTGTACTTTTTTCTGTTTTAGGCAAAGGGGATATTGAAATTGATAATTTCTCGCCAGGGGAAGATTGTGGTTCGAGTGTAAAAGCAATTGAGGCATTGGGTGCGGATGTCCGCAGGGAAGATGGAAAGCTTTTTATATCTGGTTTGTCAAAAAAAATAAGAGCTTCGGATGAACCAGTTGTTATTGATTGTGGCAATTCGGGAACAACAATTAGGTTACTAATGGGGATTCTGTGTGGCTTGAATGGTATGTTTGAATTAACAGGGGATAAGTATTTATGCAGGCGTCCAATGGAACGTATTGCAGAACCACTCAGGCTGTTTGGGGCAGATATTGTAACGCAGGAAAATGGTGTTGCACCGATATTTATTAATGGAAGTAAGCTGAAGGCTGCAGACTATACCTTGCCGATTGCAAGTGCTCAGTTGAAGAGTGCATTTCTTCTTGCTGGTCTATCTGCTGAGGGGGTAAGCACGCTTGAAGAGCCGGTTCTTTGTCGCGACCATACAGAGAAAATGCTTGAAAGCTTTGGTGCAAAGTTTTCCAAGGTTGGCACTCGAATGACTGTTGAGGCTTCAGAGCTTGAATTACCATCTAAATTTTATGTTCCTGGAGATCCTTCATCGGCAGCATTTTTCCTGATTGCAGCAGCGGTTGTTTCCGGTAGTTGTGTGACAGCAAAGAATGTTCTGTTGAATCCAACTCGAATTGGATTTGTGGATGTTCTCAAGAAGATGAATGCAGATGTCACTATTGTTGAAACTGGTGATGTGCCGGAGCCAATGGGGGATATAACTGTCAAATATTCTCCAAACTTGACAAGCGTTGAGGTTTTTCCTGAAAATATTCCAGGCATGGTTGATGAAATTCCTATTCTTTCTTTGATTGCAGCACTCGCAAAGGGAACATCAGTTTTTCATGGTGTTCAAGAATTGAGGGTTAAGGAGACTGATCGTCTGGAAGCAATTAAAAGTGAACTAGGTAAAATGGGCGCAAAGATTAAGTTGACGCAAGATGAATTTGGTGATTCTTTGGTGATAACTGGAATTGATTCGTTGAATATGCCCGCTGAACTTGATTCTTTTGGAGATCATCGAATGGCTATGACTTTACGATTGGCGCTACTGCTTGTTGATGAAGAATGCGATATTGATGAAGAGGAGTGCGTGAAGATTTCTTTTCCGCAGTTTCATGAAATATTAGAGCAATTAATAATTAGGGAAAATTGAAGGCTGACTCTGTCAGCAGGTTAAGGTTAAGATTAAGGTTAAGGGAGGAATGCCTCCCGGCGGGATGATTGAAAAAGGGTGAAAAAACGGGAAACTCTTATCAAGTAGTACTTATCACGATTCCTAAGCGACTGAATCAGCTTTGTGGGTTTTAGTCCTTAGTCATTCGGTCATCTGTAGCGACGGTCGTTGACCGTCGGAAAACTATTTACCATTAACTATTAACTATCAACTGAAAACATGAAGATATTAGTAATAAAATTGAGTTCTATTGGTGATCTTTTTCATGCATTGCCGGCAGTACATAATCTTAAAGTTGAACTGGATGCAGATGTGCATTGGGTTACACAAAAGGAGAATGTGAAGCTGGTTGAATGTTTTGATGATGTTTCAAAGGTAATGGCATTTCCGCGAAAAGAGACTTTGAAAGGGTTGAAAGCTTTTGTTAAAGAGTTGCGTTCTGAGGAGTATGATTACATCATTGATATGCAGGGGCTTTTGAAAAGTGCATTTGTTGCAATACTTGCAAAGGGAAACACCCGCATAGGTCCATCTTTCCAACGTGAGGGGGCATTTCTGTTTTATAATGCCGTTGCAGGGAAAAAAAATAAGAATCGCCATGCAGTTGATGAATGCTTTGATGTTGTAGATTTTCTTAAGTTGAAAAGAGTCACGCCAACATATCTATTGAATTTTCCCAAGTATGAATTGCCTGATGTTGCTTCACCTAAAATTGCAATTGCACCTGTTTCCCGCTGGGATACTAAAAATTGGTTTTCTGAACAGTTTGCAGAGACCGCAAAGATACTTATTGAAAAGATAAATGCTTCAATATTTTTGATTGGCGCACCTGGAGATAAAGAGATATGTGATAAAATCAATGATTTGCTGGATGGTAAGGCAATTAATCTGGTTGGCAAAACGTCACTTGTTGAGTCTGGATCAGTTCTTGAGCAGATGGATGTTTTGTTGTCTAACGATTCTGGACCTGTGCATATTGCCTGTGCAATTGATTTGAGGAATTATGTGATTTTTGGTCCAACCTCGCCTTTGCGTACAGGCCCTTATGGCGACAATAATTTTGTTTTCCAAGCAGATATGGATTGTGTTCCATGTTATAATAGAGTTTGTAAGTTTGGAGATAAGCGTTGTATGTCGGCAATTACTCCAGAAGAAGTCGCAGACAAAATAATTAGTGATTGGGAGAGTTGAATGAAGAAAAATATAGTATTCTTTTTTACAGATGACCAGAGGTTTGATACGATACATGCATTAGGTAATGATGTGATAAAGACACCAAATATTGATGCACTTGTTGAGCAGGGGACTTGCTTTACACATGCTCATATACCTTGTGGAACAAGTGGAGCTGTTTGCATGCCAAGTAGAGCCATGCTGAATTCTGGAAGAAAATTGTTTTCGATTTCTGGAGCCGGGGTGACAATTCCTGAAGAGCACACAATGATTGGAGAGATGCTTCAGGCAAACGGTTACCGCACATTTGGAACAGGGAAGTGGCATAATGGCAAAGAGACTTTTAATCGTAGTTTTAGTGATGGTGCAGAGATTTTCTTTGGTGGTATGGCTGATCACTGGAATGTTCCTGCTTATGATTATGATCCAGAGGGCAAATATGATAGTACTAAGCCCAAATGTGTGAATGAAGGAATAAGTAAAGAAACTGTAAATGTTAGTTGTGACCATATAACAGCTGGTAAGCATTCGAGTGAGATGGTTTGCGATGCCGCCTTAAATTTTCTTGATGACTATAGTGATGATAATCCTTTTTATATGTATTTGGCCTTTCTAGCACCACATGACCCACGGGTTATGCCTCAGAAATTCAAGGATATGTATAAGGCTGAAGATATGGAACTGCCTGAGAACTTTTTGGGTGGGCATCCATTTGATACAGGTGTTCTGACAATTAGAGATGAAATGCTTGCACCATTTCCACGAGATCCGGATAATACTAAAGAGCATATTGCAGACTATTATGCAATGATCTCCCATCTTGATTATCAATTGGGACGTGTTGTTGCCAGGTTGAAGGCAAAGGGTGTTTATGAAGATACTATCATAATTTTTGCAGGGGATAATGGCCTTGCACTTGGACAGCATGGTCTGTTCGGTAAACAAAACTGTTACGAACATAGTGTTAGAGTTCCGCTGGTTTTCGCAGGTCCGGGAGTTCAAAAAAACAAGAAAACAGATGCCTATGCATATCTATTTGATATATTCCCGACTATATGTGAACTTATTGGTGCTGATGTTCCGGATTCAGTTGAGGGAACTTCTTTGAAAGGTGCTATCGATGGGGATGACAAGGTTCGTGATACTTTGTATTTTGCCTATACTGATATGCATCGTGCTGTAAAAAAAGATAACTATAAGCTTATTGAGTATGTTGTTGGTGGTAAGCATAACATGACTCAGCTTTTTGATGTTGAGAAAGATCCGTGTGAAATGAATAATCTTGCAATGAATCCTGATTATACCAAAAAGGTTCAACAGATGCGATGTGAAGTGCAGCGCCTTCGAGTTGAGTGGGGCGATGTTGATGGTGAGTTTAGTAGTCCTTTCTGGGATAACTTTACCTGTTAAATTCTTTTTGACACTTGCATACGACCAGCGGAAGTACAGCTGGAGCCTGCGACAGTAATGAAGCGAAGCGTAATGATCTAACCTGGAAGCGTGCGTTACCATCCGGCGGTCAACGCCCGCCGCTACAGGTGTTGAACTTGAAAGCAATGTTAATTTGCAGCATTAAACTGTAGCCGAGTCCCGTGGGCTCGGGGAATTGGAATATGCCGTTAGACACTTGCAGGTGCTGTGTCTTTAATTCAAACGTTTTTCCGCGCCGGGGCGACGCGGCTACAGGGTTGAAGCTGCAATTTAAGCTTTTTCCCGACCTCTGCGGAGGTCGGCTTCAGGTTGTGAACTTGCAGGTTGACCTTTTATTTCGGAGGTCAGCGCCCGCCGGTACAGGTGTTGTGTCTGCATTCAAACTTAAACTATAATTTTCAAAACTTTCCTTGATTTTTCGGCTGAAAGAAAAAACATGTATTTCGACCAACAAAACAAGTGATTAAAATTTTGTTTTTGTCAGTCTTGAGTGATAAACATTGAAATTATTCTCAACGGACACCGAGGACGGCATCCCTCCTGTTGTCAATATAATGTTAAACTGCACAATGGGAGGGTCAGCGTCCCCGCTGACAGAATAGGTATCCAACCTAAAAACCGAACTATTTGCAAAAAAAAGCAGAAAAACATTGATGATTTTTTTTGTTTCCTATATACTTCTGCGCAATTTTTTTAACCCTAATATACAAGGAAAATCATAATGGAAACAAAGCTGGTGTGGATGGCTTTTGCTATAGGGATTGTATCTTTTGCAATTGCACTTTATAAATATTCATGGATAAAGAAGCAAGACCCTGGTGGCGAAACGTTGCAGAGTATTGGTCAGTTTATCTCTGATGGTGCTATGGCATTTATGAAACGAGAATATAAGGTTATGTTCTTTGTTGTGTTGGCAGTTGTTGTTTTGCTTTCTGTTTTTAAAGAAGGGCATGACAAGGTTATTGCTGTAAGTTTTATTACTGGAGCGGTTTTATCTGGTCTGGCAGGTCTTATTGGTATGAAGGCGGCTACCAAAGCAAACATGCGAACAGCTCATGGTGCAAAAGAGGGTATTGTCAGAGCGCTGCATATTGCATTTACCGGCGGCAGTGTTATGGGGTTGACCGTTGTTGGACTTGCCCTTTCCGGACTTGCACTTTTAACCATTATATATACAAAAGTTTTTGGCATTTCTGATCTTGATTTTATTGTGGAGATTATCTCCGGTTATTCTCTTGGTGCCAGTTCTGTTGCTCTGTTTGCTCGTGTTGGTGGAGGAATCTTTACAAAGGCAGCTGATGTCGGTGCTGACTTAGTTGGTAAAGTTGAAGCTGGTATTCCTGAAGATGATCCAAGAAATCCAGCAACAATTGCTGATAATGTTGGTGATAATGTTGGAGATGTTGCAGGTTTGGGTAGTGACTTATGTGAGAGTTATATTGCATCTATTATTGGTTCAATGGTTCTTGGTGCAGAGCTTGTTCATGATTATCGTTTTGTTGTTCTTCCTATCGCAATTGGTGCTATTGGCGTTTTATGCTCAATTATTGGTACACTCTTTGTTAAGACCAAAGAGGATGGAAACCCTCAGGTTGCTCTGAATCTTGGTACTATGGGTGCTAGTGGTTTGATGTTGGTTCTTGTATATCCATTCTTGAAGATGTATGTTCCTAGTGGACTAGCTATTCCAGACTCAGATGTCGTATATAGTGTGAATGGAATCTTTTTTGCAATTATTTCTGGTTTGATTGGTGGAATTCTGATTGGTATTATCACAGAGTATTACACTGCTGATAATCGCAAACCAGTTAAGATGATTGCTCAGCAATCTATGACAGGCCCTGCAACAAATATTATTGCAGGTATTCAAGTTGGTATGATGGCAACAGGACTTCCTGTTATTATTTTGATTTTTGCAATTATGGGTGCATATCACTTTGCCGGACTTTATGGAATTGCTATTGCTGCATTGGGAATGTTGGGTACAACAGGAATTCAGCTTGCGGTTGATGCTTATGGTCCTATTGCAGACAATGCGGGGGGGGCTTGCTGAAATGGCAAAGCTTGATCCTGTCGTGCGTGAAAGAACAGATAAGCTTGATGCTGTTGGTAATACAACTGCTGCTATTGGCAAAGGTTTCGCGATTGGTTCTGCTGCTTTGACAGCATTGGCCCTTTTTGTTGCTTATAAGCAGACTGCTGGTATTGAGCTAATTGATGTCACAAAGGCAGAAGTGATTTGCGGTGTTCTTTTTGGAGCTATGCTTCCTTTCGTTTTCAGTGCAATTCTTATTGGTGCTGTTGGTAGAGCTGCTTTTAAAATGATTGAAGAAGTTAGAAGACAGTTTAGAGAAATCAAGGGGGTTTTGTCTGGAGATGAAAAGCCTGATTATGTTGCATGTGTTGATATTGCTACACAGGCTGCAATATTGGAAATGATTATACCAAGTGTTGGTGCTGTTGTTATTCCTGTTCTTGTTGGATTCTTGGGTGGCAAAGAGATGCTTGGAGGAACTTTGGTTGGAGTCACTGCATCAGGTGTTATGCTTGCACTGTTTATGGCTAACTCTGGTGGTGCTTGGGATAATGCAAAAAAGTATATTGAAAGCGGTCACTTTGGTGGTAAAGGTTCTGTTGCTCATAAGGCATCAGTTATTGGAGATACCGTTGGCGACCCTTTCAAAGATACAGCCGGTCCAGCTATGGATATTATCATAAAATTAATGAGTGTTGTTGCTTTAATTATTGCTAAGATGATATAAAATTGGTATGCTAATGAAAAACAGGGATGCATGTTTAATTTATATTGCAAGCAACTCTAATAAAATTTAACGGCACTGTCAAAATTATTTGAAAATATAATTCCGCTCATAGAGCGGACCCTACAATCCCGCAGAGCGGGACTATCAAGAAGAAGCCTATGTTGGTTATTAAGGCTTAAAATACAGTTGCCAGTTGTAGTATCGGTTCTACCTGTCGAGCCGTAGTCTCGAAGAGCGAAGGCTGATGAACCGAAAGAAAAAACGTAGGGATAAGACAAAATCGTCTGTATCCCGACCTGTCCTGCATAGCCCTTGGGCGAAGCGGGATTGATTTATAACAAGGGCTAGCTCTGCTAGTCCCGCAAAGCGGGATCTGAAAAGAGTGTTAAACTTTTGACAGAACCTAATTAATATAAAGGATGTTATTATGAAAATTTATTATTATCTGTCTTTGTTTCCAACAGAAGCTATTATTGCATCGCATTTGGATCCAGACCATTTTGGTGCCTATATGGCAACAGGTGAACGTCGAGGAAGTTCTGAAAAAATGATTTTTGTTGAGATTGAGCCTGGGTTTGATGGGGTGGACTGGGAATATGCAGAGAGTCATTGTGTTGAGCATGCTGACGGAAGAATTAAGAATTCAGTTTATTTATCAGTTTACAGGGCTTTGGAAACAGTTCCTCTTTCTGAATGTAAGTCAATGTATTTGACGACAAGAGATGGTAGAACTCTTGAATTGGAAAAAGGGTCATATATCCCTGAAAATTTGAAGCCAAGTTATTATGTTTATCAGGAGTTGTGTCCTGTAAATCCACTGGTTGTAAGCACATTTACTCCTGAACAGTTCAGCGAATATATTACCTCAGAGACCGAGTCAAAGAAGATATATATCCCTAAACTTGCATTTGTTGATCTTAAAGTTGTCGATTTTGAAGATTTGAGCAATTCAGGCAATATTGGTGCTTTGTATGATCATAATCTTAGGCACTTGAGATATTGTGTTGAGAGTTTAAGAAATGGTGATAAAAGCACAAAAACTCTAAACAGATCTCATGTTGAATCATTTTCTTTTAATATTATCAGAAGTGGTATCTATATTACAGATGGAAAGAGTGTGATTCATTATCAATTGCCTGATATCCAAACTTTAACAGAGAAGCATTACGATTGGACTAGAAGTGCTCTGATTGTATAAATTTTGTTGCATAGGTCATTTACTATGCTGCTATTGTAAATAGGGCATCCTGTTCAATTCATAAACACTATTTGGACAAGCTGTTATATTGTGTGAAACACAATAAAAGTGCAAGGGTTTAAGTACATTTTACCTAAAAACCTTGCAGATGAACCTTTAATATAAAGTTACGTTGTTTATGATTTTGTAATGCGATAATACGCAACTTTTTGCCATGCAGCATGTTATCCCGCAAAGCGGGATCCCGGTCTGCGGGACCGCGGGCTAAAGGCGAAAATGCCTTATGGCAAAAATTTACGCATTCTCACATTAAACAGTAAGCCCTAAATAGGAGAACGTTTCAGATGTTTGAACCGAAAAGTCATATTCATTTTGTCGGTATATGTGGCATAGGTATGGCAGGTTTGGCATATATGCTCTCCAAAAGAGGTTTTATTGTTTCAGGATGTGATGAAAATTTAAATTTACTTGCCTCATGGCTCGAGAAAAGTGGTGTTAAAGTAAAAGAAGGTCATGATTCTAATCATATAACAAGTGATGTTTCTTTTATTGTTAGGACCCCGGCTGTTAGTGATGATGAGCAGGAGCTTGTTGTTGCACGTCAGCAAAACATTCCTGTTTATTCTCGGGGAGAGGTGCTTTCAAAGTTGCTTAGTTACTATTCTGATTCTATTGCGGTTGCGGGAACTCATGGCAAGACTACAACCTCCACATTCATTGCACAGGTTCTCAAGAGTGCTGGTTTGGATCCATCATGGATTATTGGTGGTGAGAATGACACTCTTGGTTCCATTGCTGATGATGGTGCTGGTGATGTTCTCGTTGCTGAAAGCGATGAGAGCGATGGGTCACTTGCTCTCTATTCTCCAAAGTATAGTGTGATTAATAATATTGAGTTTGATCACATGGATTACTTTAAGAGTAGGGAAGAATTTGTTGAATGTTTTCAAGCTTTCATAAATGGCACTCAAGATAAGATTTTTTACAACAAAGATGATAAGGTCTGCTGTGATTTGTTGGATGGTTTTAATACCATTTCTTTTGGTTTTTCAGAGAGTGCCGATTACTGCATTAGTGATGTGGCTGCAAATACGCAGGGTACACAATTTAATGTTAAGCACAATGATAATGTGCATTGTTTCAGTATACCAATTCAGGGAAATCACAATATACTTAATGCATCTGCAACCATAGCTGTTGCAGTAGAGCTTGGGATTGATATTGCTTTATTGCAGATATATATGGGAAAGATATCTTTGCCTAAGAGGCGCTTTGAAACAGTTTACGACAGAGATGATATAAGAGTGATAACGGATTATTCCCATCACCCAACAGAAGTTGCCGTTATGGTGAATACCGCAAAAGCTCTCAAGCCTAAAAAACTACGGGTAGTTTTTCAACCCCATCGTTATACTCGCACTAAAACTCTTGGGCATGAATTTCCTGCATCCTTTGAAGGAGTAGATGAATTAATCCTATTGCCGGTTTATTCCGCATCTGAAGATGTTTTGGACGGTGGAACAGTTTCTGATTTGTATCAACATTTTCTTGAGGCACGTAAGGATAATCCCTTGATTCCTAAACCTTTACTCTCTTTTTCTATAGACGATGTTACTGATTTTTACAGAGCGACTTTAGAGCCTGGAGATATGTTGCTGGTTACTGGTGCCGGTAGTGTAAATAATGTTGCAGAGACTATTAGAGGAAATGGGATTGCTGAAAAGGTTGTTGTCCCGTCTGAACTTAATTCTGTTATCATTGAGAACAAGCCCTTGGGACACAAAACAACATTTGGCTGTGGTGGAAATGCGGATTTTTATGCGGATGTGGATAGCGAAGATAGTCTTAAAAAAGTTTATGAATTTGCAACAGGAAACAGTTTGCCTCTTAAATTTATTGGCGGTGGAAGCAACGTGCTTGTGTCAGATATCGGAGTCAGGGGGATTGTCTGTAGATTTATAAAAGCTTTTGCAGGGATATATTGTGATGGTGAGGGGTGCATTGTTGTAGGTGCAGGTGTAACAAATTCTTCTCTTGTTCAGTATATGAATGAAAAGAATTATACAGGACTTGAATTTTTGGTTGGCGTTCCAGGTACTGTTGGAGGTGCTGTGACGATGAATGCTGGTGCTTTTGGAAGTGAAATTTTTGATTATATTATGTCTGTTGAGTATTACGATGGAAGTTTTGCTGCCTTGAATAGGGAACATATGAAGGCGACATATAGAAAAGCTCCAAAAGCTCTAAAAAACAAAATTATCACAAGAGTTGT
Organism: Kiritimatiellia bacterium; assembly: GCA_027858345.1. Taxonomy (GTDB): domain Bacteria; phylum Verrucomicrobiota; class Kiritimatiellia; order JAQICX01; family JAQICX01; genus JAQICX01. The sequence goes on along the minus strand of JAQICX010000175.1, from coordinate 1,546 downwards.
TTTGAAAGTGAAAAAAACTGATTCCCCAAGCTTGGCAATTCAGGAACAATATAGAGACAAACGCAAGTGGCAAAAGCAATATCGAACCGCTGGTTCTACTTTTAAAAATCCAGCAGAAAATGTTTATGCTGGTGAGTTAATCCAAAATACTTTTATTAATTCAGTCAAAATTGGAGGTGCATTCACTGCAAAAGAACACTTTAATTTTATCTGTACAGATAAAACAGCCTCAAGTTCTGATGTTTTGGCACTGATAAATTGGATTAAATGGTCCGTAGAAAAAAAATATAATATAACGCTTGAAACCGAGGTGATTTTGTTGTAATATCTATACTCAAGATTTTCTTTAAATAAAAGTAACAACGAATGGATATTAATAATGACCCCGATAAAAAACCACATCTTACAGCTCCAAGAACTTGTTCATATCCGTGATGAACAAAAAATGCTAAAAGGCGATAGTCACCTTGATAATTTGAATTCTTCAATTAGTAAAATGAAATCCAAACTTCCGCAAGATGTTAAGATAAGTTTTGATAGATTAGCAAAAAAAAGTCCAATTGTAATTGTGCCTGTATCATCTGGTGGATGCGCTGGCTGTGGAATGCATATACCAATTAGTCTTATTCAGACTCTTAAAACAAAAGATGAAATTCAGTACTGTCCAAATTGTGCAAAGATGATTTATTTTCAGGAAGATGCACCTAAAAATCTTACTAAAGCAGCTCGCAGAGGTGAACCGATAAAAGTTGGTATTGCAAGATTTTCTGATTCACTTTTGATGTTACCAAATATCAAAGCAAGTAGCACAGAGGAAGTTATTGAAGCTTTAGCGGGTGTCCTTGAGGAAAAGGGGTTTGTAGATCAGTCTAATCAGCTTGTAGAAAGTGCCTTGGAGAGGGAAGCTATTATGAGCACAGGGTTTGAGAATGGTCTTGCATTTCCTCATGTTAGAGGTGTTGAAGGTGGTGGGTTAACTCTTGCTCTAGCAACTTTAGAAACTCCAATACAATTTAATCCTGCTTCCAAAGACAAAACTAATATTGTTTTCTTTGCTGCAATTCCTGCGACAGCCAGTGTGTTTTATCTGAAACTTCTTGTCGGCATTACAAAATCCATGCAAAAAGAGACTAATAAAGATAAACTTTTGGCTGCAGAAACACAGAATGAACTTTGGAAGGCTTTGGTTCGTGTAACTAAGGCAACGATTAAGTAGGGCATCCTGTTTAATGCAATATCACGCATCTTATAGGTCATTTCGCTTCGCTAAATTGCTCTTGATATTTTATTTTTAGTTGCAAAAGCCTCTCTGCAGCTTCGCCTTGAGTGTCACTGCAATGAGTTACCCCGCCACCACTTTGCTTAAAAAGGCAAAGTGATGGCGGGGCGAAATCATCTTATGTACCCGCGAAGCGAGGCTTTAGCTTGCCTAGAGCATTGAACAAATGAAACGCTGTAAAGATTTTATTCGAGGACGACGTTGGGCTTAAAAAAAAATCAAGTAATAGCAGGCCTATTGCGTATTTTTTTGAAAGATTCAACGGAA
>JAQICX010000125.1 GCA_027858345.1 Kiritimatiellia bacterium | reverse complement strand
TTAAAAGGCGGGGTGAAGCACCCCGACCCTACAGAAGCCATTTGCAATCAACCTTTTAGCTTTGGTTGCAGCATCCGCAACTGTAGGGTCGGGGTCCGTGACCCCGCCAAAAAGGGTGTCCAACCGAAAAATTGAAGTTTTTTACCTTAGTTTTTCGGTTGGACAAGAAAACATCTGTTTGAGCCAACAAAATCAAGCATTAAAGTTTCAACTTTTACTTTTTTGGGTGATAAAGTGAAAAATATTATTTTATGGCAATGAGGACATTGCCGCTCCCGTTTTTCCAAGACAATGGTTGTTTGCAAGTTTGGGAGTCCCGCCCTGCGGGATCCTCGTTGTCATAACTACGTTCAACCGAAAAACCCAAGGATTTTTTATTGATTTGCCGAAATAAAGTTGCATTTTCAACAGGAACGCCTTATACTATAATCAACTTAAAAGTAAAATATAAACAATTGTTCGCATGTTGATGATTTGAAGAAAAGACAACTCCTTCGTAGATATTTAAGTGTCTGCAATTACAACTGTTGGAAAAGAAATCGCTTTAACCCAAGAATACAAAACCGCCCTAATAGCCGAAGCGGTAACGGTAAAGATAGATGTGCGAGATTTTGATATTGGGAAAACTTTGGAAGAAGAAGTATTGGAAGAAACCGAAAGTATAGAAACAGGCGAAAACTTTAAATAAAATGAATGAGCAACAAAAAATATCCATACGTTTTTTTGACGATCGCGAAGTGCGGGCTCTATGGGACGAGCAAAACGCCAAGTGGTGGTTTAGCGTGGTTGATGTTGTTGGTGTTTTGAACCAAGAAGCCGATTACACAAAAGTGCGCAACTATTGGAAATACCTTAAAACAAAACTCAAAAAAGAAAAAAACGAGTTGGTGAGTGCCACTAACCAACTGAAGTTATCTGCCCCAGACGGCAAAAAATACCTAACCGACACATTGGATAGCGAAGGCATTATTGCTTTGGCTAAACATTTCCCGAACAACAGGGCAATGAAATTTTTAGATTGGTTTTTATACAGCGATAACAGTATTGATGGGCAAAGCAAGAAAAAAGCATACACGCTTTTTGAAAGTAATTTGCTTGATGAAATCGAAGTTGGTACGGTTAAAAGCTTACAACAAATTAATGCTTATTTGTTTGGTGGCTTGTATGATTTTGCAGGGCAAATCAGACAAAAAAACATTTCAAAAGGCGGTTTTCAATTTGCAGTGTCACAATTTCTTGATGCCACATTAAAACAAATAGAAGAAATGCCGGAAAATAAATTTGATGAAATTGTGGAAAAATATGTGGAAATGAACATTGCTCATCCATTTATGGAAGGCAACGGCAGAACCACTCGAATATGGCTGGATCTGATGTTGAAAAAACGCCTTAAAAAATGCGTGGATTGGAGCAAAATAAGCAAGACAGATTATATGAACGCAATGGTGAAAAGTGCTGTAAACAGTAGCTCCATAAAAAAGTTGCTGAAAAATGCCCTGACTAACCAAATCGACAGCCGAGAAATGTTTATGAAAGGAATTGATTACTCATATTATTATGAGGAACATTGAGAAACGCTACAAGCTGGAAGCTTGTGCTACGTAACGCGACGATCTTCGTTGCAGGTGAAGACACATAATATGAAGCAATTGAAAATGTCTAAATCGGAATAGCTAAACATTTTTTAGACATTTTAATTATATATATTGTTGGTGAAGAGTTACTGAAACTTCTCGCACCGTATGGCAATTTGTTATTTAATAATATCTGAGGATAGAGCGTTCTATCGCCCGACCTTAGGGACTTTAAAGACCTTAAAGTCTTTAATGATGGTCAGGCGTGTCTCAACGCATAAAAAGTTGGAGCAGAGAACACAAAAAATAAAGGAGAGTGCCGTGAGTAGTGAAAAATTGATTCCACGAAAAGGAAATTACAGAAAACTAATCACTTATCAGAAGGCTGAGTGCATTTATGACATTACTTTTTATTTTTGCAGTCACTTTTTGAAAAAGGGGGATCGAACAATTGATCAGATGATTCAGGCTGCACGTTCCGGAAAACAGAATATTGCGGAAGGTTCTGCTGCGTCATCAACATCAAGTGAAATGGAAATAAAGCTTGTAAATGTTGCAAAAGCAAGTTCTCAGGAGCTGCTTGTTGACTATCAAGATTATTTGAGGACAAGGAATCATCTTCAATGGGAAGAAAAATCTGTTGAGTTTGAGGCGATGCGTAAGCTTGGACGGGAGCATAATGAAAGTTCTTTTTTTATGAATCTTGTAAAAACTCGTCCACCTGAGATAATTGCTAATATGGCAATTGTTTTGATAAACCAGAATGACTATCTTTTATTTCGTCAGCTTGAATCCTTGGAAAAAGAGTTTTTAAAAACAGGCGGTATGCGCGAGCGCATGACACGAATGAGGTTGCAGGAAAGAGACAGAAAAAAGAGCTGATTTCTGCACTGGATATGTCCAGTTCCCAGACTCTAAGGACTTTAAAGACTCTAAAGTCCTTAATGTCCTGCGTAGCCCAGTCATTTGTTGGCGAAGCAGGGAATGATAATTAGGCGTAGCCCACATCAATCATTAATTCTAAAGTCGACAATTAGTGGATAGTGGTCTGATGCAACATCTTTGCCTGTTTTTCTGTCTGAAATAGATATGTCGGATGAATACAGGCAATGATCAAGTGGAACTCTAAGGAAAATATTCTGGACGGGCCAGCTTGCCTGAACACCAAATCCTTTTGCACTGTCTTTAAGTTTAGATTCTTTGATGAGTTTTCTAAAGTAATAACTCCAAGGTGTCATATTCAGATCGCCAATCAGGAGAGTAGGGGATGAAGCATCGATATGTTCGGGAATAAGTTTTAATTGTTGATTGCGTCCCATTGAATATAATTTTGTTGCTGGTGGTAGTGGATGCGTTGCAATAATGTTAAGTTTTTGGTTTTTGATGTTTATAGTGGCCATTATTGTAGGAACACCTGCTACTCCGATATTTGTCACAAAACTGTCTGTAAATGAATATTTGCTGAAAAGACATATTCCAAAATTATCTTCCCTTGTTTTTGCAATAACATATGGATACGAATTGGTAAGCGAAATTAAATTTTCAAACCATGTGTCATTTATCTCTTCAAGCACAACAAAGTCAGGATTTTCATCATGTATTTCTTTTATAACAAGTTGAGGATTCCCAAGCCTTGTATTAACATTTATCAGCATTATTCTTTTCTGGTTGGATGTTTCTGGCGATTTTTTCCCAAAGTATAGTGGTAGAATAAATGCCAGATTAGACAATGCAACTATCATAAAGAATACGGAAGTTTTTTTATGCTTTATAAGAAATAATATTGCAGAAATTATAGTCAGAGCTATGAAGTATTGCACTCGGAAATTGGAGAAGATATCCATAATCCACGAAAATCTGCTAAAACACCCAAGTGTTGCTGCAGCAACTGCAATTATGCCTGCTGTTATAAGGAGTCCGGAAAACCTACAGCTGAATCTTAGAAAATTGTTTTGTCCATTTGTCATTTGAATGTTATAGTAGCAAATAAATGTTGCATTATCAATCTCTTTCAGAGCGTTTCATTTGTCCCCTTAATTTTTCGGTTGAGTACCCCTCAGTCATGCACGTATGACAGCTCCACCCGCAGAGCGGGACTAGCGAGCTAGCCAGGGAGGAGCTAATACGTCCTCATCGTCATAATAATTTGTTTTCTTTTATCACCAAAAACGTGAAATCTAAGATTCATTCCTTGATTTTATTGCCTAAAAAGAACGTTTATTCTCTCAACAGAACAACTAAGGGGTTGCTTTCTGTTTTGTTATTTAATAATATCTGAGGATAGAGCGTGCTATCGCCTGACCTTAGGGACTTTAAAGACTCTAAAGTCTTTAATGATAGTTAAACGTCTGCCACTTTCTAGGCGTGCTCGCTAGCCCCCACTCGGCGGGAGCTGGGTATACAGCAGAAGGTAGGGGGGCTTGCTTTTCAGTTCTCTGGCGAGAATGGGTAAAAGCAATCTTATCCCCGATGGGGCAAGCCCACCGGAGGATGTGAGTCAGGCGTCTGCAAAATGATTTATATGACGATGAGGATCTCGCATGGCGGGATCCTCGTTCTAATAAAGTGAAATAAACGAAAAATTGAAAGACTCCTGCCGACTTATTTCAAATAAAATCTTGTTAATAATGATGGATGTTTGATAGCATACTGTTATAAATCAACATGAAAGAAATTATGAATGGCACACAACGCAAAGATATAAAACCAGGGATGAAGGTCAGGATTGTTCTTAAACAAGACCAAAGAACCGGCAAATTAACTGAAGGGATCGTTAAAGACCTGCTAACAAATTCGCCAACGCATCATCATGGAATCAAGGTAAGACTGACAAATGGTCAGGTTGGACGCGTGAAAGAGATTGATTCATGAAGTTGTATATTGATGCTGATGCTTTTCCAAATATGTTAAAACCAATGTTGATAAGAATTGTTGAACGATTCGAAATTTCAACTTATGTTATAGCAAACAAGCGAGTCTTTATTGGTGATTCAGATAAGATAACCTACTTAGTTGTTTCTGCTGGAGCGGATGAAGCTGATAATAAAATTGTTGAGATGCTTGAAGAGGGCGACCTTGTTATCACTGCTGATATTCCACTTGCAGATCGGGTTATAGCTAAAAATGGTTATGCTATGGATCATAAAGGTGATTTGTTTCGCGAAGATAATATAAAGAATTTTCTTGCTATGCGTAATCTTATGCAGGAACTTCGAGAATCGGGCGAAATAACCGGTGGTCCAAAACCTTTTAATAAGAAAAATGTCCACGAGTTCGCAAACCAATTGAATAATTTCCTAGTCAAGCACCACAAATAGTTTCTCATTGTTATGCGTAAAAGGTTGCGAGCTAACCTTTAACTTAATCTTTACCTTAACCTGCGAATCAACCTTTTAGCTTTGGTTGCAGCATCCGCAACTGTAGGGTCGGGGTCCGTGACCCCGCCAAAAAGTGTGTTCAACCGAAAAATCAAGGGACCTCCCCGCAAGGGGAGGTTTTTTTTTGACATAATCATACAAAAATGATACTTTATACAAAAATTGAGATAGGAACATAACAATTAGGAAAAATATGGCAACAGAATTACCACAAGATAAAGTAAAAAAACATTTATTAAAATTGATTCAGGAATTACCTCCAAATGCAAGGTTGCCGACAGAAATGGATTTGACTAGAGAATTGTCAGTTGGGCGTCAGACTGTGCATAAAGTGATGAGTCGCTTGCGTGCTGATGGTTTGATTGTGCGTCGCAGAAGAGGTGGTTCCTTTGTTGCTGGTGGAAAAGGTGCTTTTGTTGTTGAGGGTGATAATGGATTGCAGGTGCAAAAAGATAAAAAGGGCACACTTCTTATTGTTTATCCAAACTGGTTGTCTGAAGATTTTTGGCTAAAAGTAAATTTTGCGGAACAGGAAGCTACTAGGTTTGATTATGATATAAAACATCTTAAGCTTGAGCCGACTAGTGAACTAAAAACGATTACAGAAGTTGTTGAACAGGATGCTGATATTAAATCTGTTTTGCTTATTCCGCCAGATTCCAATATTGAAAAAGATGTTCTTGCTGACTTGGATGCAATTGGTCTGCCTATCACCATTGTTGGTTCCGTTAAACCTGTTTCCTCTCTAAAAAATGTTCATATCATTGATCAAGATCGGAAAAAAACAGCAACTCTTGCGATAAAGTTGCTTTTAGATAAAGGGCATACTAAGATTGGGTATATTGCTAATGAACCTTGGAGTTTTGCTAGTCAACAATTTAAAAAAGGCATGCAGAATTACTTGCGAGACTTGAACCTCCCGATAAGAAATTTGGTATTAGCACAAAAGAAGAGTTCTTCATGGAGTCTGTCAAATGAAGTTGCCTATGAAATGGCAAATAATATGTTTGATACAGATGTTACTGCGGTGGTTGTCGATTCTTATCCAGGAGCAATTGCAGTTCGCAGGGCTGCATACGAAAAAGGAATAAAAATTCCTGATGATCTTAGTCTTGTACTTCTTACTCAACCATTTTTCAGTCACAGATATGATTGTCCAAAATTTGCTGCAGTTTTTACAGACAGAGCTAAAACCATTGGTGCTGCAATGCATATTTTGTTGGATGATGTTGATGAAAATGAAAAACAGAATGTGCTTATTGAACCAGAAGTTTATCTTGGAGAAAGCATAAAGTAATAAGTTGCTCGCTTTACTCGCAGGTTAAGATAAAGATTGAGGTTGAGAAAAAGAAAGTTTCAAGTTCGTAAATGCTTGAATTCGCAAGTTATGGCATTCGCTTCGCTGATATTATTATATGACAACGAGGACGTTGTCGCTCCCAACCAATAAGTTCTAATAACTACTTTGGTTGCGGCTCGGTTGCCCTAAGTTCAATTCTCTAAGCATTTTCTTTGTTTCGTTCGAGAAAACTTTTGGTAAGAGCAACCCACTGATCAAGATTAACCTCCTCCGGCCTTTGACCTGGATTAATTCCTGCTTTTTCAAGAACTTCGTTTTCTAAGATTTTTCTTAGGGAGTTGCTGACTTTTTTACGCCTCTGACTAAAAGCTGTTTTCGTAAGTTTTCTGAATGTTTTAATCTCGTTTTGAGTAAGAAGAGGTGTTTCACGTTTGACAAGTTTTACCACGGCAGAACGAACGTCTGGTCTTGGCCAAAAACAGTTTGGACTGACAATCTTTACAATTTCAGAATCATACTTAACACCAGCTAACAAGCTTAAAAGTCCAAAGTTTGATGTGTTTTCTTTGGCAATTATTCTCTCTGCAACTTCCAGTTGAACCATCACAACAATATGCTTTGGAGCTTTGTTGGCTAATATAAAATCTACTAATATTCTTGTACCACATGAATAGGGAAGGTTTGATACAAACTTTGTGACATCATTCAGAATTTGTGAGACAGGAATATCTAGAATATCTGAATTTATTATTTCAAAATTGTCATTGTCTTTGAAATAGTCGGTCAGATGTGGGATAAATCCATGATCTTTCTCAACAGCTTTCACATATTTGGCATGCTTCACTATTTGATCTGTTAAGGCCCCAAGTCCCGGACCAACTTCAAGAATTACATCGTCAGGAGTTATTTCTATGGCATCAACTATTATATTAATAATATTTTTGTCTACTAAAAAATTCTGCCCAAGACGCTTGTTTGGGTGCAATCCGTAGTTGTTGAGAATATCTCTTATGTCTGATTTGCTTGTTAAATTCATTTTTCTAATTTAGTTAGACGGTTGGATTGTTAGACAGTTAGTCCGTTAGACCGTTAGACAGTTAAGACAGTTAGACCGTTCCATGCGTCGCTTCGCTACTATGCAGGACACGGTAGGTCGCCAGCTCTTTGGTTGCGGCTAGGCCGCCCTATGTCTTTAGTGGTTAACTCTCTTCTTCTAATCCTTTTAATCTGCGGATAAAACTCTTTTCTTTGTGTCTTTTGTGCCTTTTCGTGGCTAAGAATCTTAACTAGAACAGCTCCAAATCAGATTTTTTAATGTATGCATTTTCCAGTAAGCTAGAAATCCACTCTGAGTATACTTTATCAACTTCTTCTTTTGTTAATAAAGTTTTAATGTCCTTTTCAACATCAAGGAATGATTGCACAGTTGATTCTTTTTTGCCTTTAAGCTCAATCAGATATATCTCATTTTCTGTTTCAATAGGTTTACTTATATCTTCAATTTTTAACTTTTTTATAGCCTCGGCAACTTCTTTTCTCAGCATTTGTGGTTCTATCCAGCCAATGTTTCCACCCTCTTCAGCAGTTGAATCTTCTGAAAATTCTTTTGCTAGCGCTGTGAAGGCTTCGCCCTTCTGTAATTTTTGTTGAATCTGGAATATAAGCTCTTTCTTCTTTGCCTCAGTTTCTTTATCATCAGTCTTTTCCAAGATAATCATGTTGATTAAAACTTTTTCAGGTTGCTTATATTCATCAAGATGTTTATTGTAGTACTCTTTGATAATAGCAGGAGATATGTTTATCTTTGAATTTACATTGGAATTACGCATGACCATAACAATAAATTGATTGGTCACTTCCTCTTTCCATTTCTCAAATGTCAAACGGTCTTGAGCAAGTGTTTTAATCAGTTTTTCTTTGTTTCCTTGGAAACGATCAAATATAATGTCATTTATTCTGTTGTTAATCACATCATCTGGAAGCTTCATGTCCTGTTTTTGGTAAGTATCTAGGATAACTTGTCTTTCAATTAGAGAATCGAGAGACTCCTCATAAAGGTTTTGCATCTCTTTTTTTAGTCTGCTTCCAGCGTACTTGTTTTGTAATTCAGCAATTTGTGGCTGCATAACCATCAGTACATCGCTAATTAAAACGCTTTGGCTATTAACTTTTGCAGCAATTCCATCAATAAGAATTTCCTGTCCGTAAGAAACTACAGTGAGTGTTAGAGCAAATAATATTGTCAGTATCTTTTTCAATTTTGGTGGCTTTCTCTTAAATTTATTAGCACGTAATGATATAATAATGCGTTGAATAAAACAATCTTTTTTTATTTTAACCGATTTCGCCAAGGATTTAACGCAACGTTGCGAAGTTGCAAGGAAGAGGTTAACCACGAAAAACACGAAAAGCACGAAAAACAAAAAAAGTGTGCTGTATTTAACATGAGCGGAGCTCATGTGTAAATTCAGCACACGACTAATCGCTTAAATAGGAAATAAATTTGTCCCGCAAAGTGCTTTTAAATCTTCGTTCGATTGTATCAATATGCTTGAAAAAAGGTCAATCAATGTTGCTTTATTGCATAATGCCTGTAGCCGAGTCGCTTCGGCTCTGGAAACTATCAAACAATCCAAGAACTAACGAATGTTTATTTAGGGGTTCCTGTTTAATTCATAACTAATGTATTGATAAATATTAATGCTTGTTTTTGAATGCTAAAGTGCAATCCCGCAGAGCGGGACTAGCAAAACTAGGTAGCATTTTTTTGCAAAAAAAGCTTGCAGATGAACTATAATATAAAATTCATATAATTTATGAATTGGTAATGCAATATCACGCACCCTTTTGCACTGCAATTATGTTATCCCGCTTTGCGGGATCCCGCCCAGCGGGACCGCGGGCTAAAGGCGAAAATGCTTTAAGGCAAAATCTTAGGAACCGGCTTGCCGAGACTGGAGCCTGCGACAGTAGCGAAGCGTCCTGTCTTGCATTAAACAGTAACCCCTATTTAGGTCTTTTTGCCAATTTTAATTATTAATTATTAATTTTTAATTGATTTATTATCTTCTTATGAAAGATAGGTAGACAGGGCTTTCGGTCAATAAAAGTTTCAAACTTCTGTCTTTTTGGAATGCAAGCGTTACTGATGTGCTGTTTTTTGCTTCAGTTGTCTGCATATTTTCGGCTTTCATCAAGCGTCCCGGAATTCTTGGAATAACAATCTCCTTTTCAACTTCAGAACCAGTAGGACTCCATGCAACCCAAACTGTTTCTCCAAGTTTTTTTGGATTCACAAACTCAAAGATGTATGCATCAGCACTTTTCTTTATTATTTTATTAAATCTGAAATCACCAAGTGTTTCATAAAGTTGTTTAACTGCCCAATAAGACATTTTTGGTGTTCCGTTTCTTGTCAATCCTGCTGCTGCATGAACAGATGGAGAGTTTTTGTCGTCATAGAAATATACATAAGCTTTTTGCACATCCATTTCTGCAAAACATAAATATGCACGAACAATGTACTGAGCCTGTTGCAAGTCTGTAACTCCCTGCCAATTTAGTTTCAGTGCCCAGCCTGTACGCTTGTTCATCACATCAGGTGTAACACTATCCCAGCCAAACTCTGTAACCCAGATCTCTTTACCTCTAGCATATTTGTTACGCCAATCAATTGCTTCATTAACAACCTTTAGATAGTCAAGAGTTGGATCTTCTGGATAACTTCTGTCCCATGGACTATAATCTTTGCTCTTTGGCTTGATTGCATAAGTATGTACATTGATTACATCAAATAACTTCTTGATTTCAGGAGAAGAAAATGTTTCAGAAAGATTTTTTGAATACTTATCAGCTTCTCTTGCCTGAACGGTGCAGGTTACAATTTTAACTTTTGGATCGCCTGCTCTTATGCCTTTTGCCATGTTTATGAAAATTTCCTGATATAGGTCATCGTCAAAATCATTTCCAGGTTCGTTGCCAATTTCAATAGCAGTGCAATACTTGCCTTTACCAGAAGGACCAAACACCTTTGCCATCTGATATCCATAATCATAGATCCACTTTTCTTGTCCAGTCCAAAAGGTTTTGTAATCCTTGTTGTCTTCACTAAATGTGCCAAATTGCGCACATATGTCTGTTTCAAAGCCAGCATCTTTCCAGTTTTTATACATGCTTTCCCACATTACGCCATTGACTGCTATAGGTAACTGTATTGGGTCGCCAATCTTTTTGGCATCCCAATTGATATTGTGATAGTTTCTGGCTTGATTGCAGACTTTGTTATAAACTTCCGGTTTGAATGGATAATGTCCATTGATTCCCATAAAGTCTTTCATCAATGGCTTTTCCGCAAACGCTAGTGTTGCCACTAACATTAATATATATAGTGTTGTTCTTTTCATTCTTTTGTTCCTTTTTTTAATTTAGTTAGACCGTTGGACAGTTAAGACTGTTAGACCGTTGCTTTCTGCCTTGCGGTTACGACTTAGGACTCACGACTCTCGACTAAAACCAAATCACTTTAGTCCTCCAAAACTTCTTCCACGACCGCTGAGTTTTCGCCTTCGCAGTTTCTGTCTACGGCGCAACAGGCCAGCTCGGCTCTCAATCTTAACTCTTGTTAGAATAATATCAAAAACATATTCGCCATGCAATGAAAACTTTCATATATGTCCGACGACCGAAAAATTAAAGGAAAACATCAAAATAGATAAAAAGCTTGACTATATAAATAATATATTATATAAAGGGTTCGTTATATACAAGCTGGCTTTCGCAAGCAGTGATAAGAGCTCGCTCTGCGAGCAGATCGATTAAGGTTAAGAAGCTGGCTCCGCCAGTCGTAATAAGTGCTAAGTGGTACGGGTTGAGTTTCTCGCCGAGGTGGTGAAATTAGTTGACTCATGGCTTGTCTTAGTACTGAGTCGAGAGTCCTTAGTCAAAGCAACGGTCTAAAAATCTAACGGACTAACAGTCTAACTAAGTTATAAAAAGGTATAAAATGAAAATAGTAATTATTGGTGGTGTGGCAGCTGGACCAAAAGCAGCTGCAAGAATTAGAAGATTGGATGCAGACGCAGAAATAACAGTAATCGAAAAAGGTGAATTCTTGTCATATGCGGGATGTGGACTCCCTTATTATGTGTCCGGTGTGGTTAAAGAACAGGCTGAGCTTATGTCAACTCCTGTGGGAGTGATCAGAGATCCCTCATTCTTTAAGAATGTAAAAGACATAAAAGTGCTGAATCATACCGAGGCAAAATCAATAGATAGAAAGAATAAAACTGTTACAATAAAACAAGAAGATGGTTCAATTGATACAATTGAATATGATAAACTGGTTATGGCTACCGGGGCTACTCCATTTATTCCTGAATTGCCAGGCGGACATTTGAAGAATATATATAAACTATATGGCGTTGAAGATGCTGAAGGTATTAAAGCAACTCTTTCAGATAACAAAGCAAAAGATGTGGTAATTGTTGGTGGTGGACTTATTGGTGTTGAAATGGCAGAAGCGCTTGTTGTAAAAGGCTGCCGGGTAACAATGGTTGAACTGCTTCCTCAGATAATGACAATTTTGGATCCTGAAATGGCAGTGTTGTTAACCCAGCATATGGAATCAAAGGGTGTTAAAGTCATGACTAATACAAAGGTTCTTGGCTTTGATGGAAAAGAATGCGTTAATAAAGTTAAAACAGATAAGCATGAAATCAGTGCAGATATGGTAATTATGTCAATTGGTGTTAGACCGACCACTAAACTTGCTTCTGATGCAGGACTTGAAATTGGTTCAACAAGAGCAATTCAAGTGAATGAACAGATGCAGACATCCGACAAAGATATATATGCAGTAGGGGATTGTGCTCAGAAAACAAATCTGGTTACTGGAACGCCATGCTATGTGCCACTTGGTTCAACAGCAAATAAAGAAGGTCGTGTTGCTGCAAATGATATTTGTGGTGTCGATGACAAGTTTGAAGGTGTTCTGGGTAGTGCAATATGCAAAGTGTTTGATTTTGCTGCTGCTCGAACAGGACTAAGTGAACAACAGGCAATAGATGCAGGATATGACGTTGAAACATGTCTCTCTCCAGCACCTGATAAGCCACATTTTATGCCTACGGCAAAACTGCTTATGCTTAAACTTATTGCCGATAAGAAAACCAAAAAACTTCTTGGAGCTCAGGCGATTGGACCTGGTGATTCTGCAAAAAGACTTGATATTGCTGTTACAGCGATTACAGCCGGCATGACTCTAAGTCAAATTGCAAAACTTGATCTGTGTTATGCTCCACCATTCTCACCTGCAATGGATAATTTAATCACTGCAGCCAATATTTTGGAAAACAAAATTGATGGTGCATACAAAGGAATTACATTTGCTGAAGTAAAAGCAAAGCTTGACAATGGTGATGATTTTACATTACTTGATGTTCGTGGCCCAAGCGAGCTGGAAGCAATGAAGATTGATGCTGCTGTCAACATTCCTCTGGGTAAGCTGAGAAACAGACTGAATGAACTGGATAAAGACAAAGAAATTGTCACATTCTGTAAAATCTCGCTTAAAAGCTATGAAGCAGCACTAATTCTACAAAATGCCGGCTTCACCAACGTCAAAGTCATGGATGGCGGTCTCCTCATGTGGCCTTACAAGAAATAGCCGGCAAAGCCAGCTGTACTAAGTGATAAGTGCTACGTGGGAAGTAGGAAGTCTCGCAAAGCTCGCTTTTCCGAGGTCTGCTGACCTCGGCTACAGTGTGATGCATGAAGACAACCTTTTCTTACAAGGATAATGTTTGTAGCTGACCTCAGCAGAGGTCGTGGGCTTCACTGAGTCCATTTTCTTCATACTCCGCAACAGATATTATGCTGATTAACGTCTCATGTAGCTTCAACAATTGTAGCCAGTTTCAGCAGAGGCGGGGAAAGTGACGGTTGCTTTTGTTATGCCTGCGCCGAGGCGACATGGCGACAGCATGAACATTGCAGTTTAAGAGGTAGATTGGATTTCACAGCTAGTTCCGCTAGTTTCGCAAGGCTTGGAATGCGCTTCACCATGGTTGATTTAAGTCCAGAGTCGTGAGTCCTAAGTCGTACCCCTGCTACTCTGCTAGTGCTTAAAAGCGAAAGAAAAAATATAACACAGTTAACGAACAATAAAAAAAGGACGTAAAATAAATTATATTTTACGTCCTTGTTTTTTTAGAAAGCCATCAAGTCTAAAGATTAACCTAGTACTTTCTACGTAACACTTAGCACTTAGCACTTATCACTAAATACTGTATACTGTGAACTGTACACTATACTACAGCTTTTCTAATCTTTCCTGCCAGCCGTCATAGACAACATTGCCTGTTGGATCAACAGATAGTTCTTGTCTCAGAGAAGCAACAACAATCCATATCTTAGTAATTTCTGAATTTAGCTCACAATCCTCTAAATCATTATTTGAAATTCCCATCAGATACTGCTTCTGATCCTTAATTGCATAAATTTTGAATTTAATCTCACCAGTTCTCATATGTGCAATCACAAGTTTTCCATGTTGCGGAAAAGCGTCGCGGCAATGTAAAAAGGTTCCTTGAGGATATTGTCCACAGATACTGTCGTCGCATATCTTTAGTACAAAATCCTTTTCTTTTACATTAGGAAGATAAACAATCTCATCCGCTTCCTGCTCAACATAAAGATCAAGAGGAACTTCAACTGTTAAATCTTTTGAGTAGTTGATCATTTTTATGGATTCGCATTTCTCTGCAATGCTATATCTAGTAATTTCTTCACTGATCAAATTAGCACCCAAACTCCTGACATTCTTTTCCAACTCTTCATCAAGATTTGTCACAGAAATGTTAAGGGCATTAGCCAACTTTATTGTTACAGCCATCTTGGGCGTATACTCATTTTTCTCAATCTCACATATGGTGGATTGCGAAACATTAGAAAGAGCCGATAGATTCATCTGAGTCATTCCTTTTGCTTTTCTAATTCTCTTTAAATTTTCACTAAAATTTGCCATAATAAATTCCTTCCATATTACTTTTATTGATACCTCATTACTGTTAACGATTAATCAGCAACATATCGTACAATTTCATAAATATATAAATTACCCTTTGTTAATATGTCTATATTGTCGTACAGTTTGCTAAAACTATCTGTCCGAGTACCTTAGAAGCTAGATCCAATATCATCAACTCAACTGTAGTCTGGCAGGATGATTCCACCTTAAATGTTTAACATCATCCTAATAGATTAACGATTGAGCTTTCTCCTTATTATAAAATTTCTAATGCATTTTTAGTCTGAATGTAATTATATCTAATAAGAAGATTATATATTCTCAATGAATACAGTGTTTCTCGAGTAATTTACCATGTGCCTCCATTAATAAATTAGTGCAATACAATGCCTAAAAATTTTATAAGGAGTAAGTATTACACAAAAAAAAAAAAAAATCAAATTATAATTTCACAAATCGCTTAATCAATACCTTTTGAGAAAAACGAGATATTAATCCGGGAAACAGCCTAAAACTAATATTAAATTTAGATTCATATATTATCCAATTAGTATTCTTATTAAGCTTACACCTTATAACATTTTCCTTAGTTTTTCGGCTGAAAGGAAAAACATGCGTTTGAGTAAACGCCTTGGCGAGGCTTTAGAGCATCTAAAGCAACGAAACGCAGTGAAGTGGCCTATAAAATCAGGGATTGATTTTTCTTTTTTTGCCGTTTTGGGTGATAAAGTGAAAAATATTATTTTATGGCAAGGAGGAATAGGCCATTCACTACGTTCATTGCTTCACCCTATTGTTTCTTTTTAGTGGTTAAAGCCTCTCTCGCAAGCTCGAGGGCCGCTCCCGTTTTTCCAAGACAACGGTTGTTTGCAAGTTTGGGAGTCCCGCCCTGCGGGATCCTCGTTGTCATAACTAC
>JAQICX010000088.1 GCA_027858345.1 Kiritimatiellia bacterium | reverse complement strand
CCTCAGTTGAAAACTGATTCAACTGCCGTCCTGTTTTATCTGTTTCTGTATTTTTCATGCAGCATATTATAAACCACATTATCTCAACTGTATACAAGGTGCTTCAACGGACGCTTACGTTATATTGATTGCTTAGTAAGTCAATTAATTCTGTTACTTTAGAAACAAATGTTTTTCCTGTAGCTTTAATTTCTGTGAGATATGCAACATTTGTAGAAAAACCATAAAACACTTGCTAACAGGCTTTTATAAAAAAACATTAATTTGTCACCCACTGGGTGATGAATATGAAAAGTATCTGGAAATGCTTAATATTCAACAAATTATGTTGAATACGACCCCTCCGCCTTCGGCACCTCCTCCCGCCGAGCGGGACTATCCCGCAAGGCGTGGATAGCCGGGAGGAGTTGGTGAGTTGTTTTGCAAACCGTTTAAATTGCAAGCTTTACAACTGCTCCCGCTTTTAGGGGAGCTGTCATGCGTACATGACTGAGGGGGCCTCGACCGAAAAATTGAGGACCAATAATTGAGGTATATAATCACCCTTGACAACGGCAATATTAATATATAGAATAATTGCCAAAATAAAACATATAATATGGAGATATATGCGCGAATCAAAATGTACACCCAAATACGGAACAACAAATCCAACACCTGAACAATTTGCCACCATGCCCATCAAACGGTTTGGCTCCGTAATAGGGCTGAACGCAGATAAAGAACAATACTACCGAGAACTACATGCAAATGTCTGGCCGGATGTAATTCAGGCAATTAAAAGAGCAAATATCCAAAACTACTCAATTTATGTAACAGAAATTGAAGGCAAAAAGTATCTCTTCAGCTATATGGAATATGTTGGAAACAACTTTGATGCTGATATGCAGACCATTGCCGACGACCCTATAACTAAAAAATGGTGGAAAGAAACCGACCCATGCCAACGCCAACTCCCAAACAGAAAACCGGGAGCAAACTGGAGCGACATGGAAATGGTCTTCCTCTGCGAATAAACCAATAACGATGACAGAAAAATTTCAAAACAAAACACAGATAATCAACAATAGGAAACAGGAAACAACATGCAACTAATAAGGTGTACTAAAAAACTCCAAAAAGAAATGGGGTTAAAAAAAAATGATATATCTACTCAAGAACCAGATGGAGCAAACCTTGGCTCCTGGCATGCAAATCTAATCTATATTGATGGGAAAAAATGCATTCTCTTTGTGAACGACAAAACGCTCTTTAACTTTATTGCTACTAATGTTAAGAGGGCTGAAATCAAGGAATTATCAAACTTATTTAAAACAACTCTGAAATTCATGTTGGAAACCAATAAAATTCCCGAAAATGTGAAATCAGAATTTATGCAGGAATATGAATCTATTCAGTATGCCAACACAAACAATAAAAGCGTAATGGGTTCAATGAATGATTATGCATATCACTACAAAGACTATATTCAAACAAGAGGTGGTCTTAAGATTGCAGACACTCTTTTCATTATACACAGCCTTAACAACATGCCAATGGGTGCATTAAAATATAATAACAGCTATGAAGAATTAGCAAAATTAATAGAAACAATGAACGCATAAGGCAGCCCAGCTGCAAGCAAAAGATATTATCCAAGGATTAAGATGACAATAAATACAAAACCACTCCAATTGTTTTTAATTGGAGTGGATTGTGTATCATTTTGTTAGATTTATTTATCCATGGCAAGCCAGGCAATCTCTTCTGGAGAAAGCACAATATCAAGAGAAGGCAGATTCCCTACCATTTCGCTTGGTGTTTCAGGTCCTATAAGAGCAAATGACGAGAATGGTTGATTCAATACCCATGCGGCAGCAATGTTAATTGGTGCACAGCCTTTCTTTTCTGCCAACTGTATTGCACGTTCTTTTACCGCAAAGTTTCGTTCCGAATACCATGAATTCACCAACGATTCATTCTCCAACTTATCAGGTCCGCTGATGTCGGTGAAAAATCCCCGAGCAGTACTTGACCAGGCCAAATGAACAATTTTGTTTTCTTCCATCCATTTTCTGGATTTCTGATCAGAAACATGCAGACAATCGTCCCATACAGGATTTACCATCTCTGCCAATGCAAGATTATTATTCAGTATTGTCAGTCCCTGCTTTCCATTTGCAGCAGCCCACTTGTTGGCTTCTATAAAGCGCTCTGTGGTCCAGTTGGATCCACCTAGAACTTTCATTCGTCCTTTGTCAACCTGTTCATTAAGAGCATCTATCCATTCGGAAACATGACATCCAATATTATCTCGATGCATAATATATATATCCATCATATCTGTATGAAATTCATTAAGCATTTTCTCAACCTGCATGTTGATATGTTCTGGATGATTATACGGAGGATGATTGCCCTTGCCTATAATCACAATGTCATCTCGAATGCCACGAGACTTCACCCAGTTGCCAAAAATTGCATCGCATGGTCCATAACATTGCCCTGTATCGAATGTGTTGCCACCCAGTTCAATCCATTTATCAAACATAATCTGTGCTTTTTCGTAGCTTCCGTGTGCAGTGAGAGCGCCAAAGATAAGTTTGCTTACCGGTTTATCAACTCCTGGTATTGTTCCAAATTTCATTTTATGATTATTCGCTGGTTTAATAGGGCGGTTGGCAATATTCACTTTGACGGGGTGAGGTAATTCATCATCAAACTTGAGGTTAATCTGTCTTCTCCATTCATCAAGCACGTCCATATTTCCCAAGGTATCCTCCCAGCTCATTGCCTGAACCTGCTGTTCAGGTATAGCATCTGCGACAGCATCTGCCTCAAGTCCATAAAGTGTTATATCGCTTGAACAATCGAATACCACTTCTTCTTTTCCTGATTGACGAAGATATACTTTTGCACTTCCCACACCATCTCGTCCATTTGGCACCCATGGGGTGCTGATATAAATGCTGCCCTGTGAACCATTGATTGTCACATCATTACTCTGCGAAACTCTTACTCCCGTTGACACTTGTGCGACAATGCCACCCTTAAACTTGAGAACTGCTGCTGCCCATTCGTCAACTCCGGTTTCTTCTCCTATATTTGCAACTGCTTTAACTTCAACTGGATTGTCAAAAGGTTTTCCAATTGCTTCTCCGGCAATCATACGTGCCATTGAAACCGGATAGCCGCCTACATCAAGAATACCACCGCCGGCCAGACTTTTATTCTGCGTGCGTGACTGGGGATCGGGAGTATCCCCTCCACCAAAAGAGAACGAAGCTGTAATCATTCGAACTTGTCCAATGGCTTTGTTGCGAAGAAGCTCACGAACTTTTGCAATCTGAGGATGACAGCGATACATGTATGCCTCCATGAGAGTCACCCCATTTGTCATCGCGGCTTCAACAATAGCTTCTGCCTGCCAACTGTTTACCGCTATTGGTTTTTCAACTATAATATGTTTCCCGGCTTCTGCAGCTTTTATTGCCCATTCAGGATGCATCGGATGAGGAGTTGCAATATATACAGCATCCACGTTCTTGTCTGCTAAAAGTGCTTCATAGCTGCCATAACATGTTCCGCAGTCCCACTTGCTTCCAAATTCATCTGCTTTTTCCTGGGTTCGGCTTGCAACAGCTTGCAATGTCCCTGTTCTTGAAGTTGTTAAGCCAAAAGCAAAGGCTTGTGCAATCGATCCGGTACCTATAATTCCCCAACGCAGTTTATTCGTCATTATATACTCCTGTTTTATTTTTTTTCTGTAAAAAGTGTACAGTACACAGTATTTTCAAATAGTTATTAGCTTTTAGTTTTTAGTCAAGACACTTCCGAGCCCATTTCCTTCATACTCGGCTATCCGCCTACGTTACTCCGGCGTGACAAGCAAAGTTAATTCAACAATAAACGGTTAAACTGCAGTTTTCAAACTGTAGCTGAGGTCTGCAGACCTCGGTTTTTCCCCGAGCCCACGGGACTCGGCTACAGGGTTTATTCAACAATAAACGGTTAAACTGCAATTTTCACACTGTAGCCGCGTCGCCCCGGCGCGGACAAACTTAAAGATGATAGGTTGCGGTGCAACACAATCGTTTACAGTTTACCGTTTTTAGCCCCGTGGGAACACCGAGCTTGAAGAAAAAGCCCAGCTATCAATTGCTTCTCTAATAACTTCCAACTTCCTATTTATCACTTAGCACCGCTGGCTCCGCCAGCTCATCTTTATCAAAAATTTGTTTGTGGGCGGAAGGATTTGAAAATATTTTTTTGAAGCGTCTTATGAGACTTGCACCATGTGCGCCATCAGCATGACGATGGTCAAATGTGAAGGAGATAATCATCGACTCCTCAACTACAACCTCATCACCCTGAACTACAGGAATCTTTCTTGGTTTGCCGATGCCGATAATCAGAGGACATCGGGAATATGGAGACAACGGAATAAAAGCATTTTCAATTCCCAATGCACCAATGTTTGAGATAATCACTGACCCAAAAGCATCCTTCATTCCCAATGAAAGATTTAATGTATACTGAAAAAATTCACGAATACGAAGCAGTGGTTTGATTAAAACAATGGGTAAATGCTTCATAATCTTTTGAACCTTTAAATTGTTCTTATCCCTATTGTATCTGAGATCATCAACCTTCTCTTTTGAGATGATTGCAACCTCTTCAATCGACTTGTTATTTATATCACGAATAGAAAACCCAGAAAGATCTTTCCCTGTTGAACCTTTTATTAATGTGGTAATGAATGCATCAATGGTTTCTCTCTGCTGAAGTTTACCAACTCTAAGAACATGATTCAATTCTGGAAATTTTTCCAAACTATGTCCGATTATTTTAGCAATAAAATGTGTCATTGTCAGAGGAACTTCCGACTCATATTGGCTGATAAACTCTTTTGCAGCGGATGTGGGAAGGTCAAGCATTGCATACGTTGACGGATCACGCGGATGTTTCCAGCTGGAAATGGCAATTTTTCTATAGCTTGTAAGCTTCTGCTTTTCCGAAAACCTTATATTTTTCATATTTTATTCCAATGAGATAGATGTTTTGTCGTTGATATACAAAAAACTTACAAAACAACCTTCCTACTTCCCACTTATCACCTATCACTTAGCACTTAATTAAGAAATGGTACCCCAGAGAGGGCTCGAACCTCCGACCTATAGATTAGGAATCTACCGCTCTGTCCACTGAGCTACTGGGGCAACTTTGATTCAGAGTTTCCTGTTTCGGTTGTGAAGTATTAAAAAAAAACGCAAAAATAACAAGCAAATTCTTTACAGAAAGCCAATTTCTTCAATACCACCAAAAAATATATTTGATTTAATTAATAGCTGGGCTGTGAACCGAAAATAATAATGAATTATAATTCCGCTCACAGAGCGGACACTACAACAAAGAGTATTGTTGTTGGCAAGCAGTTGTAGAGTCGGTTCTATGAACAGATAAATTAATACATATCAACATATAAACTATGAAGTTCATGCAGATGATCTTTTTGACAGGAACTACAAGATGAACATGATTTGTTTTAATCCATAGTCATGAGTCCTTAGTCCTAATGTGCCGACTTTCAACCAGGTGTCTTATGGAGCGACAGATTGCCAATTCCGCAAAGCGGGAAACTATCCAACCAGCTATCCAACAACAAACGGCTCACGCAGTGAGATATTGTCTTAAAACTCGAAGTCTATAGATTTCAGGAATGCTTTTGCAAGAGCCATATGACCAGACACATTGGGGTGAACACGATCCCATGCGAGATAACTTGAATGAAAGTGTTCGAGCATACCATTCATTGCTTTTTGAGTATCCACAAAAATTGCATCATATTGGTCAGCAAGTTTTTTCATAACCACACCATACTGATCCATCCTGGCACGCATTGCATCATCTAAACATGGCTCAATGTAATATGGGGTCATCAACACAAGTCCTTTTAAGGATGGTCTTACTTTACCAATCAATTCACACAACGTTGCTTCATATTCATCAAGCATAATATGATTTTCCAACTGTTTTGGAATATCAAACTGACGCCACACATCATTGATGCCAATCATTATCGACAACCATTGTGGATTCTGATCAATAACATCTGTCTGCCAACGTTCTTTCAACTGCCTTACAGTATCGCCACTGCATCCCATATTAACAACACGAATTGCAAGTTCCGGATATGAGCAATCAAGTAAACCTTTTACAAAATTCACATAACCATTGCCATATGCGTCAAACAATCCCTCGCCTACTGGTCTGGCCCTACCAACATCTGTGATTGAATCTCCAATCATTAATAATTTGTCATTCTTTTCAAGTTTCATTTTTATTTCCTTTTTTTAATTTAATTAGACAGTCCGACCGTTCCATGCGTCGCTTCGCTATGCAGGACACAGTAAACCGTTAGACCGTTAAGACAGTCAGACTATTGCTTTGACTTACGACTAAAAAATAAGAGTTGTTTTCCATATTGCGGTTACGACTAAGGACTCAGGACTCTAGACTAAAACAAACCCAACCTTAGTTCTCCAACCGTGTCCTGCAAAGCTTGCAAAGCGAAGAATGAAACTCCTCGCGCTTTTATAAACCTTCACCCGTTTCATAAGGAATCACCCCGCCACTATACGATTGGCCATTGACGGTTATGTCGTATCCGCCCACCTTCCGCTGGATTAAAATATCGTATCGTTTGCCACGCAGGTACCTTTGCGCCGAGACAGTGTCCCACCCAGTCGGCAGGCATGGTTCAACGGTCAAGCCCTTGAATCCCGGCTTGATTCCGAGGAAGTACTCGAGCACGGCTCGAAACATCCAACCCGCTGCCCCCGTGATCCACCCGCTGATTGAGTCTCCTGCACGCCCGTTCTCAGGACCTAGGTACTGGTTCGTGAACGCATAGGGTTCGCACCCTGAAACCGTCGACGGATGGTCGGGATTGTCCGGCATGACCTTAAGATAGCTGGCCAATGCGCGATCCGCACGTCCGATCGTCAGGTCGGCGATGATTTTGAAGGCAGTGCCGTGACAATAGGGAGTGCCATTCTCATACATGCCGGGCAGCAACATGGTGACGCGGCCGACATTGGGATCGGCGGCGGTATAGGGCGGCGTCAACGTCAGTGAGCCGTGTTGGGACTCGAGAATCTCGTCGATCGCCTTAAGACAAGCGACTTTACGCTCGCCACGGGCCAGACCGGTTAATACCGCCCACGTCTGCGTATTGAGATAAATACGGCCCTCTTTGTTTTTCGAGGAACCGACCGGATTGCCAAAATCACTGTAGCCAGCCAGATACCATTGTCCGTCCCAACCATGCTCTTCAATGGCCGTCTGGATCCTGACTGCCCGTTCTTTCATCTCCGTTTCCAGTGCCGGATTGTTCAGAACATCGTGTGCAATCCCAGCAAGTAAATTCAGACTGTGAAACAGAGCCATAGACGTCCAGACGCTCTCTCCTTTACCTGCGCGTCCCATCCAATTCAGGGAATCATTCCAATCTCCCTCGTGAGCCAGAACCAGGCCATGAACGCCCAAGTCCTCGCTCAAGTGCCTGACGCCCCGGAGCATGTGATCCAGCACTGTGGCCTCACCCTGGTCCAAGTACGGAACCTTCTCCTCCAACATGGCCACGTCGCCGGTTTCCTTGAGATAGGCCTCCACCGTGGGGGTAATCCATGCGGGACCATCGGAATAGTGGTGCGGTTGAAGCGGCAACCAGCCCCGCACCGCATGCCCGTCACTGTATTGGTGCTCAAGTGTCTCTTTAATCTTCGCCTTGGCCAGCGGAGCGTTGAAAGGGAGGATGCCCCAGGCATCTTGAAGAGTATCGCGGAACCCGCGTGCCCCATCCCGTCCAAACTCCACGCACAACTGTATCTGTTGCTTGGCCCAGACGTTGACGAGACGATTAATCTGTTCGTTGGGAGTGCGCACCTGCACACGGGAGAGCATGGCGGCCTTGTCAGCAATCAGGCAATCCCATGCCTCATGGCGATAGGCAGGCGGCATCACCTTGGCGATCAGGCGATCCTTTTCCTCCAGCGTGTCAAAGCTGCCGAGCAACACGGCCACATCGAGCGAAGCACCGGCGTCCAGGTCCACAGGAATTTCCAGGCAGCCGGCCAATTCCTCACACCAGGACTCCTTGCACGACATCACTCCATCCATCAGTGCGCGCGGCTGCGTAACGGAGCCGAATGGCCCCAAAAAATCACGGCGCCCCCCGCACCATTGGAGAACATCCCCATCGGTCGCGACAAAGGCATTGTAGCGGGTGTGCGGCCGCTCATCGGAGGTGTTAAAACTTAGCACAGCATGATGACTGGGGTCATACGTACTGCGAAGGTACGAATAGGGACTTGAAAAGGTCGGGTAGCCACCAAGCCACCATTCAACATAGGGAACGAGCCGTAAGCGGCGCGGTCGATCGGAGGTATTCCGGACGGTGAACTCCCATATTTCGACGGGCTCATCGGGAGCGAGAAAAACGCGACTTTCCGTCATGATGCCGTCATACTCCATGATAAACTTCGAATAGCCGAGGCCTACTTGCGTGGTTAATCGCGCGCCGGGGGTGTTGATGGGGGAAAGGCCGGTGTTCCAGATGGCACCGGATTCGGTGTCGCGCAGATAGAAATAGCGACGACCGTCACGAATGAGGCGGACACGCCCTTCCGGGTGGTTGAGTGTCAGGGTCTGGTTGTTGAACACCCCGTCTCCACTGCCAAACTGGTTTATCCCAGAGATCAGCATATCGTTCCAGAGAAAATTGACCTGCGCCCGTGGCGGAGTCAGCGGGTCGGTAATAACAAATTCGCGACTATCCGTCGTGAAATATCCATATGATTTCATCTTTTTTTTCCTTTTATTATTCATGTTCTGTCAAAAGTTTGCAGGCTTCCGCCTTCGCCAAGCTACTAATAAATGTTTTTACAATTAGTAGCTGGGTCTACTGCGCGACAGGTAGCCTGCACCCAATTCTTTATAAATCAACCAGCCTACGCTCTTCCCCTTTCGTTCTGCAAACTACGCAGGAAGCGGTCGAGACTATGGCCCGGCAGGTCGGGATACAGACTATTTTGTTCCCGCTTTGCGGTTACGACTCACGACTAAAACAAACTATGTGAGACCTGTCCGCTTCTATTAACTTAGCACTTAGCACAGCTGGCAGAGCCAGCTATCACTCCGTTAATGCCTTAATCTTATTAATAGTCGACTGACGTTCCGGGAATAGCTGATGGATTTGCTGATATGACTCAAGCGCTTCCGCAGTTCTCCCCTGCTTTTCATATATGCCTGCAATTTCCAGCAAAATATTTGCCTTAAGATAAGGATCCTGCTGATCTTCAGGTTGTAGATTAATGAATTTCAATGCTGCCTCAAACTTCTGAAGTGCAGCAACATCATCTTTGTTTTTCAGAAAAATCATTCCTTGTTCAAGCTTTATACTTGGATTGTATGGTAAATTCTGTTGGGCAAGATCAAGCATTTGAACACTCAAATCCTCTCTACCCAATCCTTGGTCCAACCAATATGCAATGGTTCGATATAGTTCATCATTTGTAGGATCAATTTTTATTGCCAGATATATCCAAGGGAGAATCTCTTTAGACTCTTCACCGGTTCTATGAAAGTGACCACTTGGGACCGTTGCGACATCCATTGTTGTATAAAAATTTGCAATTGGATTTTGGGGCTCAAACACCGTTTTCTGCAACTCAACATCATGGTCATTATCTTCATGGTCCTCATGCATAGCTATAGCTTTCTCCTCATGCTTATGAGCTGCAACACCTTCGGAGATACCGCGATGAAAATACAAATCAGCCTTATCATAAAAGTATGAACTGAGAGCTGTTCTCGTTGAACCAAAAACAGCATTTAAACTATCTGAGCTATAATTTTTGTTTCCAGCTAAAAGCTTATTGTAAAGTATGCTCGACAGGCATGATGTTATTACAACAAGCAATAAAATTATTAAAATTGGTTTTTTCATATTCACTATAAACATATTTATCAACCATGTCTAGTCCTTTTCCTTTCAAAAGTGTAAAACTATCACAGGACTAGACACCATTTACTATTTACCATCAACCATTTACCATTAATCAGTATCTATCTGACCTTGAGAAGAACTTGTTTCTATATCCTAGCCATGCAAGTAACAAAAATAGTACCGTAAAAAACAGGGAATATAAAATTGAGATTACAAATATGCCAGTTGGTATCGCAGCAAAATCATGTACCAATCTCTGCCTTAAATCCAATATCTCAAAGTGTGGCAAAATGTTATACAAGGCAGTAAAAATAAATGATGAAAATTTTGTTGTTGCAGGAGATGCAATCAGCTGAGGAATCTTAGGAATAATCAGAAAGCATGTTGCAGTCATAACATAAGATATAATTGTTGCTGCGTCGGAGTTAAGCCTTGTTGAAAACAGTAAGGAATATCCAATTACAATGCCAATAACTCCAAAATGCAGAATCATTGCCTGAACAAGCGAATATATTGGGAAACTACCACCTTTTAGAAATACCAGCAGAAAAACAATCATGTAGAAAACAAAGGTAACTGCAACGGCGACAGAGAAAACACCAATCCATTTTCCACATATCAGCTGTTTCCGATTAATTGGTTTTGCCAGCAATGAGTATATGGTTCCACTTTTTTCCTCTTCCTGCAAAGTGTTTGAAGCAACACTGGTTGCCAGAATAATTGAAAATAGCCAAGTGAATAGCAAACCAATATCTTTAACATATGCTGCTATACCTGCAAGCCCCATAACATTAAGAGAACAGATAATGATTAATACGGCAACAGATATAATAAAAAGAATATAAACATCTTTCTTTCTCAACACACTCAAAATGGTAAGATGTGCAATAGTCAGTATTTTATTCATCACTAATTACCTCCATAAAAAATGATTGCAAATCTTTATTATCGGGAACAAGTTCTTTTAAATCACCCTCAACTTTAATCTTACCCTTAACCATTATGGAAATTTCATCGCACACTGTTGACACTTCTGAAAGCTCATGAGATGAAAAGAAAACTGTTTTGCCCTCGGCTTTGAGATCTGCAATAATCTGACGAATGGTCTCGCGCCCCAAAGGATCTAAGCCGTTGGTTGGTTCATCAAGAATCACAATGGATGGTTCATTAATCAGAGCCTGAGCAAGACAAATTCGCTGCATCATTCCTCTAGAATATGTGACAATCTTTCTATTTGCACAGGAATCATCCAAATTAACAAGTTTTAGCAAATCACTAATTTTGCTGGCAATGTGACTCTTTTTTATATTAAACAGATTTGCTGTGTTAATAAGCAGTTCACGCCCCGTAAGAAATTTATATGTTTCGGGATGTTCAGGAAGATAACCAATATGCTGTCTGGCAATGTTTTGCAAAACATTCGATCCATTAATAAGGGCTACGCCAGATGTAGGTTTTAGAAAACCAAGAAGAATGTGCATAACCGTCGACTTGCCTGCACCATTGGGACCAAGAAAACCAAAAACGCGCCCTTCTTCAACAGCAAAAGATAGATTGTCAACAGCTTTGACAACATTTTTGCCTAGTTTAAATTCCATAGTCAAATTTTGTGTTTCAATTGCATAACTCATGTTTTCAATCCTTTCATTAAAAGTGATAAGTACTACGTGATACGTAAGACGTTTCTGTTTGGCGTTTGTCAGCTTCTGGGAGCGCTGAGCTCCAGCTCGGCATCTCAACCTTTGTTCTTCCCGTTTTGCATTTACGACTCTGGACTCACGACTCACGACTAAAACAAATTATGAGCAAAATTCATTCCAAGCCTTGTGGAACTAGCAGAGCTAGCTGTGAAATCCAATCTAACTCTTAAACTGCAATGTTCATGCTGTAGCCGAGGTCATAAGGCTTCACTCGTTGATCTACGCCACACATGACAGACCTCGGTTTTTCCCCCGACCTCTGCTGAGGTCAGCTACAGACTTTGAAACTGCAAGTTAATCGCAGTTCGCAAAAACTCCTCCCCTTGCCAAGGGGAGGTCGCCTCGCCTGCGAGGTGGGAGGGGTGATTGTTCTTCCCTATTTACTATTTACCATCAACTATTTACTGAACATTCCAGCCCATCAATCTTATCCGCCACAATTTGTATATTGTTAATATATTCGTTAAATAGCGAATCAACATCAATGCTCTTAAATTTTATCTCTCTATTCTTCAATTGCAATGCCATAAGAAAAGGCTTTGAATCAATTTGAAGAATTTCAACTGCCTTTTGAATAACCTCAGACTTTTGCTCGGGAACATCTGAAGTCTCAGACAGCAACCATATTGCGCCCCTGAACAGAGCCACAAACGAAGATATTGTTGCGGTCATCAAATCTGCAACAGCCTTAGGTTTACCTGCTGTTGTCAGATATGCAGCACTCAAATTAATCAACTTACCCTTAAATTCATTCTCCAACTGATGGCGAAGATTGTCTTTCTGAATGTCTAAATCCTTAATCAGGTCTTCACCATAAAGTTTTTTATATGATCTTTTTATATCAAAAAATTCAACAGGAAATACATCCAAGGAGTTTAAAATTCTTTTTTCAGTAAAAATAAAAGGTGCAGGATTGCCACCGGCAATCCATGGTTTACAGACTTTCGCCAAAATATTCAAAGTTGCCATATTACGTTCTTCAACAACAATCATTACGTTATAATCAGAAACATTGGGATTAAAATCTGCAGATGCAGATGATCCATAAAGATATACAGCTTTTAATTCCTTACCCAAATCACTCTCAAGCTTACTTGTTAACTCTTGTGGAGTCATAATTCTTCCTTTTTTTAAATTGTTATAAGTTTACTCACTTTGTTCGCAGTGTTAAGTTGAGTCGCTTCGCAACTGCCGAGAAGGACTAAGGATTCTCGACCAAGGACTAAAACCCACAAAACGGACTTTGCCGTTCCCAGCCTTTTCGCTCCGTGTTACATGAAGAATATTCCAGCTTTCCCCGAGCCGTGGCGACTCGGCTACAGGGCTGAACCTGCTGCAATTTGAACGTTAAATTGCAACATCGGGAGCGGCAATGGTCACCTGCGTGACGGCATGAAAAACATTGCCCTATTTTAATCATTTCGACGGAAAGCATTCCACTCGTAATCCCGCAAAGCGGAACTATCTCGCCCTGCGGGATAGCCGTCTTAATCTGCTGATGAAATCAGCTCTTAGCCTTTACCTTAATCTTAGCCTTAACAGACTGGCTCCGCCAGCCTACATATCCATCCCGGAGGATAAACTGAATACGGCAGACAGAATACTAATTGCAACAAAACCAACAACCACCGAAATCAGAACAATCAAAATTGGTTCAAGAGCAGTTGTAAAAACCTTAAGACTATGATCAAGTTCACCCTCATATCTTTTAGCAATATGAGAGAGAGCACTTGGCAAATCGCCTGTTTCTTCACCCACGGCCAACATGTCAGTCATCATGATAGGAAATGCCCCGCTTGCAGCAAGAGGTCTGGAAATTGTTGAACCATCAGTAATTCTATTCTTTGCATTCTTAAGCTCTGCTGAAATGACAGCATTACCAACTGTCTTTTGAAGAATCTCAATTGATCTGACAACAGGAACTCCATTTTGTAAAAGAGTTGCAAATGTTCTTGCAAAATTTGAATATATGGCAGCTGCAACAACACCTTTAATCAAAGGCATCTTAAGTTTAAGCTTATCCCACATCAAACGACCCTTTTCGGTCTTAATAAAATTACCAAGGAGAACCAC
Organism: Kiritimatiellia bacterium; assembly: GCA_027858345.1. Lineage (GTDB taxonomy): Bacteria > Verrucomicrobiota > Kiritimatiellia > JAQICX01 > JAQICX01 > JAQICX01. The sequence continues at coordinate 923 of JAQICX010000088.1, read as the reverse complement.
AGCAGCAATAATGGCTAGCAACATGAAAACACCATAGTTCTTTGTTGCGGCACTAATATCAATAAGTAATTGAGTGATTGCAGGCAATTTAGCTCCCATCTGACTGAAAACAGTTTCAAACTGAGGAATAACGGCAACCATCGCAAAAACAACAGTACCAACACCCATTACCAAAACAATCATCGGATATACGAGAGCCATTATGATTTTTTCTTTGGTTTCCTGTAGTCTCTCATAATGCACCACAAGACGCTTTAGAACTTCCGGCAAAGCACCACTGCTCTCACCTGCCTGAATCATGTTAACATACAACTCCGGAAAAATCTTTGGATGTTCAGCCAAAGCACTGGAAAAATCTGAACCACTGATAATCTCATCGCGTAGTTTAGCAATCACATTATCTTTGCCCCTGTCTGCCCGACGCTTTGCCAAACAGTTGAGAGCATTACCAAGAGTCATACCAGATGCCAAAAGGTCACTAAGCTCTGTTGTAAACATCAAAACTTCACGTGGTTTCAGTTTATCCTTTGCTGAAGATGAAAACTTGAACCATGCCCCTTTTTTGCTATCTGCAACTTTACTCTTCTCCTGAATAGAAATCGGAGTATGCCCCATCTTGGCAATCAATATCATTGCAGTCCTACGATCAGGAGCATCTACAATATCTTCAATTTTTTCACCAGCTTTTGTGCGTGCTGTATATACAAATAATGCCATATTTTTTTATTCCAATAATATAATTTAGGTTATTATATAAAATGCTGAATAAATAACAAGCCTTTATTTACTCAATCACAATTTTAATCACGGTTTTTTCTTTTCAAGAGGTTAAATGACTTAATTTCAATAATTTAGATTTTTTTGTAAACATTTGTGCTACTTTATGCTTTGATACGCTTGAATGATTAGGTATAAACAAAGCA
>JAQICX010000084.1 GCA_027858345.1 Kiritimatiellia bacterium | reverse complement strand
AAACCGTATAACTGTTCATACAGATATACAATTCTTATCCAAATTTAAATGTTTGCACTATCGCTCCTGCAATAAACGCTAATTCGTTTATCCCCAATAATTTGTAAGCTTATTTCACTCAGGGGTAAAAATAAGCCCATGTTTTGTGCTGGCTTATACACAAAACTAAACATTTTTAAATAAATCACTATACGGACTCTGAATTTCCCGTGAACTTTTTTTGTTGTATCCGGGCCAAACGGCTGCTGTACCAAGGCTCTCCCAAAATCAAAACTTCACACTCAATCCATACTTGAGAAACCAAGCTTTTGTCATATAATATTCCTCATATGTAAATTCTCCATAAATACCCACATGTTTGAATGGATAGAAAGCCGCTCCTGCTCCTGCACCGTAATAGAACTTGTATAATTTGTATGATTCATGGTATTCAAATGTGCCATCAGGCTGATAAACATCTGTTGGACCGTAAAAATAGGTTATGCCACCACAATTTGTGGTCAAATAAAAATCGAATCTAAAATCTTCAGCATCCACAAAAAAGGGAAGAATATGAAAATTGCAGTTTGCAAAATATTTTAGTTTATCTGTAGATATTCCAACTGAATATGCAGCATTCAAACCAAACTCAAAATGATTAAAAACTCCATAATTTGCTGCGATGTTGTAAAGCGGTTTATTGATACTGTAAACCTCATTTTCACTAAATCTTGTTTGATAGGCAAGCTTAATATTCCATCTGTTTTTAATATATGAATCTTGGGCAGATACCTGCAAAGCCACAAGCGATAATATTCCGATAATCAGTATTTTAGTTTTCATATTTCAACCAGTTTTTTAGTGATAATTTTTCAAATTTACTTTTCACATCTTCTTTTCCAAAATACACTTTGTACGATACTCCGGGTATGATTGGAAAGATGCTCATTTGATACATGTCATAATGAACAAATTGTTGTGTAGGACTATAAATCTCCGGTCCATCATTGTTGTTGTAATAGTAATAGTTTGGATTGTGTCTGTTATAAGCATTGTAAAGAGAGAAGGTCCATTCGCATGGCAGTTTGCGTTTTTTAGTTACTGTTTTGTAAGTAAACCCAATATCCAATCGATGAAAAGCTTTCATTTTTTCGCTGTTTCGTTCTCCATAAATAAAAGCTTCGTAATAATTATAACCGTCTTCATGATTGGGGTCAAATATCATTTGTCGTCCAATAACTGGAGTGTATGGTAAGCCGGACTGATAACACCATGCTGCACTAAAAGTCCATTTTTCATTTAATTCATAACTTGCGAATATGGAAAAATCATGAGGGCGGTTGAATTCATACAGATATGCTTCTCCACCATTGATATTTTCAAACTGACGGGTTGCCTGACTTAAATGGTATGATATAATTCCTGTCCAGCGACCATGGTTCTTTTTTATCATCAGCTCAATACCCTGAACGGTACCGAAACCATTTGTTTCCACAATATTTTCCCATTTTTCAAGGCTTGTCGCATCAAAATATACCGATTTTGCTGTAATAAGATCTGACATATCTTTCTGATAAGCACCAAGACTAAACACAAACATATTATTATGAAAGCTTTTACTCCATGAGGCAGAATACTGTTTTGATTTTGATACCGGAATTCCTTTGGATGCCGGCAACCATGTTTCATTCACGTAAATGGTTCCGGGTGAAAGAAACAAATGTGACATTTGACTAACATGCATGTAATTCATATTTATTCTGCCCCAATCTTTCATGTTAACATTCATATCCAATCTGGGTTCCAAGGAAAATTCATTGACCCCAGTATAGGAATAATTCGATGCACGCAGACCAATATCAGCAGTGAAAAAATCAAAAAGATTCAGATTGTTTGACAAAGAAACAGCATTGTTTAATACCTCATTGGATACGTTTGTAAACGATGAGCTTTCTCCTTCAATCTTGTACCGATAAGGAGTGTAATATCCAAAAGATGAATGCACACCTGCATCAATCCGCCATGCATTGGAAATTCGGAAATTCCAGTTGGAGTTCAAACTCAGATTATCTACACTGGACAAAAATGTTTTTTCATAACCGTTGATGGTATCGTTATTGTATGATTGAAAATCCCTTACTCTGTATCGAGTGTAAGACAATACCGTTCGCCCGAATACTTTTGAACTGAGGATGCTGTTCCACGATCCGGCAAGCATAAAATTACCCCAGTGGTTTTTCCCTTTCACCTTTGAGTTGGCTTTATCATACTCATTTTTTTTATTCATGGTATGTATGTAATCATCTCCCTGAAAAACATTAAAGTGAAATTTATTTTTGTCATTGGCAGTCCAGGATATTTTCATGCTTGCATCATAAAAGCCATAAAACAGCTTTGATTCATTTCCATCCATAATAGAACTCATGCCGTACAACAAAGCATCAAAAACGGTTTTTCTACCATTGAAAATATAGGTTGTGTTTTCTCCAAGTTTTCCTTCTAAACTAAGGCTCAAATCAGTAATGCCAACTCCAAAAGCCCCTTTAAACTCATCTGAGTTACCAGTACGCTGTGTAATATCAACAATTGAGGACAATTTACCACCATATTTAGCCGGAAAGCCACCTTTGTAAATCCGCACATCCTTAATAATGTCGGGATTAAAAACAGACATGATGCCACCCAGATGGTTTACGGATAACAATTCGGTATCGTCAAGCAAATACATATTTTGTCCGGGATCTCCTCCCCGTATCACCAACATGCTGGACATTTCATTTTGAGTTTGAATTCCGGGAAGTATTCGTGTTGCTCTTAACACGTCAGGCTGCCCTCCAATTGCCGGTAAACGCTTGATGTCTTTCATATCCAACTTTGGCGCATTCATGTAATTTTCAATCTGTGCAGACACCTCAACTTGTTGTAATTGCTCGACAGATGCTTCAAGATAAATATTTAAAACAGCATCATTGTTAGTGCTGATATCAACATAACTTGTTTTGTATCCGATAAATGAAATTTTCAAAACCGAAGATTGTGTACTTAGCGAAAAATAGCCTTGTGTATTTGTGCTTGCACCTGCATTTCCGATAGTATCGAGCACATTGGCTCCAATGATGGTTTCTTTTGTTTTGGCATCGTACACATAACCTGAAACATTCGTTTGTGCATAGCTGATTGTCACACTTAGCAATAATAATATGATTGAACCGTAACGCTTTTTCATGCTATGCTTTTTTAAAAAATTGTGTCAGTTTCGTATTCTGAATATGAGCACATAATACCGTAACCATATTCAATGTTTGAGTACAGATTGACAGGCATAATGTATGTGTTTGTGAAATTCGGATTTCTGCCTACCTCATAAGCACCAATGCTGCTTAAGTAAGTGTAATAATTATAATCAACCGTTCTCAACTTAACTTGAAATGCCATAGAAATCATACTGCTATAGTAAGTTGATCTAATTCTCCCAAATTCTTTTTCCAAAAACTCTCCGGTCTCATTTATATTATCAATTGTACCAATAACTTCATAGTCCTCAGCCAAACTATAACATGTATCTAAATAATATGGATCTTCATAATAATCCGGACTCTCAACATAACAAGGCGTTTTGAAATAGATTCTGGCATAAACAACACCATACATTTCTCTATTCGGATCATTTTTAATCTTGACATGTACCAAAGGTGATGCCACTCCCTCGTCATCAACCCAGCCATAAGGTTCAACATTAGCATATTGTATTTCAATGGGTTGTGGAACAACACAAGACGAAGTCACCACATCTTCTCCCGGCACAGACACTGTCAAATGCAGGCTGTCATTTATCTGAGCAATGTAATCTGAGATAAACATTCCATCACCTTGATGAGTAAAACTAATATTGTCCCAATTTTGATTAGACATGGTAATCTCAGCATTTTCAATGGTTTCAAGCGGGTTCTCATTGAGTTCATCGGTATATGCCAAATATACTTTCACAGAATCGCCTGCCGCAATGATGGTGTTGACAGTTACCGTGTTTTCAAACTCAGGAAACTCGTCTTGCACGAGTTCACGGCAAGACGAGAGTAATATTCCTAAAGCAATCAGAATGATAAATGCATGTTTCATAATTTAATAGTTGTTTGCTGTATTTATTTCAAACACAGTAAAAAATGACCCACAGAGCCTCGCAAAACGGTTTCTTCCGCAAGTTAATTGTTTTTTATTGTTTAAAAAAGTGACATTTCGCTGGATGATACACAATTGAATTGTGTATTATTAGCGGTGGTGCGCTTTAAAAATCAGATTCCTTGTAAATTTCATATGACTTTTGGTCAATAATTATGTCAAAAAGGAATGGATACTTATCTGCATCGTTTATAATAATCCCTGTACCGCTCGGTCCATAAAACGTTATTTTATTAAAGTTATAACTCACAACAATCTTGTTTTGAATAGACATTAATGAAATTGATCTGTCATAGTGTTCAACTGCAATAGGCACTCCTGTTTGTCTTAAACTCTCTTCATCATATTTCTTTAATAGAATTTCTGCTAAACTGTCCGTTTTTATTAGAACGTTGGATGTGTCAAAGATTGTTGTATTTCTCCTATTGTCATATAAAATCGCTTTATTCTGATTAAATACTGCATTTGCAAGGGTGGTTAATAGGATGAAAAATAGATGTTATTTCATGTTTATTCGTAGTTGTTGTTTGTGTGATGAGATTTATCCATTTTTTCCATAAAACAGATTGTGTTTTCTGCTATTATCATTAATAAAAATCCTGTTTCGCCTTTACAGCGGAACAGGAAGTTAAAATGTCACCCTTTGTCTGTCGTTCAGGGCTAATCCGTAATACAACGCACAGGGTAGCCGTAAGGTATGGTCAATTAGTCTCTAACACATCTGGCAGAATATCCATGCTGCTTATTTTCACCCCATCTGTAAACGCCTTCGTAAGTTGAATTTAGTGCACGAGCCCAGGCATGAGTAGTTGGTGAGGTTGTTGACTCTGTAGCTGTGTACCATTCACAGAAAGAGTTTATTACGCCATAACTATAGAAAGGAGAAACTGTTAATGATTGACGTATACCACTTGGTATAGCTGTAAAATTAGTAGAGTTGTTAAAAAATTGAGAAGCAGCAACATCGCAGCCTGTCGCTCCACCAGTAAGCCATCCGGAATTGTTAGCTAAAGAACGTCCAATTTGGGTTGAAACACCACCACACCAGAAAGTTGAATTTCCTTCAAGGTAATCTGTCATTTCCGACCATTCAGCATCACTTGGGATATGCCAGCCACTCGGACATTGGCCTTGTACACCACTAGGATTACTGCTACTACTAGCTGAGCCATTCATTAGTGTTGCCCAATTGTACAAACGACCGTAAGTGTCGCAATTTGTAGCATTATCATCGTAACACCAGGAACCACCTGCAGCGTAATTGAGATTTTCTTTCATCCAGCATTGGTTGCCAACTTGAACTGTGGTATACTGGTTTCCATCTCTTACATCTGTATATAAGTTCTCTTCTATTAGTACACCTGTATTAGAAACGCCACAGTTGTTATACGCCCATATATATAGCGTGAACTGCCCACAGGTACCGTGGCTTACATTTTGGGTAAAAGTTGTTGTCAGTCCAATATCTGTTGCTGTAGCATAATCATCACTTGTATTGTATTTGTATCCGGTTGCATCACTTACAGCGCCCCAGTTCCATTGTATCTGTGTGGCAGAAGGTATATGACTAGCGCCTACAGGTACTGTAAGATAAGGGCAATCGTTACGGACACAGCGGACGGAAAGAGCTTGAAGATCCCTTCTTTGTATGCTTATTATTATATCATCATTATTGTAAGATACCCCTGTATAGTAACTCCAAGGTGAACCAATTGATGTTGCAGTCCACCAGTATGCTTGTTGGTTAAGACCTGCAAACGTACCTGTCCCACTGAGAAGCCCACTTGGTAGTCCATTAAAACCAGTATTATTATTTAAAGAAGGGTTGTTTCCAACAGCACATGTAGAGACGTCATTTGTCCAGCCAGAAGTACTAGATATTGTTTTTGCTAAAAAAGTTGAATTTCCATCACACCAGTATTGCGGATACAGAGAAAGATAGTCGGTCATTTGTGTCCATTCGCTTTGACTTGGGACATGCCATCCGCTAGGGCATGGGCCTTGTATTCCACTTGGGTTAGTTGAGCTTCCAACCCATGCTCCAATAGTAGCGAACCAGTTGTACAGAACACCGTATGTATTATAATTACTTGTAGCTTTTGCTTCAGAAACATTCGTCCCATTATAATCATAAACATAATAATACGGTGTTCCTCCTACTGTTGTTGATGGAGAAACCGCAGGTAGGTATTTTAAATTCTCTGCCATCCAACACTGGTTGCCTATTCTTATAATATTATATGTATTACCATCTCTAGGATCAGTAAAAGGATCACAACATTTGAATAACTCTTCTCCTTGTTTTGTAAGGGCAGTATAAGCAACGATACGGCCATTTTTATCAATAAAGTTACTCCCGGAATTTGTTTCTTGACCCTGAGGTGTAACAGCATTTTGTGCTTGGGTCGTTGAAATAAATACTAAAAATATTATCAGTGTACCAAATAAGTAGGATAATCCACCTTTATTTTTGTATGTGTATGTAT
>JAQICX010000058.1 GCA_027858345.1 Kiritimatiellia bacterium | reverse complement strand
AGTGGATAGATTAGAGAGTTTTGTTATACTGTTCGGTGTCATCTATTATGAGGCAATAGAAATGTTCTATTTAATCCTTTCGGTGTCTAGTTATTATGAGGCAACACGCTCCCTCAATTTTTCGGTTGTAGATTTTTTAGTTTCAGTGTTTGGGAAGCCATTCTTTCAAATAGTTTATAGTTGATAGTAAATAGTAAATGGTTCTCTACGAGGTTAGGAAGTCGCTTCGCTCTATTATAATTTATGCCAGCTTTGCTGGTTCCGCAAAGCGTATTTTTAAATTAATTTCACAAATTTACTTAAAATACTATTAACAAATAACTTGTAACTTTTATAAATAATAATCAACCTGAATGGTAAAAATTAAAGATTCAAACCCTAATTTTATTGGATCAAACGCACATATTTATCTCCGACCGAAAACCTAAGTTTGTTTTTGGGCACAAAAAAAGCGGTATGAATAATCATACCGCTTTCTATCAAAGTTTATCTAAACTCTAATTTCCATCTGTTGCATTGACTTTATAGTATGTCTTAGTTGCATCTATAAATTCATTTGTAGTAAATGTAGATGGTCTAGTTACTGTATCAACACTCGTCCAACCATTTGTTAGGTCGTCTGTACCTAATACTACGAATGGAGGTAGAGTTGGTGTTAAACCTTCTGATATCCACTTGATGTAGTTTGTACCATCAACAACAGTAGCTGAGATGATTTCAAATACTCCACTAGTTGGATTGATGTCAGCTAGATAAGCTTCCCAGTATAGATTAGCGTTTGTTGTTGTCAAAGCTAAACCGTAATCTTGCAACCATGAAGAAGCAACGTCAACACTGTTTGATGAAGGAACATCGCCTAGAATAAAGTCAACTAGCACAACATGAGCTTCTTGGATGTCTGTGAATACAGCATCTACAGCATTAGTACCGTCAACAGTAATATCAGCAGCATAACCAGTGTTTGGTGTAACAACAACTGTTAGATCTGAACCAGCAGGAACATTTGTATCTGTGCCAGGAACAACGTCACCAAAACCTGTAAGATTTGTGATAGCAATTGTGTATTCTGTGATTATTGCATTTGTAAACGTTGCTTCAATTGTCATGTTAGTAAGTACAGGATCAATAGTAACAACTTGAACAGTATCATTTGTTATTTCAAAATAATTTGTTATAGCAGCACTGTTTGTGAAGTACTTAACAGATTCAATTAAGTAGTTCATATCAGCTGTAACTGTAGCAGAGAATGCTTCTCCGTCATTAACAGCTGTTACGCCATCAGGGTCAATCTCACCGCCTAGTCCATCTGATGTTGTTACATCCCACTGATCAGTTGGATCAACAAATGGAGTAATAGCGCCATTTGTTACTACGAAATCATCAAGTGTACCAGCACCCTTGGCTGTGAAAGACCTTATTTTTCTTGCACCAGGAGAATTACCTCCATCGCAATCAGCATTCATGAAATAAACACCGTTTGGTACTGTGAATGTATCATCTGTAAAACCAGAAGGACTTGAAGCGGCTTCACCATTGATCCATAATTTGAAGTATGTACGCTCAGGTATACTATAATTATCATAGAACATTTGATATGTAACACGTACCCAGTCTCCAGTAGAAATAACATCTACGCTTGTGATTTGTGACCATTTTTGAGTTACGGGCCATGGACTAACAACTTCCTGATAAGTATGATAGATGTTAGCATAACCGTTTGTATCGAAATACATAGCGATTTGAGAATTAGTTGGAACAGCAGGAGCTGTATCTTCGTCCCACAAAGTTGGCTGAACCAAGAAATCAACATATACGCCTTCATCTAGAACACCATTAAGTGAGTTTGATACTGTACCGTCAAATGCCATTGTCACTGTGTGATTAGCGTTTGTGATTGGATAACCAGCGTAGTAACCTGTTGGATTATTGCTAGTTGTTGCTAGAGCAACGTCCGCTTCAGCATACCATCCAGCATTGTTCGTACCAATATCTGCTCCGTCAGAATAGCTTTCAAAGCTATCAGATACGTCTATAGCTGCAAAAGTTGTTGAAGCCATAGCCGCAACAGCCAAACCAGCTATTAACATTTTAAACATTTTAGAATGTTTCATTTTATTTAAACCTCCCAATAATTGAGGATTGATTTTAACTATATAATAACGTAGACCGACCCCAAGATTAGTCTACAGTAATTGCCTATTATTTGAATAGTAGTAAATATTCCAAAATTAGTCAACTTTTTTTACTTAAATTCTTCTTTTTTTTTAATTTTCAACTCTTTATGAAAAAAAGTGTTAGTTAAATCTTTGTTTTTCAGCAATTATTTTTTATTTATATCTAATATATTAACGAATGACAGGGGAGTTTTTGTATAAAATAGAAATAAATGAGTTGTTGTTGGATTGTCAATAATGTAGAATATGTTTGTTTGGAGTTGGGATGCGGTATTCTCTAGCAAATTGAATTGTTGAAAATATGAAAAGAAAAACATCCAATATCAAACATGGAATATCCAATGATAAAGGAATACCCTCCGTCTCTCCCGATGCCACTTTGCTTAAAAAGAGCAGAGTCGTAGCGGAATAGCCGTCTCCCGTGAAAGACGGAGGAGTTTTGGCGGACTAGGTTTAGATTGCAGACACAACACCTGCCTGTCGCGCCGTAGGAACGAAGGCGGATAGCGTCGGTCGTTGACCGACTGTAGCCGACCTCAGACTTGTCGAGCCGTAGTCTCGAAGAGCGAAGGCTGAAGAGGTCGGAGAAACATTGTTTGAGGTCTGTCATGTGAGACATAGCTCAAAGAGTGAAGCATTATATGACCTCGACGACAGTGTGAAAATTGCAGTTTAGCAATTGACTACTGTTAGTCTTGCAAGGCGAGAAAAGTTGTTTTAGGGCAGAAAGCCCGTAATATCATAGCCTAGGGCAACGCCCTAGGTTAAATATAAAGAGCATGGCTCTTTACCTGCTGTGAGCAGTGTCTTAGCTAACAACTGTTGTGCGAATATTGAAAGTGAAAGAATGTTAGGAAATAGTTATGAGCAGTAATTTTAAGTATGTGCGAAAAGATTTTAAGCCAAGAAGCTTAAAATTGATGCATATGGAAATAGATTTAAATTTTTCAGATGGAAAAGTGTATGGTAAAAACATACTAACCTTAGATGTTTTGGAACCAACAAGTTTAGTTGTTTTTGATTGTAAGGTTTCTGAAGTTCAAAATATTATAATTTTAGGGGATGGTTTTGTTCCTTCCTGGACTTATGATGAAGCTAATGCTGATTTGTCTATAGAGTTAGATCGTGTTTATGAAGTTGGAGAGACTTTACGCATTGAGACCTCAACAGTGTGCATACCGAATGACTCTTTATTGGAAGGAATATATAAAGATGTCACATATAAAGGACCGCAGCAATATATTTCTCAGTGTCAACAGTGGGGATTTCAGAGAATTCTTCCTGTTTTTGATGATTGCACAGCCAAATGTACAATGAGGACGACTATTGAGGCGGATGCCGAATACACCCATTTGATATCTAACGGCAATGTTTGTCGAGAAACAAACCCTGACGGTAAACCAGTTATATTGTCAGATACAGGCAGACAAAGAATAACATATCAGCTTGATATACCAATGGTTCCATACCTTTTTATTGTAGCTGTCGGCACTTGGGATGTCTTGGAAGATGAAGTTGTTTACAAGTCGGGTCGCAAGGTCAAATTGGAGTATCTTGTTCCACCTGGCAGAAAAGCTGGTGCCGAGAAGCCAATGAATATTCTTAAAGATTCAATATTGTGGCATGAGGAAACTCAAAACTATGAATATCCTTTTGAAGTCTATCGCACCCTTTGCATGGAAAAATCTAATTGGGGTGGAATGGAGAATTTAGGCAACACAACGATTGTCGCAGATGCTGCTTTAATTGATGAATTTACAGGAGATACTCGTATTGAATATGCACACGCTGTTATTATTCATGAGTTTGAGCATAATCAGTGTGGTAGCGAAGTCACTATGGAAACTCCATTTGATGTCTGGTTAAATGAAGCTTTCACTGTTGATGTTGAACGACAGTATATGCACAGTCGTTTTGACTCATGCTGGCAGAGGCTCTCTGAGGTTGAGTCTATGCGAGAACCTATTGGAGGTCCATTGGCTATAGAGGAGGGAGGACAGCTTGGCAACATTGTTAGAGAAGGATTTAATGATCCGGATGAGTTGATTGATGGACTTACTTATGTTAAATCTGCTGAAGTCATAAGAATGCTTAAACTGTTTATTGGTGAAGATAATTTTGTTGTCGGGAAAAATCTTTATTTTGAACGGTATAAGGGTGGAAGTGCAAATAGTGATCAATTTTTGGATTGCTTTGAAGAGACAAGCGGAATCGATCTTGGTCAATTTAAAAATCAATGGTTGTATACAATTGGCTATCCCATTGTTTCAGTGCACTATGATTATGATGAATCAACCGGACAGCTGGTCTTGAATGTTTCACAAAAACATTCAAAAGGTGGTTCAGGTTCTTTTGTATTCCCATTGGCTTTTTCCGTTGTTGATAAGAACGGAAAAGATATTTTAACAGATATGCTGAAGATATCAAAAAGTTCAGAAACCTTTAAATTTGATGGTGTTGATTTCGCTTTTATATCATGGAATAGAGACTGCTGTTTTTATGGAGTATTTGATTACACTGATATATCTCGAAAAGATCTGTTTTTGCAGGCAGAACTTGATTCATCTGTATATAATAGAGTAGAAGCTGTTCAGATATTAACAGACATGGAACGAATTAAATTGATTAAAGATGAGGATGCTGAAATATCACAAGATTGGCTTGAACTATATGGACGTCTAATTGCAGACGACAAAGTCAGTGACATTGTGAAAAGTTATATGTTGAATATTGGTGATCAACCATTATCAAGGGAGTATATTCCCTATTATATAGAAAGAGTGGCTGCTCAGGAAAAGTTGACATTAGCAGTCTGTATTAAACATCTTGGTGCCATGGTTGACCTTTTTAATAGCATGGACACCTATAATATTACAGGTGATAACAACATTGATATTGGAAGAAGACAGCTAAAGCTTGTCGTCTTGAAAATGATTACAACTGCTAATGCTCCTAAAGCATATATGCTGGCTGAAGAGCATTTTAAAGCTGCGATTAATATAACAGACAAGCTAAATGCTCTAAAATGTATAAGCATGAGTGTTCATCCTGACAAAGAAAGTCTACTCAAAGAGGCGTATGAAAAATATGGCAAAAGCAACAGTGGATACAGACAGTATATGGCAACTGTTGCACAGGGGAGCAAAGATTGTTTGAGATTAATAAAAGAAGAGGAGCAGAGAGAAGGATTTGATATGACACACCCCGGTCACGTTATGGGGCTTTATCTTGCTGCTGTATCAAACAATAGAATTATATGGTCGGATGAAGGTTTAGATTGGATTGCTGATAGAGTTGTTAAACTTGCAAAAATTAATGAATATTTTGCAAATAGAATGATTGGATGTTTTAGACTTACATCTAAAATGCAACCTGATCTTAAGAAAAAGGTTGTTACAACCCTGAAAAATGTTCTTAAAGAGCTTGACAATGATAGTTATTTGGCTCAAACTATAAAATCATTCTTATAATATTGACAAGAAAATCTAATATGTGATAGTATGGCTACGTTATTTTATGTGTGTGAAAAGTTTGGTTTTTATGTGGAATTTAAGAGGTAGGTATATGAGTGAAATAATAAAACCGCAGAGAATTTTAATTGCGGAAGATAACGACAGTAATTATGGTGTCCTAAAGGCAATGCTTGATGATAAGTATCAACTGTATAGAGCTGTTGACGGCGTGGAAGCTGTTAGTTTGTTTGATTATATTGATCCGGTTTTGATATTTATGGATTTGAACATGCCGAAACTTGACGGCATTGATGCTATTACGTTTTTAAGAACAAAAACAAAGAATACTCCTATTGTTGTCTTAACTGCATATGCGGATGATGATTATAAACAGAGGGCTATTGAAAGTGGTTGTAATGAGTATATTGTAAAGCCATTTCGAAAAGCCGAGATAGACAAGGTTTGCTCAAAGTATATAACAGAGCAGTCTATTCAAGCAATGATTGATGAAAAAGCAACCACAGATTAACTGTGCAACAACTTTTTATTAAAAGAACATCGAATGCAATACACTGCCGTGAGCAGGAAGAAGCTTTGCTTGTTTGTTAAAACCCAGGGCGTTGCCCTAGGCTATGTTATCGCAGGCTGTCAGCTCTGTGTTTTCGTCGGTCACCGCCCCGCCGCTACAGGTGGTGTGCCTGCAAACGAACCTTAGTTCACCAAAGCTCCTCCCGCTTTATAGGGGAGGTGTCCGAGGAACGAGGACGGAGGGGTGAATTATTTCCTGCCCACGGAGTGCCCTGTCTAACTTTCTAACTGTCTAACATGCGAAAGAAGTGAGCATTTATTTAGGGGCTCCTGTTTAATTCATAACTAACGTATTGGTAGATATTAATGCTTTGTTTTGAATGCTAAAGTGCAAGGTTATTAGCCATTTTAGCCAAAAAAGCTTGCAGGCGAACGCTAATATAAAATTCATATATTTATGAATATGTAATGCAATATCACGCAACCTTTTACCTTGCAGCATGTTACCTTTATCGAGCTAAAGGCGAAAATGCCTTAAGGCAAAATCTTACGCAATCTTGCATTAAACAGTAGCCCCTATTTAAACTTAGACTTTTACTTAGAATTTGATTGCGAAGAAAGATGCCGCATTGATATCTTTTGCAATTTGTTCAACAGTTTCTTTACATGGAAGTTGTGCAACTTTCAAAACAGCAAGAGATCTGCCCGATTCAGCACTATGAGGATTTCTGATATCTTCGATGTTAATACCCTTTTCAGCAATTTTCGTACTAATTGCAGCAATAACGCCTGGTCGGTCATCATATATGAAGAACACGGCACTGCCAATTGGCTCAAGATATAACTTATCAAATTCTTCAATTCTTGAAATCATGATTGTACCTTCAGCAATGGTGCCTCTAATACTTACAGTTTTAAGAGTTGTGTTATCAACTCTGCTTGTCAGATCAAGAGTAATTGAATTGTCAAAACCCTTTTCAATGTCTGTTTTTCTGTTAACATATTCCACGCCCATCTCTTCAAGAAAAGAAAGCGCTGTTGTGTTGTCCATTGTTTTATCAAAGTCGTTTTCAACGCCAGCAACAATTTGTGTTAGCAACCATTCTTCATACGGTTCCAGTTTGCCGTAAAAACTTGTTGATATGCTTTTTGTTGTGCTGTTTTTACCATTAATTTCAGCTGCGAGCTTGGCAATAATGTATGAAAGCTCACAATATTGCTCATCCAAACCTTCTGGTATGTCTCTGTTAACAATAAAACTGGTGATACCTTTTTGGTCTAAATCAATAAGTTGTTCGCCGGCTCTTTTTGCTGCGTTAAAGTTTGCCTCTTTTGTGCTTGCTCCAAGGTGAGGAAGCATGATGTCTGCAGCATCTGCAATTGGTTTTTCACCACCTTCATCTTTTGGGTAAACATCTGTTAGAAGCTTGATATCTTTTTCTGCTTTAATAGCACGAAAATCATCTTCGTCAATAACCCCCGCCCTTGCACAGTTAACAATTACTGCACCATCTTTCATTACTGAAAACAGCCTTTTGTTAATACTTTTTCTTGTCTCATCATTTTCAGGAATGTGAAGAGTGATATAATCTGCATTGGCAAAAACTTCTTCTAAGGAGGCAAGTTTAACACCACATTCTTTTGCCTTTTCAGCAGATATGAATGGGTCAAATCCCATAATTGAACACTCAAAACCTTTCACTCTCTTTGCAACCAACTGACCGATGTTGCCAAGACCAATTATACCAATTGTCTTAGCCGTCAGCTCTGTTCCCATAAATTTTTTCTTTTCCCATTTTCCGGTACGTGTTGAAATGTCAGCAGGGATTATGTTACGGGCGGAAGCAAGCATCATTGCGATTACCTCTTCGGCAACCGCATTTGAGTTTGCACCAGGTGTGTTCATTACGTCAATATGCTTTGAACGAGCATATTTTATGTCGATTGTATTGAAGCCAGCACCAGCTCTGATTATAACTTTAAGATTTGGAAGAAGATCGATAATCTCCTGTGTCACCTTTTCGCTTCTTACAATAAGAGCATATGCATCCGGGTGCATTTTTACTAATTCTTCAATTGTTACCTTTGAGCTTTGTATTACTTCATAATTTCCATTTTCTTTTAGTAAATCCGCTGCAACGGCATTCAAACTTGTTGGTATAAGGACTTTTTTCATAATATATTGTTACCTTTGTTATTTGTCAAACATTAAAGAGGAACTCAATAACATCGCCATCCTGAACGACATAATCTTTTCCTTCTGTGGATATTAAACCTTTGGCTTTACATTGTTGTTCGCCGCCATTTTCTATAAAATCATTGAACTTAATCACTTGAGCTCGAATGAAGCCGCGTTCAAAGTCGGTATGAATCACCCCAGCAGCCTTTGGTGCTTTCCATCCAGTATGGATTGTCCATGCTCGAACTTCTTTCTCTCCAGCGGTCAGATAACTGCATAAACCAAGAGTTGCATAACCCTTTTTTATGATTTTATCCAATCCACTTTGTGTTATCCCGAAAGAAGCAAGGAACTCATCTCGTTCGTCATCTTCCATACCAATTAATTCTTCTTCCATGTGTGCCGAAATCTTGACACTTTCGCAACCACGTTCTTCTGCATATTTCTCAACATCTTTGATATGCTGGCTTTCCTCAATAAAAGCTTCTTCATCAACGTTTGAACAGTATATTACTTTTTTAGCACTCAGAAACTGGCATTCTTTAAATAATCTGGCAACAGCATCGTTATCAATCGGTTCAAATGTTGCAGCTGGTTTTCCATCGCTAAGATGTGCAACTAGCGCTTCAGCAAAAGGTACAATTGCTGCTGCACTTTTATCTGCTCGTGCCTGTTTTTTAATTTTTTGCATTCTGTTTTCAAGACTTTGAAGGTCTGCAAGAATAAGTTCTGTTTCAATAATCTCAATATCTCTTATTGGGTTAATAGAACCTTCAACATGAACCACGTTTTCATCAGAAAAACATCTGACAACATGCAACAAAGCATCAGCCTCTCTGATGTTTGCCAAAAATTTGTTGCCAAGTCCTTCTCCTCGACTTGCACCCTTAACTAAGCCGGCAATGTCAACAAAATCAACTGTTGCATGTTGAACTCTTTTTGGATTAACAATTTTTGCAAGTTCATCAATCCTGTGATCCGGCACAGCAACAACAGCTTTGTTTGGTTCAATTGTGCAGAACGGATAATTTGCCGCTTCTGCGTTCTGTGTCTTTGTTAAAGCATTAAATATTGTAGATTTACCCACATTTGGTAAACCAAGAATTCCAATCTGGAGACTCATCTGTTTTTTCGTTTCTCTTTGCAGCTGCTTCTAAAATATTTTA
The DNA here is from genome assembly GCA_027858345.1 of Kiritimatiellia bacterium. GTDB lineage: Bacteria > Verrucomicrobiota > Kiritimatiellia > JAQICX01 > JAQICX01 > JAQICX01. The sequence goes on along the minus strand of JAQICX010000058.1, from coordinate 38 downwards.
TAACTCAACTGCTTTTAATTAATAAAATTTGTTCTACT
>JAQICX010000013.1 GCA_027858345.1 Kiritimatiellia bacterium | reverse complement strand
TCCGTTGAATCTTTCAAAAAAATACGCAATAGGCCTGCTATTACTTGATTTTTTTTTAAGCCCAACGTCGTCCTCGAATAAAATCTTTACAGCGTTTCATTTGTTCAATGCTCTAAGGTTGATTTGCAAGCTTCACATCTGTAGGGTCGGGGTGCTTCACCCCGCCTAAACTCTTTAGAACGTTCAACATGCAATTTTGAATAAAGAAGCTGTCGTAGTCAGCCAAGCCTTGCAGAAAAAGCATACGCTGAGGAAGGCATACCTCATATCTGACAAATAAACTTTAAACTGCAAGCCTCACACCTGTAGCCGAGTCGCCCCGGCTCGGAGAATGACAACTGCCAATGGAACAATCAATTTAGAACTGCAAACTCACACCTGTCTTGTCGCGCCGTAGTCTCGCAGAGCGAAGTCGGAAGCGTCGGTCGTCATTCTTCGCTTTGAAAGCTTCGCAGGACACAGCTGATCGGCGGAGGAAGTGGATCAATTCTTAATTATTGGGATAAAAAGTCCAAAAAAAAGCCACATTTTGAAATGTGGCTTTTTTTGTAAGATTTAAACTATCGGTATAGTTCAAATTCAACACGTCTGTTGTTCATCCATGCACTTGAATTGTGACCAAAATCCAAAGGATCATCTTCACCCATGCTTCGAGTTTGGATTCTTGTAGGATTGATACCAGCGTTAACCATATATGCTCTAACGGATTGAGCTCTGTTTTCACCAAGAGACAAGTTATAATCAGTTGTGCCTCTCTCGTCACAGTGGCCTTCGCAAATAACAACTATTCCAGGGTTAGCAGTCATATAGTCAATAACAGCTTCAACATCTGCAACTTCATTTGCAGGAATAATGAAACTATCATAAGAGAATTTAATATCGCTGAATGATACCTCTGTTACCAATGTTCCATTTTCAAAACGTGCTTCCATGGCAATATCATTTCCAAAAACATCATCTTCGTAGCCGTTGTTGATACCAGTAGTTTTGCGTCCACAGCCTGTTAGTGCTATTAAAGTGATTGCGATTGCTATTGTGAAAAAATATTTTGTGTTCATGTAAAGCTCCATATTAAAGGTTAAAAAAAGATTATTGGTATGATTGCGAAAAATGAAATTTTAATCAAGCATATAATTTGATAATTTGAATATTTTATAGGGATTTTGGTTCTATCCGCAGATTAAAAGGATTAAAGAGATTAAGAAAGAGTATTAGCCATCCTGCTTCGCTTTGCAAGCACTTCGTCGGTCAACGCCCGACGCTTCCGCCTTCGCCAGCTATTTAATAAAATTGCTGGACTATGGCGAGACAGGTAAAAAACACAGGAAGATTGCTGGTATTCATTGTTCCATAAGCTTGCTTATGGCAATGTATGTTGTGAGAGTAAAACTCGAGTTTTCGTGTATTTTCGTGCGTAGGCCATTCACTTCGTTCATTGCTCTTTTCTACTTTTCTTATTAGAGAAAAAAACCTCTCTGCGACTTCGTCTTGAGTGCGTGGTAAAAAATCTTTTTTTTATCCGTGAAAATCAGTGTTAATCAGTGGCTAAAATTTATTGATTTTCTTTATTTTCTGCGAAGCGATTTCAATTCATTGTGGTTCAGGCATGCGGAAACAATCAGGTAGATGACGATTCCAATTGCAATAGTCAATGTTAGTGATGCAATTTCCGATAGTTTCTGATAAACAATAATCTTTGAGAAAGTTGAGAAAACGATTGGTTGTACAATTTTAATTGCAATTGCCATGATTGCAGCTGCGACAAATGATTTGACCAGAACAGCTAGTATGTTTTTCCAGTTTGGAGAGCCATAGCGTTTGTTAATCAGATAGGCGAGGATTATACAGTTAAATGTACTTGAAATTACTGTAGAGCATGCAAGACCTGCGTGTTTGTATCCATCCGGCCAAGTCAGGATAAATGTAATATTTAAGATTAAGTTTAAAGCCACTGAAAACATTGCAACTTTCATTGGTGTTTTGGTGTCTTTGTAAGCATAGAAAAATGGTGCAAGCACTTTATACCAGCCAAAGACAATCAATCCTGGTGCATAGAACATTAGAGCCCTATATGTTTGTGTGAGGGATTCATCTGTGAATTGTCCGTTTGTCCATTGAAAAAGAGTTTGAACAATGATTGGTGCTAATATGGTTAAACCTACTGCCGCGGCTGGCATAATTAGAAAAAGCATTCTACTGGACTTGTTGAGAGTTCGCAACGCCTTCTCTGTTGTGAGCTCTGTAGATTGTCTTGAATAGACAGGTAAAAGCACAGTACCCATTGCAGTTGCAATTATTCCTAGTGGCATGTAAACAAGCAAGTATGCGTATGATAGCGCAGCAGGTGCCCAATCCCCAACGCATGTTGCAAGTATATCATCAAGAAATGTATTGAGCTGAATTACACCCATGCCGATTGCAGCAGGAATTGTCAGCCTGATAACTTTGCGAACTCGTGGATCTTTGGTGTCAAAATTTATTGTAAATCTGAATCCTTGCTTAAATAGAACCGGCAGTTGAATTGCCATTTGAGCAATTCCACCAATAAGCACTGCAAAGGCAACTGTATACACTTGAGCAATTTTGTCATCTGCAAATTGTGGACACAAAAATAGTAGTGCAGCTATCCATATGATATTAAGAAGAATATGTGCAAATGCAGGAAAGAAGAAGTGATAGCGACTATTTAGTATTGCCATAAAGAGTGCTGCAATACATATAAACAGCATGTAGGGGAACATCACAAGAAGCAATTTAAAAGTTAATTGCCAAACTTCAGGAAGGGTGGCAGCGTTGATGACTAGAAGACATACCAGCATCACAACAACAACTATTAGAGATAGAAAAACTGTTAGAAGTGTCAATATGGTTGACGCCAACTTCCATGCAGATTTTTTATCCTTCTCGTATGCTTCAGAAAATACAGGAATGAAAGCAGCGGATAGGGCACCCTCGCCAAATAATCGTCTAAATAAATTTGGAATTCTAAATGCTAAAACGAAAGCAGAACCAAGCGCGGATGTGCCGAAAAGATGTGCCATCAGGATGTTACGAATCAGTCCAAACAGTCTGCTTGTCCCTGTGCATATGCCAACTATGAGGCTAGATTTTATAAACTTATTCGTTTTCATTTTGTTTTTCTCGGCTTGGTTCTGTCAAAAGTTTAAAACTTTTTTCAGCACTATTTAATTGTAAATAAGTGGTATATCGACAATTTTATCTAATCCTTTGTTCTAACGGGCTGACAGCCCAGTTTATATTAGCCCAGGGCAACACTCTGGGGCTTGCAATGTTATACACCTTCGCCCTGTAAGGGCAACTTAACTATATTTCTTAAGTTGCCCTTGCAGGGCGCAACAAAACTCAATGATTATTACCCTAGGCGTTGCCTAGGGCTAGTATAATCTGCCCTTTCAGGGCGTAACCATTACAGTTTTTGATAGTACCTCGCCTAGCAAAGCTAGCATGAAGCAACAAGCTAATGTCAACCTGCAATAACAGTCTTCTGTAGCCGACCTCAGCAGAGGTCGGAGTTTTCTAAGGCTGGCGTAAGCCGGCCTCTTAATCTTAATCTTATCTTTTTTTGATCAGACGGATTTGACAGATCAGACTTATCTGACGACTACGTCGCCTGATGTTTGTTTGACTAAGCAATCATGTGGTTCAGAAAAACTTCGAGCACAACTCGCACAATCTCTAACTTGTGCATTTGAGAAATCTTAACAGAGTAGTTCTTTCGCTTTTTCAACCACTTGGTCAGGTGTGATTGACCTCAAACATTTTGTTGCAATCTCCGACACCCTTGGAATGTCTCGGCTATGAGGATAATCATCATTTGTTAAGAATGCACTATTTGAACCAAGTGGACCTGTTTTATAGGGATCAGTTATTCCAAAAATGCCAATCACCTTTGTCCCGCAAGCTGTTGCCAGATGCATGCCTCCACTGTCATTTGCAATTGTGATTTCTGTTATTGAAAGCAGTGATGTCAGCTGTTCAAAACTTGTTTTGCCCGCAAGATTAATTGAGTTATCTAACTTGCTATGAACTTCCTTGCAGATATCAATTTCATTCTTTGTGCCAAGTATAATAAATCGATGAACAAGATATTGCTCCCGCATTTTTTTTGCAGTTTCCACAAAATATTCAGATGGCCACATTTTTGCTGGTCCATAAGCTGCTCCAGGAAGAATTGCCATGATTTTTTGACCAATAAAGTCTTTCTTGTCTAGAGCATTAAGCATGTCTAATGCACTTTTCTGATTGGTCTTGATTTTTGGCATTGGCAGTTTTCCGCTATATGCGTTACCAAAAATTTCCATATATTCCTGCGATTGGTGTCCGTCTCTTGCCTTGTCTGACAATTTAATCCTGTCGTTGATTAATATAGAGCGTAGCTGTCCTGCAACAGCAGTTCTTCTTGGAATTCCTGCAAGAAATGGAATGAGAGCTGAACGAAATGAATTTGGAAGAATGAAGACTTTGTCGTATTTTTTATCTTTTAGAGTTTTAGCGACATTCCATGTTGCATCTTCATTGTAGGTGATGACATTGTCTATGACACTATGAATTTGCCAAATGCCCTTCAATTTCTCTTTGACTAAAACATCAATGCCTGCTTCAGGATTTTCTGACTTGAAAATCTGAATAGCAGGCATTGTCATTATACAGTCACCTAACCAGTTAACACTGCATATAAGAATTTTCATTGTTTTTATGCTGCTTTTTCAATAATAAAAGCTGCTAGTTGATCAATTGTTTTGATGTCAACAATTTCTTCACCTTCAATTTCAATATCAAACTCTTGTTGGATATCGTACATAAGGTCAAGAATTGATAGAGAGTCGAACCCTAAGCTTTCAATTTTTGTATCAGCTGATATTGAATCCCAATCAACATCTTCTTGTGATACGCTCTTCATAACTTCTGCTAACTTTGAAATAACGTCTTCTTTTGTCATTTATTAAACCTTTTTTTTTATTCTAGAAAAGTAAGTATCGAAGCCCCGCTGCAAGTGAAACATTGTAGTTCTCGCCGCTACCTTCGCTTGTAGGCCAGTCGTTGTTTGGACCAGCTTCTCTCTCAAAATCATATATGTCTTTTGATGCAATGTTTAAATCAACTTGTGCAAATAGAGAAAGATTGTCTGTAAGAAATAATTTGGCTCCAACTCCTGGAGCAAAGTTGAAAACCATGTCAGCTTCTGTATCTTGTGCGTCAAGTAGTGATAGTGATAGGCTGACATATGGACGAAAATGCTCTGATACAAAAAAACTATACTCGCTGTATGCACCAACTTCCCATACACCATTTGGTCCAAAATAACTGTCCCAATCCTTTTTTGAATAAGAGAAGAATCCGCCAACTAACAGCTCCTTTTTTACATTGTATCCCAGACCAAACTCGAGAGGAATGTCTTTCATGTCTGTTGTGTTTAAAAGATCCGCACCTGTGGCGATTTTTACTTCGTATACAGCTTTTGGTAGAGGTTTTGCGAATGCTGCTGCTGTCATTAGTACGCATGAGATAAGTAGTATCTTCTTCATTATGTTGTGTCCCTTAATTGTTTTTGTTAAAATTGTGCTTAAACTTCGGATACTATCCCAATTTTTGACTAAATGGTCAAGACAAAATGAAAGAATGTGGTAAGAAAAATATGATTGTACACTCTGAGGCGACGTAGTCGTGATATCTGTCCAATCTGTCCGGTCGAAGAAAATGGGACGTATGGGACTGATGGGACGGATGTGGTGACTGCGTCGCCAGGAAGACGAGGAACGACCAACTATCAACCCAATTGACTGGCTTTCGCACCTTCAAGACGCTTCTATAATTGGCTGATTTGCAAAAAAAGTTGATTTTATTGCATAACACCTGTAGTCGAGTCGCTTCGACTCGGAGAATAACAACTAAAAGTTCAAACGGAAAAACAGTTCACAAACGAACCCTAGAGCATTGAACAAATGAAACGCTGTAAAGATTTTATTCGAGGACGACGTTGGGCTTAAAAAAATCAAGTAATAGCAGGCCTATTGCGTATTTTTTTGAAAGATTCAACGGAAGCCGCAGGACAAAGATTTACTGCGTTTCATTAGTGAAATGCTCTAGCTGAAGTTACAGGTTTTTTGGATGATTTCATCAAAGTGTTCTTGACCTTTGAGAATTTCGATATCAACTCGTAGGAAGTATATCGGAGTGTTGCACTGCTCCATGTGATCACACCGAACAGTGTCTTTTTCTGTGGTAATGATTGCTTCACAACCTTTTTCTTCAGCCAAATTTATAATGTTCGTAATTTCTTTTTGTGTGTATCTATGATGGTCTGTGAATCGTTTTTTTGCCATAAGTAATGCGCCAAAGTTTTCAAGCAGTTTTTCAAATCCTTTTGGTGAAGCAATACCCGACATGGCAATGATGCGTTTTGCTTTCAAAAACTCTAATGGTTCAATTTCTTTGGTATAGATGTTTTCCAAGTATCTTGGAGCATGGCGACATTCGATTATTTTTGCTTTTGTGTTATATACCCTTATTTCGTCAATTAGATACTGATTGTCACCTGTTGATTTTGTTAGAAATATATAATCGGCACGTTTGATGTTTGAAAATGGTTCTCTTAGAATTCCTCGTGGCAGCATGTATCCGTTACCATATGGATTGGTTGTATCTACAAGTACAATTTCAGTGCTGTGCTGCAATGCAAGATGCTGGAAGCCATCGTCCAGAATTAATGTGTCACAGTCAAACTCTTTGATTGCATGTTTCTTGCTTTTAACTCTGTCTTTGTCAACCAGCACTGCAACTCCTTTAAGGTTGTTTGCAAGCATGAAAGGCTCATCACCACTTTGTGTGTAATCCAAAAAGATTTCTTTTCCGTCAGATACAACTCGAGGTGGGGTCTTTTTCTCTTGAAAGGTAAGCTTGTTAATTATCTTTTCGGAAAATGCAGGCTCTTTCTTTTTATATCCACGGCTCAAAATGGCTATCTTGCGATTTTTACTTGCGAGTGTTTTTGCAATAAGTTCTACTACTGGGGTTTTACCTGTTCCGCCAACGGTAAGATTACCGATGCTGATTACCTGGCAACCTGGAAAGTCGGTTCTCAAAATTCGTTGATCGTAAAGGTAGTGTCTGAAAAGTATTATTCCTTTGAAGCAGTGCGACATGCCTCTTGATATGGTCAGCAGAACTCTTGTGCCAAAATCTACGTGTAAATCTTCGTCTCGATTGTAGATGAGTTTCTCTATATATTTTTCAAGTTTTTCTTTTTTTTGAGCCATTGTGTCTTTAAATTTTTGTTAATTTATGGTTCCTTATTTATGAGCGACGTGGGATTGTATATTTTATGTTGTTTTTTTACAAGGAGAAATGTTTGATATTGGGTAAATCATCTGAAATAAGGGTGAGGTAAAGATTAAGAGAGGATATCGCCAACTAGGCGAACCTCCCTATTTGTCTGATTCGTCAGATCAAAAAGAATGGGACGTATGGGACGTATGGGACGGATGTGGAAATTGCAGGTTGACGGTTGTTTGTTGGCAGGGAAGGATGTCATCCTCGGTGTCCGCTGTTTTATGTTTTGAATATCCAATGATGAAGTAACCCCCCTCCGTCTCGCATTGCTCGCCACCTCCGAAGCTGGCTTTGTCAGCAGTGGGTAGTGAGTAGTAGGAAGTGGGTAGTTTCTCGCAGAGGCGTGGAAGAAAAAGTATATTTATGAGGAGTTTTGGCTGGCGTTCCGCAATTGCCTATCATTGCACAACGCTTGTGTCATCTTGTCGCTGTTGTGTGACAGTGTGTCGCTTATTAGAGTGAGTGATGTGCTGAGAATGCTGCATTTGTTGAGGTTTGTGTGTTGGCATGGCATATGCTACCTATTACATGAAATAAAGATGATGGACGGTCGGTCTAACTGACTGACCGTCTAACTGTCTAACTGACTGACCATCTAACTGTCTAACTGAATATACGAAAGGAAGATAATATTATGGAATTAAATAAATTGACACAAAAGGTGCAGGAGGCGTTTCAGGCGGCACAAGTGAAGTCTGTTCGGTATTCTCATCAGGAAATTGATGGAGAGCATCTGCTACTTGCGATGCTTGAACAAGATGGGGGCTTAGTTGGAACTATTCTTGAGAAACTTGGTTGCACAATTGCTGTGCTGAAGGCTCGTTTAGAAGGTGAGCTTGAAAGTCGACCAAGTATATCAGGAGGAGCGACTGAGTCGGGTAAAATCATGGTTTCTCAGAGAGTTAACAAGTTGCTTGTTAAGGCTGCTGACATAGCTAAGGGAATGAAAGATGAATATATTTCATTGGAGCATCTGCTTTTGGCTTTTGTTGAAGAAAAGAAAACTTTTTCAAGCAAGCTTTTTGAGGAGTTTGGTGTAAACAAAAAGAATCTTGTTGAAGAAATTAAAAAAGTTAGAGGTAACCAGCGGGTTACCACTGATAATCCTGAAGGTCAGTATGAGGCTTTGGAAAAATATGGAACAGATTTGGTACAGCTTGCTGCACTGGGGAAACTCGATCCTGTTATAGGCAGAGATGAAGAAATTCGAAGTGTTGTGAGAATTTTATCAAGGAAGACTAAGAATAATCCAGTTTTGATTGGAGAGCCAGGTGTTGGTAAAACAGCCATTGTTGAAGGTCTTGCACATAGAATTCTACGTGGTGATGTTCCTGAGGGATTGATAGGGAAGACAATTTTTGCACTTGATATGACAGCTTTAATGGCTGGTGCGAAGTATCGTGGTGAATTTGAAGAGCGCCTGAAAGCTGTTCTTAATGAAATTAAGGAAGCTAATGGAAACATCATATTGTTCATCGATGAGATACATACAATTGTTGGTGCTGGTAAGACAGAAGGTTCATCGGATGCAGGAAATATGCTAAAGCCTATGCTTGCTCGTGGTGAGTTGCATTGTATTGGAGCTACCACTTTGGATGAACATAGAAAGTATATTGAAAAAGATGCTGCTTTGGAGAGACGTTTTCAGCCAATTGTGGTTGATCAGCCAACGGTTGAAGATTCAATATCAATTTTGCGCGGTTTAAAGGAACGTTTTGAGGTTCATCATGGCGTTAAAATTCTTGATTCAGCAATTGTTGCAGCAGCGGTACTTTCTGATAGATATATATCGGATAGGTTTTTGCCTGATAAAGCAATTGACCTGATCGATGAAGCTTGTGCATCAATTCGTACAGAGATTGATTCGATGCCGGCAGAACTTGATGAGTTGACTCGAAAAGTTATGCGTTTGGAAATTGAAGAGACTGCTCTAAAGAAAGAGAAGGACAAGGCAAGTCAGCAAAGACTTGAAAATCTACGAAAAGAACTTGCAGATCTACAGGCTTCATCAAAAGAGTTGACAGCCAGATGGCAAACCGAAAAAGATGTTGTTGATGTTGTCAGGGAGTTGAGAGAACAACTTGACACTGCTAAAAGAGATAGTGAAAAAGCTGAACGTGATTATGACTTGGAAAAAGTTGCCAAGCTGCGTCATGCACAAATTCCTGAAATAGAAAGAAAATTAAGCGAGGCTGAAAACACATTTAAGCAGCAGAGTAATGAGAATTCAATGATTCGTGAAGAGGTTTCTGATGAAGAAATTGCTGAAATAGTTTCACGTTGGTCGGGGGTTCCTCTTAAAAAATTGCTTCTTGGTGAAAAAGAGAAGTTATTGCACCTTGATGATGAACTTCACAAAAGAGTTATCGGTCAAGATGAAGCGGTTCAGTCTATTGCAGATGCTGTTCTCTGTTCTCGTGCAGGAATTCAGGCGCCAGATAGACCAATTGGGTCGTTTATATTTCTTGGTCCGACAGGTGTTGGTAAAACTGAGCTTGCAAAGGCTCTTTCGGTTGCAATGTTTGATTCTGAAGACAGCATAATTAGAGTTGATATGAGTGAATATATGGAAAAACACTCTGTAAGTCGATTGGTTGGTGCACCTCCTGGATACGTTGGGTATGAAGAGGGTGGCGCTTTGACGGAAGCTGTTCGTAGAAAACCATATTCAGTGGTTCTGCTTGATGAAATTGAGAAAGCTCATCATGATGTCTTTAATATTTTGCTGCAGATTCTTGATGATGGTAGATTGACAGATTCTAAAGGTAGAACTGTTAATTTCAAAAATACGATCATAATTATGACTAGCAATGTTGGTTCAGCAGAGCTGTTCTCGGGCATTGGCGCTGATGGCAGTATACAAGAAGGTTCACGCGAAGGCGTTATGAAGGAATTGAAAAAAGTTTTTCGTCCTGAGTTTCTTAACAGGGTGGATTCTATTGTGATGTTTAAGCCTTTGACTCTTGAAGAAATTAAAGAGATTATATCTCTTCAGATTGATGTCTTGAGGGGCAGACTGTCTGCCAATGGATATAAGCTTGAAGTATCTGATGATACAATCGATTATCTGGCTCATAAGGGATACGATCCTGCGTATGGTGCAAGACCTATCAAAAGATTGATTACCAAAGAGATCGAGACAGCTATTGCCAGAAAAATTATTGCAGGTGATTATATGCCGGAAGATACAATAAAAGTTGTGTCTGATGGAGACGGAATTCAATTAAAAATTAGGAATTAATAATTAAAAATTGTGGTATGAGCTACGCTCATGTTATTATTAAGCCGAGTTTGTGTTGCAAACTCGGCTTTTTTGTTTATCGGCGACGTAGTCGTCTGGTCTGTCCTGTTGTCGACTGATCAGTCGGATCAAAAATGGGACGTATAGGATCTATGGGACGGATGTGGAAAATTGTAGGTTGACGTTTGTTTGTCAGCTGGGAGGGATGCCGTCCTCGGTGTCCTATTCCGGCGGTCACCGCCCGCCGCTACAGTTGAATCTTGCAGTTTGACATTGATTGTTGCACCAGCTAATGTGGCTGACCTCAGCAGAGGTCGGAGTTGTTTAGCTGGCATAAGCCAGCTTCTTAACCTCAACCTCAACCTTAATCTTAATCTTCTTTTTCTGGAGCGTCAGCGACTTTACCCTTGGACATTGGATATTCCGTGTTCGATATTGGATATTGAAATAAAAAATAGGGAAGAATGGCCTGCCAGTAGGGAGTCGAACCCCAAACCTCTTGATTCGTAGTCAAGTGCTCTATCCAATTGAGCTACTAGCAGAAATAAGTAATAAACAATTAGTATTACAGTGTTATGCGGGAGTGTTATGCATTAAGTAATTGCTTAACAATCAATATTACCGTAGGCATTTCCCATTTTATAATTAATAATTCAACATTAAAGAATGGCCTGCCTGTAGGGAGTCGAACCCCAAACCTCTTGATTCGTAGTCAAGTGCTCTATCCAATTGAGCTACAGGCAGAATAATCATTATGTTAAACCAAGAAATAAGGCGGTAAAGAGCTTTTTTGCTTTTTACATCTCATTTCTTATATTTTACAAGTATATTACATGATTCTCTGAAAAGCAACTGTGCTTTTCAAAAAACAGACCAAATATTAGTCTTTGTTGGCAGAAAAATCAATAAAAAAATGAAAAAAAGCAAAAAAAACCTTTTCTTTTGTCGCAGTATATACTATATTCCCCGTTTCTCATGTGCGAAAACCAATGATTCTTGGGAATTGTATGGTTCTATTCATAATATAATAATGATAGTGTCGCATTTTAAATATGTTATTAACGAAAAAAGATAAATGACAGAAACAACAATTAAACAAACAGAAGAGCAAGTCACAGATGAAGCTCTTCAAGTGGCGATGATGTACGAAGAAACTTTGAAAGACTTTTCGGCGGGTTCAATCGTAGTAGGTAAAATTCTTGAACTTCAAAATAATGAAGTGCTGATCGATATAGGTTATAAGTCAGAAGGTGTTGTGCCAGCTGATGAATTCTCAGATATTGAGAACGTTAAAATTGGAGACGAAGTAAGTGTTTTGCTAGTAGACATTGAAGATGACGATGGTATGGTTGTCTTGAGTAAGAGCAAAGCTGACGAAAAACTTCAATGGGATAACGTAATCTCTAATTACAACGAAGATGATTTGATTACTGGAACAGTGATATCTAAGGTTCGCGGTGGTCTTATTATAGATATCGACGGTGTAGAAGCGTTCCTCCCTGGATCTCAAATTGATGTTGTTCCAATTAAGAACATCGACGATTTGGTGGGTACAAGTCACGAATTTAAAATCTTAAAGATTACTCCAGAAAGAAGAAACGTAATTCTTTCTAGAAGAGCATTGATCGAAGAACGTCTTAAGCGTAAGAAAAAAGTTCTTATGGACACAATAGAAAAAGGTCAGCTTCGACTTGGTTTTGCCAAAAACATCACAGATTTTGGTGTATTCGTAGATTTAGACGGATTAGACGGATTGCTACATATCACAGACATGAGCTGGGGTAGAATTAAGCACCCAACAGAAATGGTAACTGTTGGTGATGACCTAGAAGTTATGATTCTTGATATTGACTATGACAAAGAGAGAGTATCTCTTGGTTTGAAACAAAAAGTTGATAACCCATGGGTTAACATTGATGAAAAATATCCTGTTGGCACACAATTATGTGGTAAAGTTGTAAACATTGCTCCTTATGGTGCTTTTGTTGAACTTGAAAATGGTGTTGAGGGTCTGGTACATATTTCGGAAATTTCCTGGACAAAGAGAATTGTCAGAGCATCTGATGTTCTATCTGTAGGCGATGAAGTAGATGTTGTTGTTTTAAGCATCAACATGGAAGACCAAAAAATTGCTTTAGGTATGAGACAGACAGAAGAAAATCCTTGGGACACAGTACACAAACGTTATCCTGTTGGATCTAAAATTACAGGTAAAGTGCGTAACTTCACATCTTATGGTGCATTTGTTGAACTTGAAGATGGTATTGATGGTATGATTCATGTATCAGATATGTCATGGACACGTAAAATCAATCATCCTACAGAAGTTTTGAAGAAGGGTGCAGAGGTTGAAGCAGTTGTACTTGAGGTTAATCCACAGGAAAACAGAATTAGTCTTGGTTTGAAACAAGCACAAGATGATCCATGGAACACAATTGAAGCTCGTTACGAAGTTGGTCAAAAAGTTACAGGTGTTGTTACTAAGGTTGCATCATTTGGAGCATTTATTGAGATTGAAGAGGGCGTTGACGCTCTAGTTCATATTTCACAGATCAGTAACGATCATGTTGAAAAGGTAAAAGACGCATTGAATGTTGGAGACCCAATTGAAGCGCGTGTTATCAAAATTGACAGGGCTGAAAGAAGAATTGGTTTGAGTATTAAAGCCGGCGTAATGGATGAATCTGAATTTAATAAGCAAAAAGATGACATCGTTGACGGTCTACAAGCCAGTGACGATATGGTTAACTTGGCAGGTGCTTTTGATGACGCATTCAGCATTGGCGATGTTGTTGGAGAAGAGTGGGAGCCATCAGCTGATAAAAAATAATCAGTTCCGTATAAATATGTAAATACAGAGATAATTGCCGAATGTAAATTCGGTAATTATTTTGTTTATTAAGGTTTAAGGCAATGCCTTATTATAACCTTATTTATTTTTGGCGCCTTTCCTGAGCATTTCAGAAACAGGCGCTTTTTTTCGTCGTATAGACGATGATTTTTTTTAAAGGTGGACTCAAAAAAACACCGTACAGTTTTGGTGCAAAATAGGATACAGAGATGTCAGATATAATTCAAATTTTAAAAGATCGCGGTATTTTTGAAAGTGTAACAAGTGATGAGTTACAAAAGCTTGCACAAAGGGAGAGTTTGACCGTTTATGCGGGATTTGATCCAACTAGTGAGAGTCTGCAGGCGGGGAATTTTGTAACTATCATGGTTCTTGCACATTTTCAACGCTGTGGTCACCGGGTAATTGCTTTGGTTGGTGGAGCAACAGGGATGATTGGCGACCCATCGGGTAAGTCCAAAGAGCGTAATTTGCTTATAGAAGAGCAGGTTATGATAAATCTTGAAGGTATCAAAGAAAATCTATCTCGTTTTCTTGATTTTGAAAGAGAAGAAAATGCTGCATTATTGATGAACAATAATGACTGGATGAAGCAATTCACATATGTTGATTTTTTGAGAGATGTCGGCAAGTATTTCCGCATGGGTACAATGCTTGGCAAAGATAGTGTTAAGTCCAGACTGGAAGGCGAAAGTGGCATGAGCTATACAGAGTTTAGTTATCAGCTTTTGCAGGCATACGACTTTTTGAGACTTTATGATGAAGAGGGTTGTTCGGTTCAGTTTGGTGGTTCTGACCAATGGGGTAATATAACAGCTGGCATTGACTTGGTTCACAAGCAAAGGGGCAAGGAAGTTTTTGGACTTACATTTCCTCTTGTATGTGATAGCAGCGGAAAGAAGTTTGGCAAGAGTGAAGGTAATGCAATTTATCTTTCAAGTGCAAAAACTTCTTACTTTGACTTCTATCAGTTCTTTATTAGAACACAGGATGAAGATGTTGAAAGATTCTTGAAGATTTTCACATTCATACCTTTGGATGAAATTTCAGAAATTATGAAAGAGTCAGAAGCAGCTCCTGAAAAGAGAATTGCACAAACAAGGCTTGCAGATGAAGTTACATGTATTGTTCATGGAGAGCGTGGGTTAGAAATTGCACAAAAAGCAAGTTTAGTTCTATATGGTGGAAGTATTGATGATATTGATGCTGCAACACTACTTGAAATCTTTAGTAGTGTTTCTTCCTGCGATCTTTCCGTTGATGCAGTTAAGGGAGCCAATATTGTTGATTTGGTTGCAGTTTCAGGGCTTTGCAAAAGCAAGGGTGAAGCAAGACGTCTGGTTCAGAACGGTGGTTTATATTTAAACAACAATAGGGTTACAGACTTGGATCTTGTTGTCAAGGATAGTGATATCATTGATGGCAAACTTGTTGTTTTACGTAGTGGAAAAAGAAATTATTTTCTTGTTGAAATAGGTTGAGAAGAACAACAGTTAGAAAGTTAGATGGTTGATAGTCAGACTGTTAGAAAAAGCAGGTTGATATACAAAGAGTGTTGGCATTCCTGCAACCGCAGGTTGCCCGGTTAACTGACTAACAGTCTAACTTATAAAATTGAAAGGAATATTTATAGTATGTATTCAGCATCAGATTTAAGAAAAGGTTTGAAAATTGAGATTGATGGAGCTCCATACATTATAACAGATTTTACTTTTACTAAACCAGGTAAAGGTCAGGCTATTTATACCTGTAAGATTAAAAATCTTATTAATGGTAATACAATGACAAAACAGTATAGGTCTGTTGAAAAAATTGAAAAGCCAGCTCTTTCAGAAAAGAGCCTTGAGTTTTCATATATTGACGTGAATGAATATGTTTTCATGAATGAGGATTTTGAGCAGATTATGCTTTCAGAAGAAATTATTGGTGAAGACAAGTATTATCTTGAAGAGGGTTTAATGGTTGATGTTCTGTACCACAATGGTAATCCAATTGGTGTTACAATGCCAAATTTTGTTGAAAGAGAAATTACACATACTGAGCCTGGAGTCAAAGGTAATACGGCAACAAATGTTGTTAAGCCGGCAGAAATTGAAACAGGTCTTGTAGTTCAGGTGCCAATTTTTATTAATCTTGGCGATAAGGTCAAAATAGATACACGAACCGGATCATATGTTGAACGTGTGTAATTCAATTAACAATTAATAATTAAGAATTAATAGTTAATAGTTAATCTTTAGGTTGAAGTATGAAACTAGTAAATGAAAATTAATTTTTAATGACGATGTTTTTCATGCCGTCACGCAGGTGACCATCGTCGCTCCCGTTCTTGCAAGACAATATTGATTTGCAAGTTTGGGAGCGATAACGTCCTCGTTATCATAAAAAGTAACAACCTGAAAATTAAGAAATTAATAGTTAAAATAAGATAAGAAAGAATATATTTATGAGTTATGATAAGATAGTGGTACCAGCTGATGGTGCAAAGATTACTAAGGATGCAGCAGGTAAGTTAAACGTACCTGTTAATCCAATCCTGCCATTTATTGAAGGTGATGGAATTGGTCCTGACATTACTGCTGCAGCACTTACGGTTTGGAATGCTGCGGTTGAAAAGGCATATGGCGGAGAACGTAAAGTTTCGTGGGTGGAAATTTATTCAGGCGAAAAAGCTTTCAACATTTATGGTGAATGGTTGCCACAAGAGACTCTTGATGCTATCAATGAGTTTTTGGTTGCAATTAAGGGACCTTTGACAACACCAATTGGTGGTGGTATGAGATCATTAAACGTTGCTTTAAGACAGAAATTGGATCTATATGTATGTTTGAGACCTGTTCGTTGGTTTGAAGGCGTTCCTACACCTATAAAACGTCCTGACCTGACAAACATGGTTATCTTCAGAGAAAACACAGAAGATATTTATGCAGGTATTGAGTGGGCTGCGGGTACTCCTGAATGTAAGAAAGTTATTGACTTCCTACAAGATGAAATGGGCGTTGAAAACATTCGTTTCCCAGAAACATCAGGTATTGGTATTAAACCAATTTCCAAAGAAGGAACACGTCGTTTAGTTCGTTCAGCAATTCAATATGCAATTGAAAACAATCAGCCATCTGTTACACTTGTTCATAAGGGTAATATAATGAAATTTACTGAAGGTGGATTTAAAGACTGGGGTTATGAGTTGGTAAGAGAAGAATTTGCTGATGTTGCTGCTGTTGCAGAAGATTGTAACTGGGAAGCACCAGAGGGTAAGATTCTTGTTAAAGATGTTATTGCTGATGCATTCCTACAACAGATTCTAACTCGTCCAGCTGAATATTCAGTTATTGCCACAATGAACCTTAATGGTGATTACATCTCAGATGCTCTTGCGGCATGTGTTGGTGGAATTGGTATTGCTCCAGGTGCAAACATCAACTATGAAACGGGTGTTGCAATTTTTGAAGCTACACACGGTACTGCTCCAAAGTATAAGGGTATGGACAAGGTTAATCCTGGTTCTCTTATTCTATCAGGTGAAATGATGTTTAGATACATGGGGTGGACAGAAGCTGCTGACCTGATTATTGAAGGTATTGGTGGTGCAATCGCAAACAAAACAGTTACATACGATTTTGCTCGTCTGATGGATGGTGCAAAAGAGGTTAAGTGCAGCGAATTTGCTCAGGCTGTTGTTGACTACATCAACAAATAGTCAGCCCTAAATAGTTGTTGATACAAAAAAAGCGATTCATTTGGAATCGCTTTTTTTTATCCTAGGGCGATGCCCTAGGCTGAGTTGTTGCGGGCTTTCAGCCCTTGTTCGACTGTGCTGTTCATCCCTAGGGCTTTGCCCTAGGCTAAGTTGTTGTGGGGCTTTGCCCCTTGGGCTGAAAGCCCTGGGGATGCTAATGAATATGCAACATACAAGGGCTGAAAGCCCGTAATATAATGAATGTTGTTTTTTTCAACGCTTGAACATCATGCCTCCAGGCTCAGCCTGGTTACATATAGATTGGGCCTAAGTATTCGCATACTCTGTAGTCGTCGCCTGCAAATCTATCCCACATTGTTGGACGGAAAATGTCGCATTCGGGAACATTATGCATATCCACTGGGATTCTAAGCATAGCATTGATTGTAATCATATCTGCGCCAATGTATCCAAATGAGTTTGCATCATGATTTGGTCCAATTTTTGACATATACTCATATGAACTCATACCACGAGGTTTCCAATATGCTTCTGGCCATGTTTCGTTCGTAATTTTACTTATATGAGATGCAACTTCAGCCGGCAATTCAACAGTATCGCCTTCAATAACAGAACATGTTAGTTTATTATCAATGCAGTTATATCTGTAAGCCGTCATTGGTACACCGCCAGGTGTTCTATAGTTACTTGAAAGACCGTCGCCAGGGAAGTAGTCCAGATCAGCACCTGTATATGTTGTGGCTTCAATGGCTGCCTTAACAATTTTTTCTGCAAGTGCAGGATTTGCAGCAATTTTAGCTGCAACCTTATATGGATGTTCTTTAACATCAACACCGGTCATCTCATAGATGTTAACAGCAAAATCAAGTGCTGCAGCTCCTGAATTACGTTTGTCAATCAAACCATCAGCACAGATGTCTGTCACATCAATACCGGTAGCTTTCTTAATGCTTTTTGCTGTCCAGTTTGTTCGAATGTCGGCAAACATTTGAGGTAGTCCTGTAAGCAGTGTTGCAATCATCATGCCCATTGCATTCTTGCTGTCATTTTCTGTTGCAACAATCATTGGAGCACGTTTTCCATTCCAGTCGAATGAACTGCAAAGTAGTGATTCAACCATATCGAAATTAGGATACAGGTCAGTCCACTGACGCTGTCCTTGTGTACCTGCTGCAATTGCGTTGTATCCTTGTGCAAATTCACAATCTTTGTCAGCCAGTTTTCCATTGCCGATCATCAGGTCGCGCACAATGATTGTCATTTTTACACACTCTTCAAGAAGATCATCGTTAGATTGAGGTCGTTCACCTTCACCGAAATCAAATTTGAAATTTTCTTTCATGAAAGCAACACCTTTTCTGACCTCTTCTTCATCAAAGAAATTTTTATCTATTCTTCCTTTAAGTCCAACCATATCAAATGATGCGGAACCCATACCGAGGTATTGATGGAAAAGGTTACGGCGAACATCTGAGCCGATGATTCCCATTGATACAGATCCAATTGACAGGTAGTTCTTGCCTCTGATTTCACCAACTGCAGCTGCACAACGAGCAAAACTCAGAAGTCTTTCAGAAACAAAATCGCATAGTGGAGCTGATTCGTCTTCCAAATCAGGATTATAAATGCAGAAAATTGGTCTTTTCTTTTCATCCATTGCAGCAGTAAATGCCTTTAGCCAAACAGCACCAGGCCTATCTGTCTGATTTAAACCATATGCAGCCTGTTGCCATTCAGAACTTCCAATACCCATGCATGCACTCATTAGCTCATCGCTATATGACCAGCATCTTGAAACCCAGATGTTTGCGCAAACGCCTTCTTTTGCATAATATTCCTGTGCAATTGCACCTGTTCTTGCACCATATACAATTTCTGGTGCAACAACAACTCTCACGGATGTTCCATCAGGAAGTTTTACGTTTTCTTTGATCAGGTTATAAACTTTTTCTGTTAGCTGCCATGTTTGAGCTGCGTTATCACTGAATGCGGCAACTCGTCCATCTGCAACTGGTGTGATGGCAATAGTCGGTGTGTGACCAACAAGGGAACGTGGTGTCTTTTTGAATCCTCTTTCAGCAGCATTTTGAATTAGATCTGCAAAATTTACTTTTTCTGTTGTCATGAGTATTAGTCCTTTGTTTATGTTTAGAAATTTGCACAAGTTTAATTTAAATTACTATACTTTGTCAATTAGATTTAGGGTTTGAATTGTTTTTTTCTCAATTTTTAGGTTAATTCATTTTTTTCGTTTGAGTTTGGAAAGCCATTCTTACAAATAGTTTATAGTTGATAGTAAATAGTAAATGGTTCTCTACGAGGTTAGGAAGTCGCTTCGCTCTATTATGATTTATGCCAGCTTTGCTATGCAGGACACAGTAGAGGGTTAGAAAGGGCACTGCCGTGGGCAGGAGGATTCTATGATATTTTGTTTCTGCTAGCTTTTACAAAACTCTTGTTTTAAACACGTTGCAAAACAATCTTTCGCTTAGCAAGCAGAATAAGATGTGACACAGTCGACGTTCTATCTTTTAGGTCACCTCGGGGCTTGCCCCCGTGGAACCATGATTGGCGGCAACGCCCGCCCTAAAAAACAACCAATGGCTCTGCCATTCCTTAATTCCGCTGACGACAGTCAGCTCTTTATCTTAACCTTAATC
The DNA here is from genome assembly GCA_027858345.1 of Kiritimatiellia bacterium. Taxonomy (GTDB): domain Bacteria; phylum Verrucomicrobiota; class Kiritimatiellia; order JAQICX01; family JAQICX01; genus JAQICX01. The sequence continues at coordinate 22,822 of JAQICX010000013.1, read as the reverse complement.
TTAACTTTAATCTGCTGGCTTCCGCCCGCTGTGGTTGTTGGGTTGCAACTTTCCCGCCATACGGGATCGCAGGCTCCAGCCCCTCTTAGGCTCCGCCACGAGTGTCCGTCCTAAACCGGTTGGGTCACTTGCGTTAATAATGATTTTATTTTCAAAAGGGCAAAAAAAAACGAATCATAAATGATTCGTTTATAAAAATGGTGCTCGGGGCGGGACTCGGACCCGCACGGGTATTACCCAACGGATTTTAAGTCCGTAATGTCTGCCAATTCCATCACCCGAGCAGCGTGCGTTTCTTTAATAAAAAAGTTCGGGTATCATACCGTTTTTCAGAAAAAAGTCAATACCATTGATTAAAAAAACATATTTTTTTTATTCAACACCAATTTTCTCGTAAATTTCTTTAATCAGATTCTCACAAAATTCAGGATCAGTCTCAAGACGTTTTCTTGCAGCATCCTTACCTTGCCCCAGCTGTTCTGTTCCATAAGATAACCATGAACCACGTTTTGTGATCAATCCATGTTGAATTGCAGAGTCAAGAACAGACCCTTCCCAAGAGATTCCCTGAGCATAAAAAATATCAAATTCAGCTTCTGTAAAAGGAGGTGCAACCTTATTTTTGGCAACCTTAACTCTAGTCTGATTTCCAATCACTGCTCCCGCACTATCTTTAATCTGACCAATTCTTCTGATGTTAAGTCTTACTGAACAATAAAATTTTAGAGCTCTACCACCAGGAGTAGTTTCAGGACTACCAAACATAACCCCAATTTTCTCTCTTATTTGGTTTGTAAAGATACACAAAGTGCTTGTTCCAGAAATAGCAGCCGTTAACTTACGCATTGCCTGAGACATCAACCTTGCCTGCAGTCCAACGTGAGAGTCACCAATATCACCTTCAAGTTCTGCCTTTGGTGTAAGAGCCGCAACCGAGTCAATAACAACAACGTCAACTGCATTACTTCTAATAAGCATTTCTGCAATAGTCAAAGCTTCTTCACCTGATGCCGGCTGAGAGATAAGAACATCCCCGACATTAACACCAATTTTTTCTGCATAACCTGGATCAAGAGCATGTTCCGCATCAATAAAAGCAACAATGCCTCCTGCTTTTTGAGCATTAGCAAGAACATGAAGTGTCAATGTTGTTTTACCTGATGATTCCGGACCATAAATTTCAACAATTCTTCCCTTAGGAAGTCCGCCAATTCCAAGAGCAACATCTAATGAAAAAGCACCAGTAGAAATAGCTGGCATTTTCTTTATGGTGTGCTCACCAAACTTCATTATAGCGCCTTCACCAAAAGCCTTCTTAATTTGATCAATAATATTATCTAAGCCATCACTCTCTTTAACGGCCGATTTTGCAACTTTTGCCATGATTATTCTCCTGTAAATTCTTTATATTGTTTGAATAATTTTATTCTTTATAATTATTTTGTGATACTAACAAAATTATTAATGACATTCAATTTAATTCTCTGAATTAATATGTATATCCTCAATTTTTCGGTTGAGACACTTTATGAGAACGAGGATCCCGCAAGGCGGGACTCCCAAACTTGCAAATTAATATTGTCTTGTAGGAATGGGAGCCCCCCCTCCGTTCTCGTTCCTCGAACACCTCCTCCCGCAGAGCGGGACTATCCCGCAAGGCGTGTATAGCCGGGGAGGAGCTAATATGTCCTCATCGTCATAATAAATTATTTTTCATTTTTGTCACCAAAAAACAAGGAAATTTAAGATTCATTCCTTGATTTTATAGGCCACTTCGTTTCGTTGCTGTCGCAGGCTCCAGCCTCGCCAAGGCGTTTACTCAAACGCATGTTTTTCCTTTCAACCGAAAAACTAGGGATGTATATTTTGAATCCCCAGACCATTCCAGTTTTCTTTGAACCATTCGATATCTCTATAACTGGCAACTCCTTGAGCTGGATCAACAATAAAGAAAAAATGTCCCAAGAAGCAAAACAAACAAAAGTATAATTTTACCAGCTAATGGATATTTTTCTCTTACCTTCCAGCCACAAAAACCAAAAACAAAGTACAAAAAACAAATCATCAATTTTATTATCATATATTGCGTACGACTCCATTAAAAAAGTGTAAAATTATATCAGAACAAGACAAACTTCAAACTTCACCCTTTCTTCCTCCCCCATAAGACGTATCAAACCAATACATCCCTATTAACTTACACATAACACACAGACCAAGCATTAATACCCCGATAGAAAGCAGAAATGTAGCGATTTGGTGTCAAAATCCTTAGAGATGCCTGTCTTTATTTATATATTTATTAAAAAGATATAAAGGAAATCAGAAGAGAACCAGGAGTCTGTGTGTATCGGCTCTCATTGAAGCCGTACGAGACCGCACGCAAACAGTCGATCTCGACCAAGTCAACCGTGTCCTGATGCAGCCACACTGGAGGTGTGAAAAAGACGTACAAGCAATATGATTTTTCGGTGAAGCTGAAACGGGCCTGTCTGCGTGCCTGCCTGTTCGTGTACTCACGCAGACAGGCGAGCATCGCACAGGCAGGCACCCCGTCTGGGAATAGCCGAATCCGCCTCCGTTCCTTACGGCGCGACAAAGGAAGGTGACAGAAATATCGTCGCAAAAATCAAGGCGGGTGCAGAAATGCCCCGCCTCTTTAAATCCATAAAATGCCGCACCCATCATAACAAGCCTCAAATTTTACGACCAGACTGCAATTTTTATCCAGAATCATGGAAGAACGAGCTTCGCTCTACCTGTATTTTTCCGTTTTCCCTTTTAAGTTTTAACTTTTTAAATCAACCTTATCGTATCAGAAACACCTCAATATGATATCCTTGGCAGTTTTCAACCACTTTTTTTTTACAGACCTGCGGAAGCTTTTCCACCTTTTTCAATTTTCACTTTCTTTTCTACGATACCCTTGCTAATAAAAATACGATCACAATGTGGAAATCCGCCCTTTTCCGTACATCTTTAATTTGGCAGTGCTATACCTCTTTTATTTGGCAGGCAACATCCATCCAAGATCTGCTCCCATCTTAATACTAGAATTTCAAAAGCAATAGTAATAATCAAACCAGTTTCAGACGTACCGCCATATTCAACATATAAATTTCTAGAAGTATCATTTTTCATATTACTAACCAGATACCCTATTCCCTTTATTCGCCCTGCCATTATCAAACAGCAAATTTACACTAAAGGGCGAGGCCGATTTTTTGGCGAACCATTTCGACAATGCCATCATAAGATAGGTCATTTGGCATAACTGCTTTATGGAATTCAACCTGTACTTTTTTGAATGGCACTGGAAATGGTGCTTTTGACGGCAAGGCCTCATATGCACCCTTGATTGTCACAGGGACAACCGGTACATTTAATTCTCTACTTAGAATTGCAAAAGTCTTCTTAAACTCACCAAGTTGACCACTCATACTTCTTGTGCCCTCTGGGAAGATAATAATATTTTTATTGTTTTTTAGAGCCGCAGCAAGTTTTTGAATTGATTGCTTTAAATCTTTATTTACATTCACAACAATAACATTGTTGTGAGCAGCCATAAATTTAACTAAAGGCTTTCTGACATGTTTTTCTTTCGCATAAAAATATGTAGTTTTAAAGACGTTCTTTTTAAGGAATGAGGCAACAAAAAGTCCATCAAGAAAACTCTGATGATTGGGAGCAATAATGCATGGACCTTCAGGAATGTTAGCAACACCATCGCCTTTTAACCTAAAGTATACTTTTGACAATACCTTAAAGACTTTGACAACTGCAACACCAAAAAATGAACTCTTTGGCAGCTCAAAAGATACTTTTTCCTTTAAGATAGTTCCCCATTGTATATCTTCTATAACTGATTTAGTTTTAGTTTTCTCAATTTCATCACATAATGCCCCAACATTTTCAAATGCAAAAACTTCTTGAACATCCATTTTTACACCAAAACTTGTCTCGATAAAAAACAAGAAACTTAAGATTTCTAAAGAGTCAAAACTCATGTCATACTCAAGATGGTCGAGCGGATGAATTGATATCTTCTTCTCTGTTTTAATATACTCAGCAATAGCAGTGAAAACTTCTGAATCGTCAACGACTTCAGTGTTCTCTTTAACAATAGGTTTCTCAATCAGATCACTCAATTTAAATCGCTGAACTTTCCCCATTTGAGTACGAGGCAAAGCTGTTTTTGTTGCAGTAAACTTAACAACCTTCTTGTATGGTGTAACATCCTTGTTGTAGGCGGTTAAGATCTCTTTTCTTACCTTTAATTCAAATGCAGCCAAGTCATCACAGTCATCATTTGGCACAAAGATTCCATGAAGATTATCATCGCCAAGAAAGACACCAACCTCTTTGATATCATCTGAAAGTTTTAATAATTCACTTTCAATTTCATATGGATTAATATTCTTACCATTGGACAGAACAATTATCTCTTTCTTTCTGCCGGTAACATATAGGAATCCTTCGTCATCTATTCGACCCAGATCGCCGGTATGCAACCAACCATCCTTTATTACATCGGCAGTCTCCTGCTCCCGATTATAGTAACCTTGCATCACATTGTCACCTTGGACAACAATTTCTCCATCCCTAAACTCAATCTTATTGGCAGAAAGGCTTTGTCCTGCAGAGCCAATAATCCAGTGCCCCGGCCTTGTGAAAGTGATCATCGGTGCTGTTTCAGTCATACCATAGCCCTCAAGCATTTCAAAGCCCAAGGTTTTGTAATCAGAAGCAACTTCTTTGTCAAGTGGTGCACCACCTGAAACCATATATTTCATAGCTCCACCAAATTTTTCATGAACAGCCTTGAAAACCTTCTTTGAAAGTTTTGGATTCTGAATCTTTGCCATAATATTAAAAACAATTGATGTTGCCTTCTTAGCACGTATTTTACGCATAATTGCTTTGCGTAACTCGCTATATAACTTTGGCACGCCAATGAAAATTGTAACTTTGTTATCTTGGAGAGTATTTAGAATATCTTCAGAAGCAAGAGATGGCGACATTGCAATTTTTCCCCCAGAGAAAAGTGGTGCAATAATAGTTCCCAGCAGAGGCAATATGTGGTGCAGAGGCAGAAGAATCATGGTTGTCTCATCTTTGGTAAATATCTTTACATCTTCAGAAACACCAATTAAGTTCACATACAGGTTCATATATGAAAGCATAACACCTTTAGGACTACCTGTTGTTCCTGATGTATAAATTATTACAGAGGTCTGCTCCAAATCATCTACAACTAAGTCTTTATCAATTGATAGATCTGCATTAAACTTCAGGTCATCAAGAAGCATAATCTCTGGTCTATAATCAATTTCTGTCAACGCCGCTTCCATAACAGGCAACTTCTCTTTAGAACAAAAAATATGCTTAGGGTTACAATCATTTAGGATATACGCAACATCATGTGCGGAAGATGATGCATCAATAGGAACAGTAATTCCTTTTCGGATCCAAGTAGAAAATAGTGCATAAATCCACTCAATTCTATTTTCAGAAAAAATAACTACTCTATCACCTTGCTCAGAACCATATTCTGATGCCAATTTATATATCCTACCTAACAAACAGGCATAAGATACTTTATCTTGCTTGGTAATAATTGCCAAGTCGTCTGATGACTTAATAAACGTTGTCATAATTACACCTCAAAATTAACATTATATTTGTACTAATACAGGAGACCCATCTTATAAATTCACTTTATAATCTATATATTCTAACAATATATAATAGATATATCAAGTATTTAAAGTTTATAAATCAAAACTCCCTTAATTTTTCGGTTGGACGTAGTTATGACAACGAGGACGTTGTCGCTCCCAGCATGCAAACAACCGTTGTATTGGAAAAATGGGAGCGGCCCTCGAGCTTGCGAGAGAGGCTTTAACCACTAAAAAGAAACAATAGGGTGAAGCAATGAACGTAGTGAATGGCCTATTCCTCATTGCCATAAAATAATATTTTTCACTTTATCACCAAAAAAAAGTAAAAGTTGAAATTTTAATGCTTGATTTTGTTGGCTCAAACGCATGTTTGACCTCTCAACCGAAAAACTCAGGTTGCCTTTGATTTTTCGGTTGTATTATTTTTTAAAAAATAACGAAGAGGTTGTTAAGGAAATAGTTAATGGTGTCTATGATTATTATTATCCTCAATTGCTGGCATTGGAGCAAACATTACTGGCAAGACTTTAACTCTACCAATAAGTTGGATATTGTCATCTGCCGAAGAATCAGCATAAATGACAAAATAATAGCTGATTTTTTTGGTCAACTAATAGGCCACTCGCTACGCTCGTTGCTGTCGCTAGCTCCAGCCTCAGCAATCTGGTTCACGAATTGAAACTAATTTTTTAAGACTTTGTTTTTACTGATTCTTCATATAAAGTGTCAGGACATATATCTTGTTCATGTGGCCAAGTAACTGTTCCATATTCCACTTTGGCTTGTTTAAAGTAACTTTTGTCTCGCAACTCTTTGAAAACTCCGAAGTCAAGTAGCGGTGAGCAGTCATAGGTACGTTTCTCACCATTTGTGAAAATGAGTTCAAGTGTATAATTTCCGTTTGGAAAAACTTTTTTTATTCGTGGATTCATTAGTTTATCTCAATGGTTCTATTTTATATGGTTGTTCGCCGTTTGCTGCCAATTCCCAGTCAGCCAACAGTTCGTCTTTGTGGATTTCCATCCAAGCCAGAACAAGTTTTAGTTTGTTGGCAGGAAGACTTCCTGAAATTTTTTAGACCTGAATATTTCAATTATATCTTTACTGTATTTACTGGATGTCTATTTTTGATATGGGACTTTTAAGTTATCAATCATAGGAAAATGTTTCCTGTTAAGGGAACAAAGGGTTAGCCCGAGGACTGTGGTAGTAGCAGCAATGATAGCGTCTGCGAATCCTGTTCCATGTGATTTAATGTAGTCTCGCTTAAAAAGCCCACCTTGTATGGCAATTTTTTCTGTTACAGGAATTACTGTAACTAAGTCAATGAATTCATCCAAGTATTTTCTTTCATTACCTTCTAGAACACCAGAGTATAGTTCTGCCACAGTTATTGTAGAAAGGACTATTGACTCAAAGTTTGTTTTTATGAATTTACAGGCTTTATCGTTTCCTCGTAAAAAGTCAATTAAAACATCTGTATCTACCAAATACTTTGTCATTTTACCACTTCCTGTCCCAGTCAGCTCTAAGAGATTCTGCTGTTAGAGAATCGTCTCTATCAGACCATATACCGGATAGTTTATCAAAGATATCTTCTCTTTTTTTTACGCTGAATTTAACAATAAAATTATCAATTGCTTCTCTGATTAATTCACTTTGTTTCTTGCCAGAACTTGAAGCAAGCGTTGATAATGCTTTCTTTTCATGCTCTGTTAAATATATTTGAGTTCTTACCATATTTATTCTCCTAATATCTTCTGTGATGTATATGTTTAATGTATGTATCGTACATCAAAACTGTATTCATTGCAAGGTTTATTATCTTTTAGTATGCTACTTCTTGATTTGTCGGTAGAAATGACAAAATAATAGGTGATTTTTTGGTCAACGAATTACACTAATTGACACTAATTTCTTAAGACTGGCGTTCACTATAGTAGCGAAGCGTCCTATCCCACATAAAACAGTAAGTCCTATTTACTGGATATTTGTTTTTTATATTGAGCTTTTAAGTTCTTAATCATGGGAAACCGATCTTCTGGTTTGTCTGAAAAACAAGGTTTAATTTGTTTATGTATTTATCCATAATATACCCATATTTTACCTGAATAATTTACAAAGACAAAAGATTAGCCCTAAAAGAAGTTATCCGCCAGCCTTCGCTCTGCGAGACTACGGCTCGACAGGCAGATGACGCAGATTAAAAGGATTAGCAAAGAGAAAGTGTTCATGATAAAAGGGTCGAATTCGACCTGTTTAAAACTTGGATTTTTTAATTCCTCCCATAATCCTAGAACGTCAATAGAGTTTCTGCTATTTCTTTTTTACTTCTAACTTTACCTTTTCCCACTCATTTTATAACTGTTTAAGCCAGCCTGACTTGTAATTATGGCTAATTCGCCATAATTAAAATAAGGACTATGCAATTCTTCCTAAAACTCCATAGATTCTAAAGCTTATAAGAACAAAATGCAAACAAAAACCCACCTTTAATCGGAGTTCTGATATGTTGCATCATAAGTAAGTATTAAGTGCTACGTGATAAGGTCTAAGTTGCGCTGCGAGGCAAGGAATTAAGAGCAATATATGCACAACCAATAATTTGAAACAAACAGATTGCTAACATGCATTGTTCCATAAACTTTTGGCACTATTGCTTTTGTAGAAAAAGCAATAGAACAAAAGTTTCAATGGCGATGCATTTTATAAGAGTATAGCTCGATATTTCGTGTCTTTTCGTGCCTTTCGTGGTAAGAAATCTTTTGTCTTTATCCGTGAAAATCCGTGGCTTATACTTTTTTTTAATTCTTTTAATCTGCGGATAAAACATTTCTGTGCTTTAGGTGTTTTCCGTGGTTAAAATTTTTCTTTACTTGGGTCCAGGCTCAGCCTGGTTTTGACGTTGACGCGGTTGCAGTATGCGTGGATAGGGCAGGTGTTGCACATTGGGTTGATTGGCTTGCATAGGGTTTGTCCGAAGGACACCAGGTGACTGTTCCAGACTTCCCAATATTCAATTGGCAACTTTTTGCGCAGCATCATTTCAGTTTCTAATGGATTTTTTGTTTTCATTAGTCCCAGTCGGTTGCAGATTCTGTGTACATGCACATCCACACAGATTGCAGGTTTTTTGAATCCTAATGTTACTACCAGGTTTGCTGTTTTGCGTCCTACACCGGGGAGCTCACAGAGCTCTTCAACTGTATCTGGAATTCTGCCATCAAATATTTCATCGAGAGCATCTGGAAGTTTTTTGAGATGTTTTGCTTTTGTGTGGTAGAATCCTGCTGGGAAAATCAATTCTTCTATTTCTTCCACTGTAAGTTTCCTGAAATCTTCATATTTATTGACCTTTTTGAACAGTTTAGAGACTACAAATGCGGTTGTCTGATCTTTGGTTCTTGCACTTAGTATTGTTGCAACAAGAATCTTGAATGGATCGTTTGTTTGGTTTGTCACAAGGTCTACAATTGGAGCCTTGTTTTTGTTATAAAGTTTTTCAAGTTCTTTGTCTACCACTGGTATATCTTTAAATTTCATTTTTTTCCTGTTGTTTCTTGGGCAGACATGAAGCCTGCCCCTACAAATTTGGCGGTCATAATTCTTATCGCTTCTCACTTCCTACTTCCCACTTATCACATCTGGCGGCTACGCCAGCTTTATTGTCTTAATCATGTTGTTGATATAATCCAGCCTTTTGAGCAGTTTTCCATTTGGGATGGTTGGGTATCCATCCTGTCCTTTAAGTGTTGCTTTTCCTCTTGATAGCATTAGTTTGCTATATTGCACTTTCACCTCTGTGATATCGCGAATTGTTGCCTCGATACGAATTTCTGCAATCTTTATAAGCGCCTGCACCTGTTGTGGAGGTGTACCAAAACGATCTTTCAGACTTTGCTCAATATCTTTTATATGTTGATTGTGTGTTGCTTCTGCAATTTCTCTATATGCTCGAATTCTCAGTGCTTCATTTTCAATGTATGTTGAAGGAATATGAAGGGATGATATTCCGTCAAAATCATCTTTGAAATCACCTTTTTTAAGAAAATCAATGTTAATTTCTGTTGCGACAATATCGGGTACTTTTTCGCCATTCATTGTGGCTATTGTTCTTTTTAGGAGTTGGCAGTATAGAGCAAATCCAATTGATGTGATATGACCACTTTGCTGTGCTCCAAGTATGTTGCCTGCACCACGAATTTCCAAATCTTTGAGGGCTAGCTGGAAGCCGGCACTAAGGTGTGAGTGCTCTTTAACTGCATTAATTCGTTTTCTTGCAATGGAGTCAAGGTGTCCATGTGATGGAATTAAGAAATATGCATAGCCTTTATGGTTTGAACGTCCAACTCTTCCTCGTAGCTGATAAAGATCAGAAATACCAAATCGGTCTGCTCGGTCAATAAAGATAGTATTTGCATTTGGAATGTCGACACCATTTTCGATAATTGTTGTTGAGACAAGAATATCTGCCCTGCCTGCGATGAATGTGTGCATGATGGTTTCAAGTTCTCGACTTGGCATCTGCCCATGTCCAAAAACAATTCTTGCTTCAGGAACCATGCGTTTGAGTCGTTCAGCAATTAGTTCTATGGTAAGAACTCGGTTGTGCAGAAAGAATATTTGCCCGCCGCGATTCAATTCTCGTTTAATTGCTTTGCGAATGACGGAGTCGTTGAACTTGCAGACAGTTGTCTCAATTGCCACACGCTCGGTTGGTGGTGTTTGGATTAGGCTCATATTCCTTACACCGGTCAGACTCATATAGAGTGTTCTAGGAATTGGAGTTGCCGACATTGTCAGTATATCAACCATATTCCTGAGTTGTTTTAGTTTTTCTTTGTGTGTTACACCAAAACGTTGTTCTTCATCGATTATTACAATTCCAAGATTTTTGAATACAACATCTTTTTGAAGTAGACTATGAGTTCCTACAACGATATCAACTGATCCCTGTTTCATGCCCTCAAGAATGTCTTGTTTTTGTTTTTGCGTGCAGAATCGACTAAGCATTTCAACCCGTAGCGGATATGAGCGCATTCTATCAAAAAAGTTTTCATAGTGTTGTTGAGCCAAAACTGTTGTAGGCACAATGATTGCAACCTGTTTTTCAGCCATTGCCACTTTGAATGCAGCCCTTATTGCAATTTCTGTTTTTCCATAGCCTGCATCACCACAGATTAACCTATCCATTGGTGTTTGAGACTGCAGGTCTTCTTTGACTTGTTTAATAACCGTGACTTGATCTTGAGTTTCGGTGTATGGAAATGATGCTTCAAATTCATGCATCCATTCGTCATCTTCAGGGAATGCTGTACCTTTGAGTGTTTTACGTTTGGCTTGCGTTTCCAATAGTTCTGATGCAAGGTCAATGATTGCTTTTGCAGCACTGTGCTTGTCTTTTATCCAACGTGATGAACCAAGTTTGTTTAGTCGCTTCACTGTTCCGCCAACGCCAACGTATTTGCTGAGCAGGTGGGCGTGAGTTACCGGCACATGCAGTTTGTTTTCTTCTGCATATTCAATGGTTATAACTTCCTGCTCAACATCGTTGTTGGTGATGATATTTAGTCCTTGATACTTGCCAAGTCCATGATCAAGATGAATAACAAAATCGCCTGGCACAAGATCGTCAATTGTTGAAATTCTATCGCCAGTTGTTTTGGCTCTGCTTGATGGAGTTGCCATTTCCATGTGACTGCCAATAATCTTTGCTTGCCCATATAGCTCTTTTTCCGAGACAAGAATAACCTTCTCATTTGGAAAGATACAGCCTTCCGGGATGTAGCCAGTTGATATTTTATAGTGTTTGAGCAAATCTTCACTAACCGTCTTCTCCAGATGTTTTCTGCTGCCATCTGTGTTTAGGTGAAAGAAGATTTTCCAACCATCTTTATGCGATTTTTCAAGTTTAGAGAATATGAGTTCTCGTCTCTCTTCCATTGCATCAGTTGTATAAAGTTTGGAAGGAATTTTGAATTGAGAGTTGAATGATTCAACTTCAAGCTTTTTAAACTTTTTTTCACCAGTATCAAGGCTTTGTGTGATAATCTTAAAACTATTTTTAGATTGTTCAAGTTCATCAATCAGGGCTGTTGGTTTGCATAGGTGGCTTGGTTCATACGATTCAATTATATCATCATAATATTTTTGTCCATGATAGACAATTTCATCGTAGTCATCAAAAACGTATAGAATTGGCTTGCTGCAATATTCATGAATAACAAAATCTCTTTTGTTTGTTGCCGTCTGTAGTGGTTGAACTGGAGTGATTGAGCATTTACTTCTGCTTGACAGCGAGCGTTGCGATGCTGCATCAAAGCTTCGAATTGATTCAATCTCATCACCAAATAGTTCAATTCGGATTGGCCATTTTTCTGCTGGAGGCCAAACGTCAAGGATTCCACCTCGAACAGAAAAATTTCCTTTTTCGTAAACCTCAGAAGTTAGTTCATAGCCTGAATGCACAAGTTTTGCGCGAATCTCATCAAGATTAATTTCTGTTCCAATCGATATATCAACATTTCCTTCGGTCAGCTTGCTTGGGCTTGGTATCTTTTGCATTAGAGCCTGAATGGATGTGACGACTATAAGGTTGTCCTCGCTCTTTAATAAAGAGTGCAGAGCGTGCAGTCTTGCACCAGTTATTTCCGGATTTGATTTTTCAGAGTCATCAATAAAGGCTTCAAGTGCCGGATAATAGATTGCTTTCTGGTAGGTCTTGGGCATAAATGAACTAATTATTCGGTATGCAGATTCCAACTCTTTCTGGTTTTGAGTAATGTATATGACAATTCTATCAAGATGGTCAGCTAAGTTTATGCTCAGCAGTGATAGGGGAACGGCAGAAATGTCAAGGTGCTCTTCGGTTGTGCCTTCAAAGAAATGACTTGTCTGAGGTTGTACTGCATCAAGAAGTTGTTTTTTTACATTGTTCATTTCAGTATGATATTATTATTTTACAACAAGGTCAATGTGATAATTAGGCTCACTTCGTTCGCCCTTGATTTTTCGTTTGATTTGTTTTTTAGTTTCAAACTTTGGAAAGCCATTTGGTTATTCAGTTAGACGGTTAGAATGTTAGAGGGTTAGAAAGGGCACTGCCGTGGGTAGGAGGATTCTATGATCTTTTATTTCTGATAGCTTTTACAACACTCTTTTTTAAATACGTTGCAAAACAACCTTTGGCTTCGCAAGCAGAATAAGATGTACACCTGTACTATCTTACTGCTTTTAAAGCAAAATATGGACTAATCTGACAAGGCAGTTTGGGTTTTTTATTTCATAAAAACCTAAATGGCTTCCCAAGGAGCAATGCGCAAAGCGTGTTTTTACGTAACATGATAAAGAGAAAACTTAAATGTTTTTTAAGAGCAACTTCCATATTATGAAAAAGTTATCTTTAATTGTGCTATGCTGCGCAAGCTGAAATATAATTGTGAATTGTAAATGGTGAATTGAGAACGATTGTGTTGCTATGCAATCTATGAATGTTAACCGCCAAGGGCTTAGGGCGGTCAAGCCGCCTGTTAACATATATTGGGTATTTTATACTCGACCTTATTATTTGTAAACCTCTATATGTTATCAGGTGGTAAAACAAAAAGTTGACAAGTATGAAGTTGTGTTGGAAGTTGTTTATAATAAAAATGTTAGAAATTATCTAGAAAATAAACGATCAAACAATCCTCTTTCGCCTTTCAGGCTTCATCCTTCGCTCTGCGAGACTACGGCTCGACAAGACGGCGGACACGGTAAGCCACGAAGTGAGGCTGGAGGTCACGACAGCAATGGAACGCAGTGTAATGGTCTACCGAAATGGCAACATGAGGGGTTGTAGTACCGAAACCACGGAAAAAAGAAACAATAGGGTGCTAACTCTGTTAGTCCCAATTTGCGGGAAACGCAGTGAATGACATACAGTAATCCTCGTTCTCATAAAGTGTATCAACTAAAAATGCATTAATAAAAAATCTTAGTTTTCGGTTGGAGATAAAAAACTGTGTTTGATCCAATGAAATTAGCAGAAAACATATTGTTTTATCACCCATTGGGTGGTAAATCTGAAAAAATATTTAAAAGGCGGGGTGGAGCACCCCGACCCTACAAAACACCTGCGAATCAACCTTTTAGATTTGATTTCAGCATCCGCAACTTTCTTGTCACGCCGTAGTCTGGAACAGCGAAGGAGGAAGGGGCGGGGTCCGCTGTGTCAGGCGTAGCTTGCCACAAGCGAAGACTGGTGACCCCGCTGAAAAGGGCATTCAACCGAAAAATTGAGGATAAGAAAAACCAGACCTTTAAATTAATTCTCAAAAAAATACATTTTAATTTGACAGATTCAAAACTATTTAATATGCTTCACGACAATACAAGGAATATTATATGGCAAGAAAAATTAAATATTTAGAATTAGTTTCAAAACTTGAAAAGAAAATTTGCAAACTATCAATAGGTTCACTTTTACCATCTGAACAATCTCTTTCTGAAGAGCTTGAGGTAAGCAAACCAACTCTTCGCAAAGCTCTGAGTGAGATGGTTGAAAATGGCTATCTAAAAAAAGAGAATGGAATTGGTACCACCGTAATAGCAAGACAGAGAAACATTAAAAGAGAAATAGTTTTTCTGTGCCATGATCTACTTTTTTTTGCCGAAACAGCAAATTCTCTGTGTGCCTATTCCACAAAAAGAAACTATTTCACATCTGTTGTTCCTTTGAGGGGAAGCAAAACAGAGCAGGAACTGATTGTCTCAAGTTTGATAGAGCGGAAACCATCAGGAGTGGTTATATATGCTGACACTTATAACTGTAACCTAAAAGGATTTCAAACCCTTTTAGAAGAAAACATTCCAACAGTATATCTGATGAGACTTCCTGAAAAAACACAAAACAACCTTGTAAGATTTGATAACAATGGTGACATTCCTAAAATCATTCAGACCTTCTATGATCATGGATGCAGAAAAATTGCTCTTTATGGCGACAAAAATGCCCACCCTATTGCCTCTGCAGAAAGAACAGAAGGATATATAAAAGGGATGACAAGATGCAGACTAAAACCAAAAAAGGAACTGATCTGCATAAACAATTCAACAACAGAACTCAATGAGTTCCTTAAAATATTCACATCAACAAACGCTCCAGATGCTGTTTGCTGTATTAACGATGATTGTGCAGCACACCTCATCGAAGAACTTATCAACAGAAACGTTGACCTTAATACAATTAGATTCTCTGGATTTGACAACAAACCACTGAGTAAATTTATACCTGCTGAAATACTTACAGTTGAACCACCAATGACTAAAATGGGGAAATATGCAGCTGAAATGTTGATTAGACAAATTGAAAATCCAAAATATGCCTTTCAAAAGAAAAATTTAAGAACAAAGATAATTACAACCGGAAAGAAGAGTCGATAAAATGAAAAAGAATTCAGATTCAAAAACATGGCTACAAGCCGATACGAGACAAGTTTTGTTACGCAGGGCACTAGTTAAAGCAATGGGCTATACAACAGAAGACTTAGAAAAACCAATTGTCGGCATCATCAACACATGGGCGGAGACAAACCCTGGACATTACAACTTCAAACAGCTGGCGGAAGCAGTTAAACGAGGCGTATGGGCTGCAGGAGGGTTTCCGCTGGAAATCAACACAATGTCAATTTGTGAAGTGTTTTTTGATATATCCAGCATGATTTATAGGAATCAACTTGCCATGACAACCGAAGAGTTAATTGCACGACATCCATTTGATGGAGTTGTTCTCATAGGTTCATGCGACAAGAATGTTCCTGCTCAGCTAATGGCAGCGGTCTCGGCAGATAAACCAATGATATTTCTGCCCGGGGGACCAATGATGCCGGGAAACTTTGAAGGGGAATCGCTGGCATGTGGAACAGATAGTTTCAAAATTTGGACAAAGTATCAGGCAGGAGAGATTGACAAGCCGCATCTTAAAAATGTTGAAGGCTGTTTGTACGGAAGTGTTGGAGCCTGCCCTATTATGGGAACAGCCAATAGTATGCAATGCACAACAGAAGCATTAGGCTTGAGTCTTCCTGGCAGTGCAACATCGCCGGCGGTATCTTCTGAAAAAGCAAGAATGGCAGAGATGACTGGACGTCAAACAGTCAAGCTTATCGAAAACAACATTAAAGTTTCAGACATAATATGTGAAGCCTCATTCAGAAATGCAATTACTGTACTGATGGCATCTGGTGGTTCAACAAACTTGATTATACATCTAACTGCAATTGCCAGACGTGCCGGTATAAAACTTGAGCTTTCTGAATTTCAAAGAATCAGTGAAAAGACAAGGCTGCTGGTAAATGTTAAACCATCTGGAAAGGGCACAGTAGGTGTTGAATTTCATCAGGCTGGTGGTGTGCCTGCTCTAATGAAAGAGCTTGAACATCTTCTTGATACATCAGTCTTAACCGTAACAGGCAAAACAATAAAAGAAAACTTAAAAGATGCACCAACTTCATTTAATAGAGAAGTTATAGCCGAATGGGACAAACCTCTTGCTGAAGGTGGTGGCATTGCTACACTATTTGGTAATCTTGCACCACGAGGTGCGGTAATCAAACGCTCTGCCGCTAGTCCTGATTTGCTTAAATTCAGAGGTGAAGCACGTGTTTTCGACACTCTTGATGAGGCTGAAAAATATCTTTTGGACGAAAACTCAGACATGGATGAAAACAAAGCAATCATTCTTCGAGGATATGGCCCAAAAGGAGCACCTGGAATGCCGGAATTTGGAAATTATCTGCCAATTCCACCAAAGCTTTTCAAAAAGGGTATCAAAGATTATGTGAGAATTACTGATGCCAGAATGTCGGGTGGTGCATTTGGAACAGTTGTTCTTCATGTATGCCCTGAAGCAAATGCCGGCGGTCCACTGGGGGCTGTTCTCGATGGCGACATCATTGTACTCGACGTTGATGCGGGAATTCTTAAAGTTGAGCTTTCTGACGAGCAGATTGCATGCAGACTTAAAAACTTTGTCAGCGAAGAGAAAGAAAAATTTGAACGTGGTTTTGTCAGACATTACATTGATAATGTTATGCAGGCTGATGAAGGCTGCGACTTCCCGTACCTATAAGGAATGATGAATTAAGAGTTAGGGACAAAACGCTAAACGAGAAACGAAAATCGGGCGACAAAGTCGCCATATCAGTCTGATCAGTCCGATCAGTCTGATCAACAAAAAACAGATGAGGAAAAGATGAAGATAGAAGGAATATGCCCTATTGCTCCGGCGGTCTACAATGACAAAGGAGAATTTGATTATGAAGATTATCGCAGTTGCTGCGATGCAATGTTAAAAGGTGGAGCACACTCTTTAGCTCTTTTTGGCATTGCAGGAGAATTTTACAAGCTTGACCGTGAAGAGGAAGAGAACCTGATTGATATTACGGTTGAGGTTTGCCATGCAAACAACTCACCTGTTGTGATTTCTAACACTCGTCACTCAACTGAAGTTGCAATTAAATGGGCAAAGCGAATTGAGGCATCAGGTGCTGACTGCATGATGGTGCTTCCCCCATTCTTTCTTAAACCTGGCGGTGCAGCTCTCACAAAACATATTGAAGCCCTATGTGATGCAGTAGATATTCCAATTATGCTGCAATATGCGCCGGAACAGACAGGCGTGGCAATTCCGCCAGAAACACTGGCTGAAATCGGCAACAAACATGAAAACTTGAACTACTATAAAATTGAGTGCAAGCCTCCTGGTGCATACATTTCTAAACTGAGAACTCTTCTTGGCGGGAAAGGTGAAATTTTTATAGGCAATGCAGGTTTCCAAATGGTTGAAGGGTTTCAGCGTGGTGCAGTTGGTGTGATGCCGGGTCCATCAATGTTTGATGTCTACAGAAAAATCTATGACCTCATCAAGGCAGATAAAATTGAAGAAGCTGAAGAGATGCACTTGCCTCTCAATGGAATATTGAATCACATAAGACAGAATGTTGAAATGATTATACATTTCGAAAAGAAGATACTTCAAAAACGAGGACTAATCAATTCAGACTACTGTAGACATCCTGGATACATATGTGATGATCTGACTCAAAAAATATTTGAGCAGCACTATGAGAAAATCAGCAAATATTTTGGATATGAGGCATAATTGTGAAACGAGAACTGCAAGGTAAAAATGCACTGGTTACAGGTGCCGGGAAAGGCATCGGACGTGGCATTGCATTGTCTCTGGCAAAAGCTGGAGCCAATGTGTGCATACACTATCGCTCTGATGATGATGAAGCTAAAAGCCTGGAAAAAGAGATTTTGGACGAAGGGGTTAAGTGTCTTGTAATTAAGGCAGACCTTAGCAACTTTTTCGAGCTTGAGGCAATGTTCGCCAAAATCAAAGAGACTTGGAAAAGCCTTGATACAGCAATAAACAATGCAGGATGGGATCCCGGTTATATGGATGTGACAACCATCAGCGAAGAGTTGTTTAATAAGCTTAGTGATGTAAACATAAAGGGAACTCTCTTCTGCTGCCTTAATGAAATAGATTTGATGAAAAACAATTCAACAGGTGGAAGCATAATCAATATTGGATCGGTACAACAAGACACTTCTGTAAAAGGTCGCACGTTGTATGCCACAAGTAAAGGTGCAATACACTCTATGACGGGACAGCTTGCCCTTGAATGTGGTGAACTTGGAATCAGAGTGAACAATGTTGCTCCGGGATATATTGAAGTTGAACGCATGAACAAATCGGCTGAATTCAATCGAGACCAAGTTGCTAAGGATATACCGATAGGACGAATTGGCAACACAAACGATGTTGGTGAATTTGTTGTATATCTTGCTAGCGATAAAGCTGGTTTCATCACTGGCCAAACATTGATTATCGATGGTGGTGTTTCAAGAAAACTGGCAAGAACAAACCCAAGCACAAGATAGCCGGCTGCGCCAGAAGTGCTAAGTGAGATGTGAGAAGTGAGAAGTGCTAAGTGAGATGTGCTAAGTGCGAAGTGCGAAGTGAGAAGTTAATAAGAAGTTCGCAAGTGCTTGAATGCGCAAGTTAGCGAGTTGGCTGGCTTTGCTTGCAAAACACATCCGTCCTATCAGTCCCATAGGTCCCATTGAGGAAAATGGAAGAAAAATAATAAAAAGAGCTCACTGAGTTCGTCGAATTAAGATAAAGCAAATAAGGGAAAAAATGAAAAACATAGAAATTTATGAAGCACCATACGATTTAATTCAGTCTCGAATTGAAATTCGTGTAAAAGCATCTGACAGTAAAAAATGGCAAACAATACCAGTGATGTTTGCATCCAGCATGGATGCAACTCCGCATGCAAATGGTGGATATGAGGGTTGGGCAACAATGTCGGCAGACACACCTCTCGATTTTGAGGTTAAGTTTGCAGATCCAATTCAACAGGCAGCCATACGGCCATCTATGAAAAATCCTATCAGCTATGAGATTGACAATAGAACCATGAAGTTTTCTGTTGAAAGCCCAAGATACCTAGTTTTAGAGATCAACAGTCCAGCTCTCTATAAGGATCGTACTTGGCCAGCAGCAACACTTTATTTGTTAATTGACGAAATTGATAAGAATGCTCCAAAACCGACAGATGACAAAGTTATATATTTGAGTCCAGGAAATCATAGTCCAGAGTCTTTTATACTTAGTCCTGGTCAAACATTAGTTCTAGAACCCGGCATACATAATGTTGAAGGACAAATGATTGACTTATGCAGCAACAGCACAATTTATCTTCAAGGTGGAGCACATCTGAGAAGCTACATAAAGGGTGAAGAAGTTGATAATGTTTCAATTCTTGGTCGCGGTGTAATTGATGGAACAGGCATTGATTGCAAGACTCGTGAATGGCGTGACGACGGGGATGCCGGCTTTGTTTTTTTCCGTCGAGGCAAAAACAATTTAATTGATGGACCATCTCTTTTTGATGCCCCACATTGGAATATCGTCACATTTGGAACAACAGGAACAATAATCCGAAATCATAAATGTATTACATGGAAAGTGAATAACGATGGCATACAACCACGTTCATGCAACAACATGCTTGTGGAAAATTGCTTCCTCAAATGTGCAGATGACTGCATCGCTGTGAAGACTCGTAGAACAGCTGGATTAACAAGCAAAAATCTTGTTTTCAGAAACCTTGTTTTATGGAATGACATGCCTGGAAATGCTGTTGAGATTGGTCACACTTCTCAAGCTGATTTGCTCGAAGATGTACTCTTTGAAAATATTGAAGTTGTTCACGCGGCCGATAATGAAAGAAAAACTCAATTCAGCATAAGTATTAGCCTAATTGACCACAGCCAAATCAAGAACGTGACATACAAAGACTTCTATCTAGAAGGAGTCAGGAATGGTGATTTCAGATTGTGGATAGGAAATTCGCGCTACACAACAGATGATGAATATGGTAGAATTGATGGTGTAAAAGTGGATGGCTATCATGTGGAATCGGCCATGACTCACACGACGATCGAAGGAGCTGATGCTGACCATATGGTTAGAGATGTAACCTTTGAAAACATCACTCATAATAATGGAGAAAAAGTCACAGAAAAAGATTTCAACGCAGAGAGAACTTTTGCAGAAAACATCAACTGTCCAAAATAATTTCAAAGAACATTGAGCGTCTGACAACTCTTAATATTAGAGCATGTCGTTTATGAAATGCAGAAAACTTGATTCCACTGCTGTCGCAATTCCGCAAGTCGGACCTCACTTCCGCTGGTCGTGGGTATGAAAAAATATGAAAACTGAATATCTCTTTAAAAATTGCAAATGGTAAACGTTGAATGGTGAAATACTGGAATTCGCTATGCTCATGTTATGATTATGTCCGTGCCGAGGCGACACGGCTACAGAAGAGGCGAGTAATACTCGGCGTTCCCTGGAGGAGCTTTGGCGGACAAAGGCTGATTGGCAGACACCCAACACCTGCCGGTCGCGCCGTAGGAACGAAGGCGGATAGCGTCGGGCGTCATCCTTCGCTCTGCGAGACTACGGCTCGACAAGACGGCGGACACGGCAAGAAAATGAAGGGTTGTAGTACAAAAGACACAAATAAAAAAGTTTTTTAAGCAGGGACAGCACTGAAGACACGTGAAATATAATCTGTTGTGGGATCTATGGAATAAGTGAATGAGAATGGAGAAGGCGATTACGGTTTTATAGTTTATAACTTTCTTAGCTGTTACATAGGGCATCCTCTTGAATTCATAAAAATCATATTGAGAATGCTTTATAAAATATAATTAACATATATCTGTAATCCCGCAGAGCGGGACTAGCAAAACTAGGGGCTGTTTTTGCTTAAAAAGCTTGCAGATGACTTAATGTTAAAATTTTATGCATTTTATGAATTTATAATGCAATATCACGCATCTTATAGGCCATTTCGGTAGGCCATTACACTGCGTTCCATTGCTGTCGTGACCTCCAGCCTCACTTCCTTTGTCGTGTCGCTACATTGCTCTTGCAATTTTATTTTTAGTTGCAAAAGCCTCTCGGCAGCTTCGCCTCTTGCGTTAAATGTAGGTTTTTTGAGGGTTTTGGGTGAAAATGGTTGATTTTTTAGGATAAATAGTGTTTAATACTCGAAATTATGAAATTTGGCACAGAAGTGCTTTATAAACAAATAAAAACTAGGAGTAAATAATGGATAAGAAATACTCAATCCTTATGTTGACATCTATAGCTATTGTAATGGCTGGATGCGGAAAAAAAGACAAAGTAGAACCAGTTAATGAAAAGGTGGTAGTTGAGGAAAAATCAGGCGGTTCAGCTACAAGTGACGCAATACCGATGCCTGCATTGCCAGAACCAGAAGAAAATGTTGTTTTGGCTGTTATTGATGGTGAAAATATTATGTCTGACGATGCTTTGAAAGCAATGGGACCGCAACTTCAAAACATGAAGATGCAGATGGATCCTGCAAAATTTGCAGAAGTGAAACAAAATATTTTTGATAACTATGTAGCTCAAACAATTGCTAAAAAACTTCTTCTTGCACAAGCAAAATCAGAAGGTATTGCTGTGGCACCAGAAAAAGTAGAAGCAACTATTGAAGAAATCAAAGCTTCTGTTCCTGAAGGTCAAGATTTTGATGCTGCAATGGCTCAAGCCGGTATGACTGAAGAAAAATTGAGAGCAGAAATTGGTGATTCATTGGTTATTGAAGAACTAGTTGGACCAATGATGACAAATGATTTTGATTTGACAGAAGAGCAATACACATCTTTCGTTGAAGAAAACACAGATAAGCTGGCATTGCCGGAATCAGTTCAAGCTTCTCACATCTTGATTACTGTTAATAAAGATGACACACCAGAAATTAAAGCTGAAAAGAAAGCTAAAATTGAAGCTCTTAAAAAGCAAATTGACGAAGGTGCTGACTTTGCAAAACTTGCTGAAGAAAATTCAGATTGCCCAAGTGGTAAAAGAGCTGGTGGAGATTTAGGTAAGTTTTCACAAGGTCAAATGGTTCCTGAATTTGAAACAGTTGCTTTTGAATTGAAAGATGGTGAAATCAGTGATATTGTTGAAACACAATTTGGATATCATATCATTAAGAAAACAGCAACATTTGATGCAGGTCTACCTCCAAAGGAAGAGATTGAAAAAATGGCTAAAAAACAAATCACAATGGAAAAATTCAAAAAGTATGTTGATGGTTTGAAAGCTAAAGCAAAGATTGAATATGTTAATGCTAAGGCATTACCAGAAAAAGAATAACATAATTCAAATTGATTTGATAAAAAGGTTAGAGTTTTTACTCTAACCTTTTTTTTTGGTCAAGAGGTGGGCTTTTGGTGTTTATGTTGACGAACTTTAAAAGATTAAGTTCTCCCGAGCCGAAGCACCTCGGCTACAGGGTTATAAGTGAGGTCAAGTGGGGTTCATTTGGCGTTGTTCTTTTTTGAAGATGCTCTGTCGGAACTGTCAGATTGCCCAAATGTGGCAGATGAGACTGGATGGGACATATGTGCTTTGCAAGCAAAGCTAGAGCATTTCACTAATGAAACGCAGTAAATCTTTGTCCTGCGGCTTCCGTTGAATCTTTCAAAAAAATACGCAATAGGCCTGCTATTACTTGATTTTTTTTTTAAGCCCAACGTCG
>JAQICX010000255.1 GCA_027858345.1 Kiritimatiellia bacterium | reverse complement strand
ACCATGATTGGAAAGCCCTCAGCATTTGCCAGTGGCTTGGGGGTCACCTCGGGGCTTGTCCCCGTGGAAACCATGATTGTCAAAACCTCAAATAATGTGCTAGAGCATTGAAAAGGAATCCCTACCTGAGATCAACGTCTTGGACTGAAGATCAAAAACACATTGAGAAATTGAAAGAGGAAAATGGGGCGAGTAACCGGATTTGAACCGGCGACAACCTGAACCACAATCAGGAGCTCTAACCAACTGAGCTATACCCGCCATATGCATTAAAACGGAGCGTAATATATAAAAACTCTCCCTATAAAGCAATGTTTTTCTTACAAAAAGTATTATTTTTTTACAACAGCTCTTCTGCCATTGTATTTTGTCAGTATATATTCAAATTTCATCTCACTATTTGCAGGAACATCTATCTTGTATTTAACAGTATTCATGTCATCTTTAATGTATTTCCCAAATTGTCCTTTGTTGATAATAGACCAATACTGTGTTGAAAAATCTCTTGTAATTTCAAGTTTGACTGGAATCTCACGCATGTTTTTAATTTCTACTTCCCAGTTTTCTGTTAAGTCCCATCCAACTATTCTTCCACTATTCCGAGGATCAAACATGAAATCATGATTTGTCTCTTTCATCTTGGTTGCTTTCACTGTTACATCTTCAACACGTCCAAGTGCAAGTTCAACTTCCTGTTTGATAGGAATATATTTGAAGTTTGATCTTCCTGCGTAAGTCAGTTGGTTGTCCTTTGTGTTTCCAAAAACCTGAATTTCTCCTCCAGGAATTGGTGTTTCGCCGAGCTTGTGTTCTTCGTCATTCTTGAAGTATAGGAAGCGGCTGACAGCTCTACCAAATTTCCTTTCATCATGTTTATATAGATTATCTACAGGTACGTTTTGTACATCAAAGCTTGGTAATCTTTTTGCCCATGTGTTTGGTATGCTTTCTGTTCCTTCAATTGTATAGAGAAAATATTCGCTCAAGCCCTCTTTCTTAATCTCTTTTTTGCGAATTGATTGATCCATGGGAGCAGCCTCTGCTACTGCAAATGCCATTCGCATATTGCGTTTTGCAGGCATTTTGTCTTTGGCTTCTTCTTCCATGTCATACATTTCGTAAGGCCGTTGAATAGGTGATCCGTATGGAAACTGTCGATTAGCAAGAGCAACTATTGAATCAATAGTATTAACCTTGCCAACGATTAGACGAACCTGTGCGTTGTCATAATCTTCACCACTATTATTTGCAACCTTTACGTATGCATCCAAATTCATGGATTGTTCGTCAGGTGACAGTGTTCCCAAATAAAATGCATTCCAGGACAGACCACTTGTCAGATAGGAAATTTCAAATGGATTTTTCCCCTGAACCTGACTGTTGATTGTCCAGTATCCAAGATTCCTTGTGTTTGCAGGATATGTCAAATCAAAGACGTCAATGTCTTTACCATTAGCTTTTGGCAATAAATCAATGCTTGTTGGGTCAATCAATGTGTTAACCCATGAAAACTGTAGTTCATTTTTTCCCTGCTTGATTGTCAAATTTCTGTTGTCTCTAACTAGTGTAAGATCAGCAGAGTTATATATTGTCAACTGTGTTGATTCTCTGTTTGGCAGTGTTACCAAGTCAACTTTTGCAAATGCAACTGTTGTAACTATTGATATTGCTGTAATTATTAAATATTTCATTTGTATGTCTCCTTCAATTCTATCTGATATTTAGTATGCTGTAGTCCATCTTTAGCTCTTTTTTAGCTTTTGGAGGTAAATCAATTACAAACTTAAGAGTTTGATAATCTTCCAACTCATACTTCATGTTGCAGCTGTTCAGCCGCCACTCATTTGGTATATTTTCTATTAGTGTTAGTTGAGCTGGTGTGTCTTTGAAATTCTCAATCTTAACAGTAACCATTTCGTTTAAATTATGAAGAATCATATGATTGTTTGTATCTCGCTTAGTTGGTTCAATCTTGCTCTGCATTTTCTTTTGAGTCACTACGATATCACGACTTGCTCCAATTTCAATTTTTGCAACATCGTTCACAGGACTGTTTTTGATGTTATCTTCCCCAAGAAAAATAGTACTGCCTGAACCATCCTCTTGATAAACTCTTACTTTTCCTGCCGGTAAAGTATATTTCCCAAGTTTATTTGATTCTGCATTTATAATCTCATAGGTAACTGGAATATTAACGTTTCCATCTACATCCTTTGGATCCCATGGAAGTTTTGTAGAATCAAATGTCCAAACTTTTTTGATTTTCACACCAGAATTTTTTGCCAGCAGCAGCTTCTTCGTTTCAAGAGTATCGATGCTTTGGTCTTTTATCGTCTGTTCGTTTGGTGTGAGTATATTGCTTTGTTCAAAGTTTTCACCAGAGAAGTTTCTGATAACAAAATATTCACGAAGAGTTCCCTCGGTCTCCTCTTTGTTCACTGTTAGTGTATAGTCTGTTAGTTTATCAATTCCATTGAGTAAATAGCTGATGCTAACCTTTTCTTCTAAAGCTTCACTTGAAGATATTTCCCAAACCAATGCATTTTCTGCTGGTGGATAACTCACGTTTAGTAGCTTGACTTTGGTTCCAATTGTCGGTTTTAGACGAATTGATGTTGGTATGATACTTACACCATTCCAGGAAAAATCAACTTTGTTAATGCCCTGTTGAAGGGTAAGAGTCTGTACCTCTGTCACAAGAGTTTCTCGGTTGTTAGCCATCTTTATCGTTGTCGAATTTTTTTCAGGAACAGCAGTCAGTTTCACTCTGGCTTGTAGTTGGTTGATAGCCAATATAGCAAGTGCTGTTAATATTATCTTTGCTTTCATCTCGTACCTTTCATGTTTGTTATTTCTTTGAGTTTCGCCATGACATTGCCAAAGGCAGCTCACATGCGCTTGACTCTCCACAATCTGTGCACCGATTGCTTTTACATACTGAATTTTTGCCGTTTCTGTTTATTAGAAACAGACCGCCTCCCAGTAAACTAAGTGCGGATAGTATTCTTAAAAATTTAATTATAAATTGTCTTCTTGTTATCATATTCATTTTACTGTTTTTTAATAAAAAATCTTAAGCTATTAATATCTGAATCAAAAATCACAATTGCATCTTCACTGAAAACAGCCATCTCTTTTCTTGATGATACTGATTGGAATGCATTTGTTGCAGCAACAGCTTCTAAGTATTCGCCGGAGGGAGAAAATAGATTAATCTCGGAGATACCTTTTTGTAGTGTAATCAATTTACCACCTTTTAGTATTGAAAAGTCAATTGGGTTGCAGCATCCCGGGAATTCTTTGGATGGCTGCCATGTTGAAACATAGGTTCCATTAGTATTGAAAATCTGTATATTGTGGCGTCCTGTATCAGTAACCCATAGTTGATTGTCGTATTGATCAATGGGGAATTGTGTTCCTGGAATCAGAAACTCAGGGTCACCTTTTATCTCAAATTGTGTCTCGCCTGATTTATTAATAGCTTTGACTGTTTTTGTATATATGTCTGAGACGTAAATGAGATTGCTTGTTGATGCAATTGAGGAAATGACAATATCATTTTGAAAATCTTTTATTAGAGTTTTCGCTGATTCTTTTTTGTATGTTGCTGAAAACAGTTGATTGCCTGTTCCTATATAAACCATCTCACCGCTGGTGTATATTGCAGTTATTGGCTGGTCAAATTGAATTGTAACATCTTCTTCTGGTTGATTAATTCTATAAACAACATTGCTCTGTGCGTATAGAATACTCTCATTTGGCCCTTTTGATAACAACGTAATATTATCAGGAACTATGAGACGATTTGCCTCTTTGTAATTATCTCCGATATAAGGTTGTAGTCCTGCTTCTTCTCCTTTTAATGGATTAAAAAGCTTGTTGCCGAATGTCATATATAGGTCGATAAATGCAATTAAAGCTATTACATTGAAAATTACTATCGCAATTCTTACTTTTTTGTTCTTTAAATCAATCATTTTGGTTCTTTCAACATTGTGTTTTGCTCTTAGACGTTTGTAATACAAACTTTGTTCCCAATAATAGTCTTTTTTCTCCTTTTTTACAAATAAATTATTATAAAGAATAGTTTGCCCCTCAATTTTCAGTTATTTCACTTTATAAGAACGTTTCTCCTTCCTCCTTAAACATCCTCCCAGGGAACGCTGAGCATGAAGGTCAAACTCGGCCCTTAATCTTAACCTCAACCTGCTGGCAACGCCAGCACATTCCCTTTTGCAGTTCCCCAAATAAAACCATGCGTCCTGCACCAATTCATCGCGTCTCAAACCCTCATTCCCCCGCAACTCCTCCCGGGGAACGCCGAGCTCCAGCTCGGCATAATGGCATAATAATAACATGAGCAAAGCGATTTCCTGCCCACGGCTGTGAACCATTTACTATTTACTATCAACTAATTATCATACCTGCGGCTGTGTCGGGCCGTAGCCTAAGTGTCTCCTGCATAGCTCACAGAACGACGCATGGACGGGCGAAGACTGAAGCTATTCCAACCTTTACCTTAACCTTAATCTGCTGGTTCCGCCAGCTAACCACCACATCTTTCCCATCCTTCCCATATTTCCCATTCCCTTTTGCCGCTCCCGTTTTTCCAAGACAACGGTTGTTTGCATGCTGGGAGCGACAACGTCCTCGTTGTCATAACTACGTTCAACCGAAAAATCAAGGTAATTACTCTAATAAGTAAAATGAGATTGACTTTTCAACCTCTTTATGGTTTCATGCACAAAATTTAAACTAAGAAATAATAGGGGATTTAGATGACAAAAAAAGAACATAATGTTTCAGCTAATCATGATGATTTGACTGAATTGAAAAAGTTGGTTAATGCAAATGGCAAAATGATTATTGGTGTTGTAGTTGTTGTAGCTGTTTTAGTGTTTGGATATCTTTATATAACATATAATGCTAAGAAGAAAAATGCAGAAGCATCTGAACTCCTTTCTGTTGCAAGTAATGTTCAGGATTTGGAAACGTTGGTCAATGATTACTCTTCAACTGAAGCTGCACCTTTAGCTGATTTTGCTCTGGCAAAGGCCTATTATGAAGCAGGTCGTTTTGATGAAGCAATGTCTATTTACTCTGAGTTTGAAAAAAAATTCCCGGAATCGCATATGAAAACAGCTGCAAATGTTGGAATTCTCTTCTGTAAAGAAGGTAAAGGCGAGTATGCTGAAGCTTTAACTGGATTCGATAAGTTTATTTCTGAAAATGCCGAAAACTACCTCATAGATCAAGTGACATTTGCAAAAGCTAGATGCCTAAAACAACTAGGAAAGACTGAAGAAGCAAAAGTTGTTTATGAAACGTTCATCAGTTCAAACCCTGATAGCCCTTGGGTTCCTAATGCTGAAATGCTTTTAGAGCAACTCTAAATTAAGAGTTAAGGTTAAGGTAAAGATTGAGAGCTGGCAACTCGTAGGGGCGAGACTCCTCTCGCCCAAAAAAGGAAATAATTATGAAATACAAATGGTTAATGGTCATTCTTGTTATAGGATTTATTGCTTTAAGTCTAATATTTACTGATGGTAATATAAGTATTAAAATCTTTAAATTTGAGTGGAAAATTTTGGCACCTTTGGCTATGTTGATTTATACTGGTCTTGGTTTCCTTATTGCTTTTCTCACTCGTTAGCTCGCCCGCGTCCTGCGTAGTTAGTTGAATAGCATAACGAAGCTGGAGGCGTGAAATCATATGGAACTCGGCTAAAGTTAGCAAATGCGTTTTAACGCTGGTTTGCAGAATCAACGCCTGTAGCTGGGCTCCGCAGAGCCCGGACTGTGTGTGGGCGATTTCTTAAAATATGGCTTGCCAATTCCTTACATCCGTCCCATTGGTCTCATACGTCTCATAATGAACAATTCAATAATTGAACATGACTAGCATTTCTCAAAAACTTAAAAGCGATCCCAACCTTACAGATTTTCGAAAAAAAGTCTATCTTGCCCTTTTAAATGTGCCACAAGGCAAAGTTATTACCTATGCCTTGTTGGGTAAACTCATTAACTGTAATTGTCCGCAGGCAATTGGACAAGCCCTCAAAAATAATCCCTATGCACCCGATGTGCCTTGTCATCGGGTGATCAAATCAGATCTGTCAATCGGTGGTTTCCATGGAGAGGTTTCTGGCAAAGACATTGACAAAAAACTTGCACTCCTTTCACGTGAAGGTGTGATCTTTGATAACAACCTGAAATTAATTGATACTAACGATGTTTTCTCAATATAATACTTTCAGTTCTTGGGGCACCTCGGGGCTTGCCCCCGTGGAAACCATGATTGGAAAGCCCTCAGCATTTGCCAGTGGTTTGGGGGTCACCTCGGGGCTTGCCCCCGTGGAAACCATGATTGGAAAGCCCACAGCAGTTGGCAGTGGTTTGGGGGTCACCTCGGGGCTTGGCCCCGTGGAAACCATGATTGGAAAGCCCTCAGCATTTGTCAGTGGCTTGGGGGTCACCTCGGGGCTTGCCCCCGTGGAAACCATGATCGGAAAGCCCACAGCAGTTGGCAGTGGCTTGGGGGTCACCTCGGGGCTTGCCCCCGTGGAAACCATGATTGGAAAGCCCTCGGCATTTGCCAGTGGTTTGGGGGTCACCTCGGGGCTTGCCCCCGTGGAAACCATGATCGGCAACTCCCTCAGCAGTTGCCAGTGGTTTGGGGGGCACCTCGGGGCTTGTCCCCGTGGAAACCATGATTGGAAAGCCCACAACAGCATTTGCCAGTGGCTTGGGGGTCACCTCGGGGCTTGCCCCCGTGGAAACCATGATTGGAAAGCCCGCAGCATTTGTCAGTGGCTTGGGGGTCACCTCGGGGCTTGCCCCCGTGGAAACCATGATTGGAAAGCCCTCAGCATTTGGCAGTGGCTTGGGGGTCACCTCGGGGCTTGCCCCCGTGGAAACCATGATTGGAAAGCCCTCGGCATTTGTCAGTGGCTTGGGGGTCACCTCGGGGCTTGCCCCCGTGGAAACCATGATCGGCAACTCCCCTAAAATAATGTGCTAGCTTTGCTAGTCACTTACAGCGGGAAACAAGATGCTTTACCTGCTCAAGACCAGTGTCTTAACTAATAACAAAAAACTTCCTGAAAAACCTGCGTCCTGCGTCAATTTGTTTCTATTTTTTAAGTTTCTCAATTCAATATAAAATTAAACTTTAAACAAAGGAATAAAAAAAATGAATAACATAAAATTACCTAAAGATACTAAATGGATTTGGACAGAAGAGGTTCATGAAAATCAATTTGTTGCAGCAAAGAAAGAGATAAAGTTTGATGATATCAGCAAGAAAATCAATATAAATATTTTTGCCTTACCTTGTCTCTAGAGGTGCAATGGGATTGTTGCCGCTAAAACCTGGCTATTCAGAAGTTCAATTGAAACCTGTTTTTGATGCCTTTGATTTCTTTGATGCTTCATGCTGCATTCCGCAAGGAGTTGTGAAAATGGCATGGAATCGTCTATCTAAAAAGGAATTTGCTTTACAAATTAATATACCAAATGGTACAGTTGCCAGCGTTGTTATTGGAAATAAAGTGGAAAAAATTACTAAAACAGCTAAACTAAAATGTTTGGTGTAATAAGGAATCATAATGAGAAAAGTACTATTGGTAGTAATGTTGGTTGTGGCATTCTGTGTCTCATCTTTAGTTGCAGAAGAAACAAATAAAACAGTTAAACTTCTTACTATTGGAAACAGTTTTGCAGACAATGCATGCTCAATGCTTGGCAATATTACACGATCGGTGCCTGGATGTGACATCCAGATTAAAAAAGCAAATATTGGTGGTTGCTATTTGGAAAAACATGCACAGTTAATTAAAGCTTGTGAAGAAAATCCAGAGCTTAAACCATATTACAAAAAATATACTTTAAAACAACTTCTGAAAACTAACGATTGGGATGTTGTTACAATTCAGCAGGTTAGCCATAAAAGCTATAAACCGGAAACTTATCAACCATATGCTGATGAAATTGTTGCATACGTAAATACTAATGCACCTCAGGCGGAAGTTGTTATTCATCAGACTTGGGCATATGCTCCCGATTGTAATCGTTTGCCGGGCTTTGGTATAAGCCGTGATCAGATGCATGAAGGTCTTACTAAGTGCTATAAAAAATTGTCTGACCACTACAAAGGTATGCGTATGCTTCCTTCTGGAAGTGCTTTTTATGCATCATATGCCGAAAACCCTGATATTGACCTTTGGAATCCTAACGATAGATTCCATGCAAACCAGAATGGTTGCTACTTGGCTGGATGCGTATGGTTTGGTGAATTGTTTGGAATTTCTCCTGAAAAAGTTGCTTGGAAACCAGGAAGTATGTCAGAAGAAAATGCTGCTAAACTACGTAAAATTGCCGCCAAGGTCATTGGAAAATAAGTTGGGAATGGTTGGCTAGTTGAAAATAAGATTTGTCTAATTCGACCTATCAGTCGAATCAGTCAAATCTTTTTTTTGCCCTGCATACCTAGTCCTACATTGTTAGGTGACGTAGTCACCACATCAGTCCCATAGGTCCCATCTGTCCCATTACTTAACCTTAATCTTAACCTTAATCTGCTGGCAAAGCCAGCCTCCCAACGTCAGTCCGCCAAAACTCCTCCCCGGCTAGCTCGCTAGTCCCGCAAAGCGGGAGGAGGTGGCTATCCCGCTACTACTTTGCTTTTTTTTAAGCAAAGTTGTGGCGGGAGAGACGGAGGGGTACTTCCTCAATCTCAACCTTAACCTTTATCTTAATATTACCAATCAATACTTGCGTACACGCCAAATGTTCTTGGAGCACCAATAGTAGCTGTTGGATCATCTTCCTGAAATGAAAGATAGTATTCCTCATCAAACAGATTCTTGCAGTAAGCAAATACACCAACATTTTGGAAATTCCAACCAATCTTTGTGTTGACAAGAGTGTAATCACCTAGACCGCTGTATTTGTGAAGATCGTGATATGATGCAGATGCATTAAGAAATATGCCTGTAGCTTTTCCGTATGTGGCCGCCAGTGTTGCATTCATTTCTGAACCCTCAGAGAAGTTGCTTGTGCTCCAAGATGCAATATCGTCATCATCAATGTTGACGTATGAGAAACCAAGTCCTGCATATACACTTAGTCCTGGCAGCTCTTCTGGGTAGTATATTGTAGATACTTCTGTACCTGAAAGTTGAGCTGATGCCGCATTCTCTGTCATAAATATTTCCTGACGTGATAAATCATAGAAGCCTGTGCCAACTCTAACTTGTCTATCTTCCCAGTCAATATAGAACACATTTGCATTCAACAGAAGTTGCTTGTCAAAATGTGTTGATCTGAATGCCAGTTCGTAGTTCCAGCTATATTCTGGATCGTATGCTTTTGGTTGAACTTCTGTTGTGCCAATTGGAACTGAAAGACCTCCACTTCTAAAGTTTCTTTGAACTGTTAATGCTGTTGAAATTGTTTCTGACCAATCATATACTAATCCAAATTTTGGGAGTAGAGTTAAAAAGTCATCTGAGTAGTTGTTTTCTGCACTTAGATATTGAAGAAATGGCACTTCGGCAGAGTCATATGCTTGAGATATATCTTGTTTAACATATTCGTAATCAAGTCTTAAACCAAAAATAACTGTTAGTGGTGTTGCCAGCTTATACTCATATTCTCCATAAATTGCTGAGTTGATATTCTTGTAGTCTCCTATAAACTGCATGTCGTAGTGAGCATAAATTGCCTCTTCATAGCAGTCTTTAAAGTCATAGTCAGAGTCGTGAGTTGCATAGTTCCCGTAAAGTGCCAAAAGCAGTTTGTAATTTTCTGAATCTGTTAAGAAACGAAGCTCTGAAATTGTTGCTCTGTCATTCATCTTTGTTGTTCCGGCACCTTGGTATGCTTGATATGGTGCGTCTACATCGAAATAGTTGAAGCTGTTGTTCCAAAATAGTTGATATTCATCTTTCTCCCATCCAAAATTCAATCCTGTGTTTACGCCATTTAGGTCTCCATCATCTCGTTCAACTCCCTCAGGGGTTACACGTGCAAAAGCATTTGACTGACTGATGTCAACATTCTTGCCCTGTAGGTTGGCTTTTTGAATGTCACCCTCAATATTAAACATTGTTGTAAACTCTTTAAGTTCCTTTGGTGCAAATAATAACTTGCCTCTCATCATGAGTAAACTTGAAAAATCAACGTCATCTTCGCCTGTATAACTTTCGTTATATCCATCAGTCTGCTGATAGTCAACTGCCACTCTGAATGCAAGTGAGTCGCTGATTGGTCCACCTTGTGCAGCAGCTGCACGATATGAATTGAACTTGCCGACGTTTAGTTCTGATGCCCCGGTATAATAAAAGGTTGGATCCTTTGTGTTGATGAAAATGCTGCCTACAAGACTTTTACCTCCGTATAATGTTGATGAAGGTCCAAAGAAAAATTCTACACTGTCAACATCCCATAACCCAAAGTTGCCAAAATCAAGCTGATTATTCTGGATAAATGAACCATCTTTGTAAATTGTAATAACAGGAGATTTGTCATATGTTCCAAAGAAGCTGTTAGCCTCCATCGATGATATGCCTCGCATTGAAAAACCATAGTCTCCCGCTTCGTTGATGTTTGGTATATATTCCAGAAGGTCTGTCAATTCCTGAATGTCGGGTAACTTTGATAACTCTTCCGAATCTACAAGTATTATGCTCTCATAATTGCTTTGTAGGTTTGATATACCCTTTTTATCAGATGAAACTGTGAAATCTGGTAATTGATATACTTTGTTAGTTTCCTCTGCCACTGTTTCTGAAGCACCCAACAGTAATACGCTAATCATAAGTATTGAGGTTGAAATTGCCTTTACATTGATTTTTATGTTCATAATATCCTTTTCTTTTGTTTTCTTCTTTTAAAATCATAACAAACCGTTTATAATTGTACGCTTTTGAACCTCGAAATGTTAGAAAATAATTTAAAAATATTAAAAAAAGTTATGGAGACCATATGAGTTGCTACGAAACAATAAAGAAAAAATATGAAAATTTGGGTGTCGATGTTGATGCTGCAATTGAAAAAGCTCTGCAGATTCCTGTAAGCATGCACTGTTGGCAAGCTGATGATGTTGTCGGGTTTGAAACAAAACCAGCTGGTCTTGATGGCGGTGGCATTATGGCTACTGGTAACCATCCTGGTAGAGCAACAACTGGTGATCAAGCTCGTGCTGACTACGAAAAAGCTATGGAATATATTCCAGGAACATTACGTCTGAATGTTCATGCCTCATATGCAGAAACTGGCGATGAAGTCGTTGATCGGGATGCTCTGGAACCAAAACATTTTAAAACATGGATGAATTGGAGTTCTGAAAAAAATATCTCCCTTGATTTTAATCCGACAAACTTTAGCCACCCTCTGGCTGAAGATGGTTTCACTGCTTCAAATAAATCAAAAGAGGTTCGTGACTTCTGGATAAAACATATTATTGCTTCAAGAAAAATTGCTCAGGCATTTGCTGAAAACCAAGGTAATCCATGTGTCGTCAATCACTGGTTTCCTGATGGCTCAAAAGATATGCCGGCAGATCGATGGATATATAGAAAAAATCTTATTGATTCTCTTGATAAGTCAATTGCAAATGAAACGTCTGTTGATAAAAATCTTTGCAAGGATTTTGTTGAAAGCAAAGTTTTTGGCATTGGTAGTGAAGAGTATGTGGTTGGATCTGGTGATTTTTATAATTGTTACTCTGTTAGCCGTGGAATTGGCTTGTGTATGGACATGGGACATTACCATCCAACAGAAACTGTTAACGACAAAATTTCAAGCATTCTACTTTTTAATAAAAAAGTTTTGCTGCACCTAAGTAGACCAATTCGCTGGGATAGTGATCATGTCGCAATACTTAATGATGATCTGAAAAATGTTTTTCTGGAAATTGCCAGGGGCGATGCTTGGGATCGTGTTTATCTTGCTACAGACTTTTTTGATGCATCAATCAACAGAGTTGCTGCTTATATTATAGGTATGCGCGCTGTAAGAAAAGGCATTCTTTATGCTCTTCTTGATCCATCTGACAAGCTTAAAGACTATGAAGATAAAGGTCAAAATGCATTTAGACTAGCTCTTATGGAAGAAATGAAAACTGCTGGATTCTCTGTCATCTGGGAAAAACTTTGCGAAAAAGCTGGTGTCATAGCTGGTGCAGAATGGATTGATGAAGTTGAAGCATATGAGAATAACGTACTTTTAAAGAGAGTATAAATACCTGTAAATGAATTTCTTCCTTAAACTACAATTTTTATTGCTTGCTGTTTTACTGGCAAGTGTCGGATGTCGTTCTACTGCCGATTACGAGAAAAAGGCTGATGATGTTGCATACTTTTATATAAGTAACACATGGTCTGAAGTGTCGGCAGGAACAAATACGTTCACAATAGAGCGTCCGTCTGACACTTTAAGAAAGAAATTGTTCACAGAACAACAACTTATCTCATATACTAATAATATATCCAGTGACAAAAACTTTACAAATGAAATCGTTTTTATTCCTTTGGGTGATGCAATTCAAATTGCAGCACAAAACAATAATGACTATCAGAAGACAAAGGAGGGAATATTTGAAACAGCATTGACTCTTAGACTTGAAGATCACAAATTTGAAACTTCGTATCAGGGAATGATATCAGCTCTGCTAAGCTCTTCAAATCCTGGCGGAGATGATGATTCTACAGGTGTAAAAGGTAGTGCAGACGCAGGGTTCTCCAAGAAGTTTGAGACTGGTGCAAGCCTTTCTGGTAAATTGGCATTTGATTTGGTTAAGCTTTTAACTTTAGACAAAAGTTCTGCTTATGGCCTCCTTGCTGATTTGTCTGTCTCTATACCTCTTCTAAGAGGAGCGGGTGTTGATGTCAACACAGAGTCTCTCACTCAGGCTCAAAGAAATCTGCTCTATTCTCTGAGAAGCTTTGTGCAGTATCGTCAGGATTTTATCTTTTCAGTATCAAGGTCTTATCTAAACACAATTGAGACCAAGCAGAAGATTGTTAACGCAGAGGAAAACTATAAAAGAATAAATACATCAACCGAAAGAATACTCTCGTTAGCCGATGCAGGACGTATGTCTGCTAATGATGTTGGTCAAGCCTTGCAGGATCGAATATCATCTGAAAACAGTGTTATCGCTGCAAAAAATAGTTATGCAACTCAGTTGGACTCCCTTAAGATGTTAATTGGATTGCCTCCCGATGCAATGATTGAAATTGACGAACGCGAAACTGTTCGACTCGAAGAGTTGTCCAAAAGTAAAGAACTTATTGATTTGGCGTTTCTGGAAGAAGATATTACAACTGATTTGACATACCAAAGTTTTTCAAATCGCCAGGACTTTCTGAATATTATTGATAGAGTTGATGATGCCGAACGAAAAGTTAACTTGGCTGCAAATAATTTGAAGGCTGATCTGACTCTCGATCTTGGTGCAAGTGTCGGAGAATCAAAAGGTATTGGCTCAAGTGAAGATGCGTCTTTCCGAATTGATGAAGGCTCCTATTCGGCTATACTAAAAATGGATCTTCCTTGGGATCGAACTTCTGAAATGGTGGCATTTCGAAAAAGTTTGATTAACTATGATAACTCGCTTTATAATCTGCGAGACAAAGAAGATAATATAAAATTTGAAATTCGCCAGGATGTAAGAAACATTGTCGAACTTGACAAAACTCTTATACTGCAAAAAGAAGCTGTTCGAATTGCAAGTAATCGTGTGGAAAGTACTGAGCTGTTTATGCAGGCAGGTCGTGTGGAAGTTAGAGACCTGTTGAATGCTCAGAATGCCTTGTTTAGAGCTCAAGATAGTCTAACCTCTGCGGTTGTTAGTCTATATCTTTCAGGTATGCAGCTTGAACTTGATACTGGCAAACTGGAAGTCCCGGAAAACCTTTAAAAAAATTGTACAGACGAGATTTATCGCGTCTCATAGCTCTCTCTCGCAAACTGTACCGACGAAATTTATCGCGTCTCTCTTTAAAAAACAAAAAAAATGAAAAATAACAAACTCTTTCTCGCTAAACCAAAAAAAACAAAAACAATGATAGCCCTAGTTTTCATAATTGCAATCTTCGGCTACATAGCAAATTCAAACAGCACACCAATTCAAGTTTTTCCTGTAACGCCGGAAAAACCTGCCGCACAATTGCAGACCGTTCAAAAAGTAATACTATGGTTTGAAAGCGATAGCCCAAAACTTCCATATATAAAGCATAAAAGGCGATGCACATTAGATCCCGCGAAAGTCATCGTCACTGATGCAGAAATTGATTTAAAAGCAACAAAAAAATGTCAGAAGGCTGGAGCAAAAGTCGCACTACTTGTCCATCCATTTTACTCGCCTTGGAATCAAGGTAAAACCAAATGTTTAGAACTTGTTGCAAAAAATGCTGAATATTACGATTATATAGCACTGGATTACGAAGGACCTCTTGCTGACGTAGACTTTGTAAAACAACTTCAAAAATTTGGAAAACCATTAATTGTAGCTCCAATGGCGAGAGGCGATGCAATGAAGGAATACTATGAAGGCCTTTCTCAACTTGAAAACTGCAATTTTCTTTGGTGGAATTATTCTGCTGATCTTTCGGATTGGAATAACTTTTTTGCCACATATAAGTTCCCTGAGTCTAACCGCCATAACGTATTACTAAGCGTAGGTGAAAAATACAGGAAATCCGTAAGCGACCAGGAAATACGCAACATAGTCATAAACCTGCCACACATAA
Source organism: Kiritimatiellia bacterium (assembly GCA_027858345.1). GTDB lineage: Bacteria > Verrucomicrobiota > Kiritimatiellia > JAQICX01 > JAQICX01 > JAQICX01. The sequence goes on along the minus strand of JAQICX010000255.1, from coordinate 1,128 downwards.
GAGCAGGCATCTTTAATCCAAAAACCGACTACGCCGCAACCCGAAAAATCGCCAAAAACCTCGAACAACAAAAAACGACCAACGAATAACGCAAAACAAAACGTAGGGGCGAGGCCTGCCTCGCCCAATCGCCAAAAAAAATGGCGGAGAGAGGGGGATTCGAACCCCCGGTACCCTTGTGGGGTACATAGCATTTCCAATGCTATACCTTCGGCCTCTCGGACATCTCTCCTAAAAAGAAGCCGATTTATACTATATCCAGCTCTACATGTCAATCAATTAACCCGCATTATACCGAAAAACCTCGTTTTCAACTAGGCGAAGCAAGCAATTTAAAGTACTCTCAACACAATAAAACTTATAAACTCAATTTCCGCGCCCATGGGACGCGGCTACAGCCTGGATATTGAAGTTTTACATTGTATTGGATGCTCAGTCCTGTAGCCGAGTCGCTTCGGCTCGGGAGTCAACAACATCAGCGGAAAATCGTGCATTGTATGTGGAATACTGTAATCTTGGGAGAAATACCGTTTCAGGCGTCCAACATCCACTCGACCAACGGTAGAGATGCTTGATGAATATAAAGCAACGAAGTGTCTTGCCGAATGATCTACGCCCAGAATAAAATAGACCAGGGCATCATTGCTCTTTCTGCCTCGTTCTGCTTCCGCCTTTGCATTCTAAACCACGTCGGACAGATCACTAATGGTCATTTTTTTTAGTCCAGAGTCGTTAGTCTTTAGTCCTATATTTGTTAATCCATGTTAATCCCCAATACAACCCTTCAATTTATTGCCTATCCGCCGTAGCCAGCAACTGCGAAGGCGGAACCCAAACCAGCAAATCAACTCTAATTCGCCAAAGCTCCTCCCTGTGTGCAAATCATTGTCCGCCAAAGCTCCTCCCCGGCTAGCTCGCTAGTCCCGCAAAGCGGGAGGAGGTGTCCGAGTAACGAGGACGGAGGGGGGGGCATTCATCATTCGATGTTGGGCGTTGGATGTTCGATGTTCTTTTAGAGCATTGAACAAATGAAACGCTGTAAAGATTTTATTCGAGGACGACGTTGGGCTTAAAAAAAAATCAAGTAATAGCAGGCCTATTGCGTATTTTTTTGAAAGATTCAACGGA
>JAQICX010000252.1 GCA_027858345.1 Kiritimatiellia bacterium | reverse complement strand
AGCATAAGTTCTCTTACCAATCTTTTGCCTCTGTATGTAGCACTATTAACAAAAGATAGCATTTCCTTAACGTTATCATCTACAACATCTTCAATCAACTCAGAAAAGCCCATAATAATTTGAAGAATATTGTTAAAGTCATGAGCCACTCCACCTGCCAGCCTACCAAGTGTATCAAGCCTTTTGAGCCTCATTAAAAAGTTCTTCACGTTCTTTCAATTTTGCAGAAGTCTCAATCTTTTCAGTTACATCTCTAAAAACGATCACCGCTCCCGAAGGTAGTTCTTTTGTGTTTTCTACGATTGGAGTAACAGCATCAGAAATATAACATCTTTTATTGTCCTTGCTGATAAGAACACTTTCACACTCCTGCTGAGCAACTTGTCTGGTGACTAAAACTTGGTCAACTAGTGTAGGCAATCGTTCATTAGTCTGAGAGTTAACAACAACAAAGACCTCTCCTATATCAAGACCAATTACATCCTCTTCAGACCATCCTGTTAATCTTAACGCCACTTTGTTAACAAAAAGAATTTTAGATTCCGTATCAACAGCAATAACACCATCACCAATTGAGTACAAAAGTGTTCTTAACATTGACTCATTCTTCAACAATGATTCAGTCATTCGCCCCTTAGATATTACTTCATTAAAAAGAATACAAACTAAAATAGTTATAAACATAAGCAATGCAAAAAACGGAAATACAATACGATGCGTAAAGACAGCATTGCTAAAAGTTCCTTGTGCATACAAATTAATGATTGATGTGACAAGCATAATTATCAATAGCATCAACAAACACTTATTGGAAACATATAGCTGGGTATTAAATTTCAGAAGGCGTTCTCTCTTAAGACTTACCTTTCTTAGAAGAAGTGTTGCAACATAAGAGATAATCATTATTAAAACAGGAATGACAAACATCTGATCACATGTATAAAATTTATAAATGATACTCACAAACAACACAACAAGCCCCGCAAAGAAACCATAGAACAATGTAACAATACATATGAGAACCTTAATTAAATCGGATAGATACCCACAATTTATATCAACACCAAACACAAACAACATAATTGTCACAAGGGAAAAAACAATTCCCCATGTAACAGAGCTATAGCGCATTCCATAATTTTCAAACAATCTAACAGCTTGACTAAACACCATCAGCATAAAGAAAAGAAAACAGTTGAAAAAAACAGTACTAAGTTCCTGCCTATAGGTACGAAACAGTTGATATTTGCAGAAAATATCATTTAGAATTTTCATTCCCTCTGGTGTTTCATGCAAAAACTGCAATTCAGTATCAAATGTTTTTTTTATACTCGGGTCGAGAGACTTACGAAAACCAATCTTGGGATGAGATGTTGATATAATAATTACAGAATATTGTTCAGAGTTTATTAATTCTTCATCATTATCATACAAGGATTCTAAAAGCATTGAAGTAGATTCTTGGCTTTTAAATGATTTATAGCAATCACGATGGTCATGGAAATATGTGGGGAAGTAATAAGTATCAACACTACTAGCCCAATCTTTGAATATATCCGAACCTTCGCCACCACTGACAAGAGCAATAGTCTTATGATCCATAGTAATATAATCATCAAGATCCATTTTATTAAAATGCAGTTTGAAGAATTTAGTATAAATGTAATAATCAGTAAAATCCAACCATTTAGAGTTTTGATCTGTTGCATTGGAATGGCAAATCATAAAAACAAGCAGAAAGAACTTATCTACAACAGCTTACACAATCAAAATCCGTGTTTATCAGTGTCAATCCGTGGCTGATTAAAAGAATATAGCCGTTTAACCGAAAAACTAAGAACATAATGAAAAAAGGTCTAAACGACATTAATCCTAATGCAAAACACCTGTCATTTTCTATATTTACTGTCACGCAGGTGACTTGTTTGGGCAAAAATGGCTTTCCAAATTCAACCTGAAAAAATGAATCAACCGAAAAATTGAGGATTCATCAAATTTTTTCAGAAAAAACTTGTCAACATGATGATAATAATATAAGTTATAAGAAATTTATGAGGATAATCATGAGAGTGCTAAATAAAACCATACCACTAACACTAATTATTATAACTGCACTTGTACCATCATTAGTGCAGGCTGACAATCATTTGCCTGAAGTTTTCCCCTACACAAATGTTACCGAAATGTTACCAATCCAAGTTGAGAAAAGCAGCATTGATCTTGAAACAAGAGTAGTTCGTATAGGACTATACGAAGCAATTCCAATAATGTTTACATCCGAATATGGATATGTTGCCGGATTATTTCCTGAGATTTTAGATGCAATTGCCGAAGAACAAGGCTGGATAATCGATTATGTGCCAGCAACTCGCGAACAATGCATCGCAAATCTTGAACAAGATAAGATTGATTTATTAATCAATGTTGTAGAACATGAAAACAACAACAATCGTTTTGTCCTATCCAAGGAACCTTTGATAACAACATGGAAGGTTGCATATTCAAGAAGTGACATATTAATAAAATCACTACAGGATCTATCTGAGAAAACAATTGCAATTACAAGCACAACCTTTGACAACGATGGAAGTCGAGATATAAAAAGAAGATTAAAAGACCTTGGTATTCCATGCCAATTTACAGAAGTTCAAAATGACCAGGAAGTTATGATGCTGATAGACAGCAAGCAGGTTGACGTAGGAATTGTTGACCGAATATTTGCAGGCAGTCATCAAAAAGACTTTGATGTGTCCCCAACTCCAATTATATTAAACCCAAATACTCTACATTTTGCCGTAAAAAAAGGTTCAGATGTTGGTTATCGCATCCTTGAACAAATTGATAACAGCTTAAGAGATCTGAAAAAAGACTCAAACTCCATATACTACCAGACGCTTGAAAACTATATCGGAGGAGAAAAAAGAGACACTAAAAAGTATACACGAGACACAATGGAAAACCGTCGCACGTCTAACTTGCCACTTGGGTTCAGTACCAAACTAACAAAGATGGAACAGGATTGGTTAAAAGAACATTCTACAATAAACGTAGTATACAACAAAAACTCACCGCCAATAGAGTTTTTAGATAAAGATGGTGCCCCAAAAGGTATATCTTTTGAATACTTAAATGCCATTGAAAATATATTAGGAATAAAATTTGTAGTACATACATCTTCAACACGTAATGAAATAAAAAAATATGAATATGATCTATATGCAGCAATTTCACCAACCACAAACAATCTTGAACACCTCAATTTCACACATCCATACCTTACAAGTGAAATAGTAATCTTTGGAAAGAAGGATATGTCACATATCAGTAAAATGATAAACCTTCAACCGCTAAAAATTGGCATTCCAAAAAGTCATGGAACAGATGAATTGATAGCAAAGGATTATCCAGACTTTAACATAATAAAAACATCAACTGTCAAAGAAGCATTTTCTCTTTTAGAAAATAGAACAATTGATGTTGTCATCTGTAACAGTCTAATGGGTAACTACTGTCTGAGTAACAACAAATATCATGATATCAAAATCATCGGGGAAACACAATACACACTAAAATTAGGAATGGCAACTCGAAATGACTGGCCAATTTTCATTCATATACTTAACAAGGCTCTAAACCAACTTCCAGAAGCTGAAGAAAACTCAATATATAGAAAATGGATGTTTGTTGAATATGAACATGGGTTTAACTATTCTCTATTCTGGAAAATCTTCTTAAGTACTGCGGTTATAATATTTCTGATTGCAATCTGGAACAGGGTTTTATCAAAGGAAATAAAAAGACGTAAAGTAATAGAGGGTGAACTATCTGTAAGAGAAAAAGAACTTCGCAAAAACTATGCAAAACTAGAAGAGCTGGAAGAACTACGGGATAACCTAATTCATATGGTAATCCACGATATGCGTTCTCCTATCACAGTCATAGATGGTGCAATTTACTTTATAGAAAAATATATAGACCCTGAGAAAATCGACGATGAAAACACAAAATACATAAACATGGCAAAATCAGGTTCACAGACACTTAACAGAATGATTCAATCACTACTAGATATTAACAAGTTCGAAAACGACAAAATGCCATTAAACAAAGAAAAAAATGATCTGAAAAATATTGCTCTTGCAGCAATTAACAATATGCAGATTCAAAGCATATCTAAGAATATTAGACTTGTATTTGATGGAGAATCAGCATCAGCCCTATTTGACAAAGAATTAGTCCTTAGAGTTTGTGTTAACTTAATCAATAATGCCATACATGCATCAGATGAAAACACAAAAATAACAGTAAGAACATACGACTGTGAAGATTCAATCATTGGTGAAGTAGTGGACACAGGTCACGGAATACCAGAAGACCAGCAAGAAAAAATCTTTGAAAAATTTGCAAGTGCAAAAAAAGGTAAAGCACGTGCAAAATCATCCATAGGTTTAGGACTTGCATTCTGCAAACTAACCATAGAAGCTCATGACGGAAAAATAAGTGTCACAAGCCGTGAAAACCGCGGTAGTACATTCAAGTTTGAGATTCCCAAAAAAGAAACGTAGAAATTCGTAAGTTCGAGAGTGCGCAAGTGCGTAATTTAATCGCTGTGTTTTTGTCTATCGTTCCGCAATAGCTCCGCAACTGTTCCCCAATTGTTCTTTTGAGTATGAGAAAAACAGAATAACTCGCGCACTTACGCATTTACGCACTTGCGAGCTTCTATTTAAGTCCTGAATGTCTCAGCAATGCATCAATACTCGGTTTTCTTCCTCTAAACATCTCAAAGACATCCATCGGCGATTCACTTCCACCCAAAGCAAGAACTGTATTTCTAAATTTCAAACCAACTTTCCAAATTGCAGCTTCATCATCAAGACCAGCCTCTTCAAATGCTGCAAAAGCATCTGCAGACAAAACCTCAGCCCATTTATAGCTATAATAACCTGCAGCATATCCTCCTGCAAAAATATGGCCAAAGGAACAAAGGAATCTATCATTCTTAATGGGAGGTATCACTGTCGTACTTTGGGCAGCTTGTTTTTTGATTTTCATTACATCATCATAATCAGCAATATCAGCATCATGCAGATTCATATCTAATATACCAAAATACAATTGTCTCAACATCGCTGACCCAGCCATATAATTTTTAGATTTATATACCCTTTCAAAAAGTTCATCCGGCAAAGATTTTCCTGTTTCAAAATGACAGCTTAAAGATGTCGCAACATCCTTTTCATAGCACCAATTTTCCATAAACTGACTTGCGAGCTCCACAGCATCCCACTCCACATTGTTAATTCCTGCTGCAAAAGGTTCATCAACCTTTGTCAGCATGTGCTGCAAGGCATGTCCAAACTCATGGAAAATAGTGTTTACGTCTGAAAAAGTCATAAGAGAAGGTCTTGTTTCTGTAGGTCTACTCTGGTTACAAACAATATATGCAACAGGCAATTGAACTTCAGGCTTTTTCATATCCAACCCCCACAAAGAATTCATCCAGGCTCCATCTCGTTTCAAACCAGGTCGAACATATGGATCAAGAAAAAATGATGCAATCATCTTGCCTGCAGCATCCTTAACAACAAAATACTTCACGTCTTCATGCCAAACAGCAACCGTTCCATCTGCACTTTCAATGTTTATATCAAAAATATTATCAGCAAGTTCAAACATCCCTGTTAACACCTTGGAAAACTGAAAGTATGGTCGCAAATCTTCTTCATTATAATCATAAAGAGCTTTTTTACGCTTCTCACTCCAATACGGAATATCCCAATTCAAAAGTGTTTCAACACCTGCATCTTGTTTTGCAAAAGCATTCAATTCTGAAAAATCATCTTCTGCATAAGGATAAGAGGCACTCCTTAAATCTTCCAAAAGCCCTTCAATGGCTTCCACAGATGGAGCCATCTTTGAAGCAACGCTTTGCTCTGCATAATTTTTAAATCCCAAAAGTGCCGATTTCTCTCTTCTCAACTTAAGAATTTCAACAATATTTTGTCTGTTATCACTTTTCCCAGAAGATGCCTTTGTAACATATGCACGATAAAGTTTTTCTCGCAATTGCGCATTCTCTGAAAACTTCATAAACGAGGTAAAGCATGGGCCATCAAGAGTAATTACCCAAGGACCTTGATCAGCAGTGGCGCCATCATGACCATTTCGAACGGCCGCAACTGCAGAAGATTCCAATAGAGAAACTGGCAAACCTTTAACATCAGTTTTATCTCTAAGCAGCATAGAAAAACCATTTGTTGCATCAAGCAAATTATTTGAGAACGATGTTGACCTTTTAGAAAGCTCTTTTTGTATTACATTAAAAGCTTCCTTATCATCACCTTCTAACCCAACACCACTGAAATTCGCTCCCCGCAGAGAACTTTCAAGAATACGTTTCTGTGCAGAGGTCAACCCATCAAATTCTTCACCTTCAGCAATGTCAACCATCTTTTTATAAAGACTTTTGCTCTGACCGCACATAAGAGAAAAATGTACAACTTCAGGTTGCAGCTTTTCATGAACGGCACGCCAGTCATCACTATTCATAACAGACATAAAATGCCCGACAATTCCCCATGCATAATCAACAGGCTCTTCCAAATCCTGTAATGAACCAAACAATTCCTGCCAATCCGAAACACTTGACTCCTCAAGTTCCTTAAATTTTTCAGTTGCTGTTTCCAAAAGAATTGGAACTGCTTCCTCTGCATGTTTTGGTTTTATGACGTCAAATGCCGGCATTTGCTTATAATTAAAAAGCGGATTGTCCTTAAAATTTATTTTTTCCATTTCATCCTTATTCATGTACAGACGAGATTTATCGCGTCTCTCTTAACGATCCTCGCTCCAAGACCAACGCCTTGCGAAGCAAACATCTTGACCCCAAATTCTTAATTATTAATTTTTAATTATCTCTCTTGCCCATAATATGCATCAACACCATGTTTTCTCAAATAGTGTTTATCCAAAAGAATCTGCTTGATAGGTGACACATTAGGATTCAACAAAATTGTTTCGAGAGCCATTGAGCTTACTTCCTCAAGCACAATGCTATTAACAACAGATGCCATAGCATCCTTACCCCATGTAAAAGGACCATGATTGGCAACCAGTACAGCAGGCATATCATCAGGATTAATACCATCAAAAGCATCAACAATCACTTTGCCGGTGTTTTTTTCATAATCATTATCAATTTCATCATCATGCATTAACCTTGTGACAGGGATTGATCCATAAAAATGATCAGCGTGAGTAGTGCCAAGACATGGAATGTCTTTTCTAGCTTGAGCAAATTTTACAGCATAAAGACTATGCGTATGAGTAATTCCACCAATATTTCCAAATGCTTTGTAAAGCTCAATATGTGTTGGTGTATCAGACGATGGTCTAAGTCCAAGTTTGTCATCATGAATATTCCCTTCCATGTCAACTAGAACCATATTCTCAGGTATCAAATCCTCATAAGGAACACCACTTGGCTTGATAACCATTATCCCACTGGACCTATCAATACCGCTAACATTTCCCCAAGTTAACTTAACTAATCCGGACGTCCCAAGTTCCCTATTAGCAATGCAAACTTCTTCTCTTAATTTTTCTAACATTTCAAATTCTCCAAAAAATCTTTATAATGCATTGCATAATAACACTTGTTAATCAATTTTACAAGCAATTACCCCCTTAATCCACTAGTTTTTCAGTTGATGGTAATAATTAGCTTCTTAGCCTGATAAAATAAGGGGATGATTTTTTCAACTCATTTTTTCCATGCGTCGCTCTACCATTCTTCGCTTGCAGCTACTCAGGACACAGCGAGCTATACAGAACACAGTGGGTGATAAAACGGAAAAATATGTGTAGATGCTTAATATTCAATAAATTATGCCCAATACGACCCCTCCGCCTTCGGCACCTCCTCCCGCCGAGCGGGACTGACAAAGCTAGCCGGGAGGAGAGGGTGAGTTGTTGTGTAAACCGTTTGAATTGCAAGTTTACAACTGCTCCCTCTTTTAGGGGAGCTGTCATGCGTGCATGACTGAGGGGTACTCAACCGAAAAATTGAGGTTACACTTTTTACCAATATAAATAATTTGCAATTTACGGTGTTTTAGTTTAAAATTCCTTTCAGATTTTAAGGAACTAATTGAGATTTTAAGACATTTTAAATGTATTATCTTACATAATGAATTTATATATTATAGCATAGAAAAACAGATAGGAAAAATTAATGGGGATACAAACAATTTTTGATATGTGTTTTAACTTACTTGGCGGCTTATTTATTTTTCTTCTGGGTATGCGTTATATGTCCGATGGTATGCAGACTCTTGCAGGGGCAAAAATGCGTAAAATGATTGGCAAGGTTACGGATAACCGCTTTACTGCATGTTTAACCGGGGCTTCAGTTACGTGTCTGATTCAGTCCAGCAGTGTGACTGCGGTAATGGCTATATCAATGGTTAATGCAGGATTAATGACATTGCGTCAAAGCATTGGTATTCTTTTGGGTGCAGACATCGGAACAACAATCACGGCATGGATTGTTTCTTTAAAGGTCACAGAATATGGAATCGCTATTCTTGGTATTGCCGGTTTAATTTATCTTTTTGGACGAAGCGAACGAGTCAGATTTCATGCAATGTTCTGGCTTGGACTTGGGATGGTCTTCTTTGGTCTGACAGTTATGAAAGATGGTATGGAACCATTGTCAAACAACGTAGCATTTTGCAATGCTATGGCGGCTTTTGCTCCCAACACTTATTGGGGGCTATTACGATGTGTTTTAGTTGGCTCACTTGTTACAGCGGTTATGCAATCCAGTTCTGCTACAATTGCAATCACAATTGTATTGGCATCTTCTGGAAATATCAATTTTGAAACGGCTATTGCACTTGTTTTGGGTCAAAACATAGGCACAACAATCACAGCTTACCTGGCATCATTCGGCATGACATCTGCCAGTAAAAGAACAGCATATGCACATATTTTAATAAAAATACTTGGTGTTGCCTTTGTCTTCCCGTTTTTCTATCTATTCATAAAACTATTATATGCAATTATGCCGAGTGCTTTAAGTGGTGATATTGCCAAACAGATTGCATTCTCGCACACTATCTTTAATATTATTATCATAATTTTATTTCTGCCATTAGTCACTCCATTATGTTTATTGCTTGAAAAAGTCTTTCCAGGTCACAAGAAGAAAGAAACACCTCACTTAACTTATATAAACTCCAGATTCAATGAGGCACCAACATTATCAATACAGGAATCATTTAATGCAATTGTCAAGATGCATGAAGGAATAATCAAGATGATGGACAGCACGACCATAATCTTGGAAGGAAAAGATTACAATAACAAAGCCTACGAAAAAATACTTCATCGTGAAGAGATTACAGATAATATTCAGCGTGAAATTGTGGATTTTGTAAGTAATTTAATGCGTAGTGATATATCTATGGAATTGGTCGATGAATGTAGACACCAGTTGAGAATTGCCGACGAGTATGAATCCATAGGTGACTATATAAATGTTTTAGTTAAACGTTATGGCAAGTTACAGAAATCCGACAGTTCAATATTACCACAAGATATTGAGAAGCTTCTTAAACTTCACGAACGTCTATACTCATATTTAAACATGATCGGTACAGCACTGAAAGATAATGACATGGATATTATGGTTAGAGCCAAAGCTGAGAGCGAAAACATTATAAAGATGGCTAAAAACATAAGAGATACCCATTTGGCTGCCATAAAAGATAACAAAACTATTGATAGTGTCTTTACTCTATCATTCATTGATATGGTTCAATCATACCGAAAAATTCGTGCTCATGCATTTAATATTGCCGAAGCCATCTGCGGCGACAAATAACTATAAACAAACAGTGACAAAAAGTCAGAACCGGATGGAAGATGAAGACTATGCACAAAAAACTTAGGCCAAGCGGTGGCTACCGAAATACTTGCAGTTTTCAGACTGCAACAATCATTTATGATGCAACTTACTGGTTTTGTGAGAAGTTTCTGAGTTCACGTTCACGTACCGTGGATCAAATGGTGCAAGCAGCTCGCTCAGGAAGGCAAAATATTGCAGAAGGAAGCCGGGCTGCCGCAACATCATCTCAAACAGAACTCCGCCTTATAAACGTTGCAAGGGCTAGCCTAGAAGAGTTGCTACTCGACTACGAAGACTTTCTTAGGCATCGCCATCTAATACTGTGGACTCCAAACAGTGAAGATTCCATGGCAGTGCGTAATGTACCGCGAAACTACAAAAATGATCAGTCGGATCTGACAGATCTGTCCGATCAACAACGCTGGGCATTATACGCCCCATGGTTAGAAAACGAGAATCCAGAAGTTCGTGCCAATGCTATCATTTGCCTGATTCATCAGGCGAACTATTTGCTAGATCGTCAAATTGCAGGACTTGAAGAGCAATTTGTCAATGATGGTGGTTACAGCGAACAGCTGGCAACAGCACGACTTGCATCCCGTGCACAACACAAAAACAGCAACTCTCAAACACTAATCCCTGATTGTCAGAAATGCGGAAAGCCTATGGTTTTGCGTACAGCCCAAGCGGGCAATCACGCAGGACAACAATTTTGGGGTTGCTCAGCATATCCTGATTGCCATGGAACAACCAAATGCTAAAAAACTAAAAACTCTTATCTGTCTTTCTGCGCGGTGCCACTCACTTTGTTCATTGCTCCAGCGTGCTGAAGCCTGTCTCGACTTTGTTTTGACTCGTGCAATAAAACTTTTTGTCTTTATCCGTGAAAATCCGTGTTTATCCGTGGCTAAGAGAAAAAAGAACCTTCAACCTAAAAATCAAGGATTGATTGTTTATACAAATGTTTATTTGACATAACAGAACGGTTTTCATACAATGTTAAAAGTTACCTATAATTTAAAAAAACCAACCTGGAGTTTATCATGGAATTTATGCTTGGATGTGCTTTAATACTGCTTATAATAATTCTCATTAATATCTGTTCTGTCAAATCCAAACAAAATAAAGATAGCAAATATTTAGAAACTCTCCAGGAAAAAATTTCAAGTCTGGAAAAAACATTCACAGCACTTTTAAAAACAAGAGAAAAACCAGATATTTCTGACAAAGCTTCCGAAAACAAAGAAGATTTTCCTACAGAAACTAAAGAAGCGATAAAGATTCATCCTGCTTATGCAACTAAAACACCGGAACAAGCAACCCAAAAATCAGCTACAGTATCTTCTGCAAGCTTTGAGAAAACAGAAGCATTACCAGTACAAGAAACACCTCCTCTCACCACAGAAGCACTCGGATCTAAACCGATAAAAGAAGAAATTATTGAAGACAAAATTACCGAGCCATATGAACCCAGGGTGCCATCGGACTTCGAAAATAAAATCAATGCAGCAAGTGAAAGGGTTCAAGAAATTCTGCAAAAAAGCTGGAATTGGATTATTGTTGGTGAAGAGTTTAGAAATCCCAAATTTTCCATGGAATATGCAGTTGCAAGTGCATGGTTGCTAAGAGTTACAATTATTATATTCTTACTTGGTGGAATTTTCATTGCCAACTATGCAATGGAGAAAGGTATATTAGGACCAATACCAAGGGTTATGGGTATTCTTCTTATAGGTGTTGTACTGCTTGTTGGAGGAATAAAACTCGCTTTCACAAAATATCACCCAATTTCTCAAGGTCTTCTTGGTGCAGGAATAGGATTTCTATATATTGGCATATACACAGGATTTGCTCAGTATCATATCATTCCATACCTATTTGCATTTGGCTTAATGTTTGTCGTAACGCTGGTTGCCGGCTATATCTCCGTAAAGCTCAATTCAATGCTCACGGCAATATTTGGTGTTGTCGGTGGATATGTCACACCTTTACTTGTAACAGGCAGTACCCCTAGCCTAATTTCTTTTTATTCATACGTTCTAATTCTAACTATAGCAATTCTTGTTATTGCTAAATTCAAAGATTGGAAGATTCTTAATGCTCTGGCATTCATATTTACATACGCGCTTTTCTTCTATTCTGTCAGTAAAATCAGAACCTGTCCTCCAAAAGATTTTATTACAATCTTATCATTCTTCTCTGCATATTTTGTTCTATTTTCACTTATACCAATTGTCTACAACATCTTTAATAAAATTAAGGCAACCTATATTGAATTAATCTTTATGTTCCTGAATGCCACCATGTTTTTCTGCAAATCATATGAATTAATTACCAATAATTTTGATAGACAGTATGCAGCAATCTTAACAGTTGCTCTTGCATTATTCTTTGTCATACAAATATATATTTTCTTGAGGAAGAACATAATAGACAAGAAACTTTTAGTATTCTTTGCAGGTGTTGCAGCATTCTTTCTTATATTCACAATCCCTGTTCTCCTCAGCGGCAAGATGATTACTACCGCCTGGGCATTAATGGCACTGATATTTGTATGGATGAGCAAAAAACTGAAATGTAACATTCTACGAATAATTGCATATATCTTATACGGACTGACTATCGGCAGATTGATAACATGCGATTTTTATGACAATTTCATTAGTAACGCATCGTTTAACAACTACTGGAAGTATATGCTTGGTCGAGTTCTGACATTTGGTACCACAATCGCATCTTTTGCATGCTCATCGTACATTCTCAAAAAGAATATTAATGACAACAACGAATACACAAAAGTTATGGAAAAGAATAACATTGTGAAGGACAATGAAATCCCCGGCATATTAACTCTTTTCTTCTGGCTGGTTTTCGTTGCAATATTCTTATATTCACAATTTGAAATCTACCACATATGTAAAAACATTTTGACAAACCTGGAAATGCCTCTGATTGCTGCAATATGGTTAGGTGCAATATACTACCTCATCAGAAAATCATCTGATTTCACAAAGCCGGTATTTGTCGTTGTTTTCTATGTACTATGTTGTATATTCTTAATAAAGATTGCCACTATTGATCTCCTTTTCTGGGATTTTTCATACTATCGTTTCATCTTTCAAAACACCAGTTATAGTTATTTAGACGGAATGTTCAGAATGATCAATTTTATACCAATAATTCTAGTATTTGCATACTTCAGCTGGCTATCAAAAGGTTTTGAGACTAGCAATGAAAAAACAAATAAACTGGTTAATCACACCAACTTTATGACTTGTGCAATTGCAATCCTATTTTTGTATTCAACCTTTGAATTCAATTCACTACTTGCATACAAAGTACCTGATTTTCAGTATGGTGGCATATCCATCCTATGGAGCATATTTGCCATAGCATTCCTGGTTTATGGAATATTGAAGAGCAGCAAAAACTTTCGAAAAGCTTCTTTAATTCTATTTGCGGTGGTAATTGCCAAAGTCTTTATCTTTGACCTTAGAGAACTCAGCCAAGGATACAAGATTGCAGCATTCATTATTCTGGGACTTATTTTCCTAGTGGCATCATTCGCATACGTAAAATATAAAGACAACTTTGAAATTAAGGAGTCAGACGATGAGTAAAAAATTATTAACATTGGCAGCACTTTTTGCAACACTCACCATAACCATTGCAGCAACAGAAAAAACAGTAATCAATGAGTTACAGTACATGCGCAAAGTGGAAGATGTAAAAGGTTCAACACTAACTGCATTCCAGTTAGATAAAACCATATATGAAAACATCGACAGCTTCTCCTGCATAAGAATTCTTGGTGACAAGCAAGTACCATTCAGGGTAAACAAGCAGTTCAAGAAAAAGAAGCAGCAGATTGCCAAAACATGTCCATCAGAAATTGTTTCACTAAAAAAGAACGAAGCTGATAATAGTATTGAAATCATTGTCAAAAAGAGTAAAGAAGAAACCTTCCCTTCTCTAGTGACATTCAATACACATGACAGAAACTTTGACAAGGATGTTGTTGTCTATTCAGGCGATTCAATTGACAATTTCAAATCTCCTCAAAAACAGCAACCCATATATGACTACTCAGACATAATTAAACTTAGAAAAGATTCAATAACAATTGAAAACACCAATGCAACCTTTTATAAATTTGTAATTTCCAATGTTTCAGAGGCAAAAACAGCTGAGAAGATGGAAATAATTACCGAGAAACAGTTGGGGAAAGACTTCTCCGAGATAAAGAAAAAGACAGTCTACAACAAGCAGTTTCACATCAACAACATTGTACTAACTGAAATTTCATATGTATATACAGACAAACAACCGATAACTCAAATTGTTGAAACCCAGCACATCAAAACAGAGCAAGTTAAACAAACAACTGAAATCGTCATTGACACATTTAGACAACCAATATCCAAATTGGATATTATTCCAACATCAGATAACTTTTTCAGAAAGACTCAAATTTTAAAATCAACAGATCAAGAGACTTGGCACAGGGTTACAAGTGCTGAAATCAGCAGTTTGCATATTGCAAACATCTCAAAAGAAAATCTAAAAATCAGTTTTGCAGAGACTAGAACTCACTATATAAAGCTAATAATATATAACGAAGACTCACATCCAATTGAGATAGAAAAAGTCAATGTTCAAGGTCCTGTATATTATGCAGAGTTCTTGATGCCAGAACCACTTACTGATTTGACTGTATATTACGGTGGAACTCAAATCGCAGCACCAAAGTATGATATTAATCGTATACTCAATGCCCTACCAAATCCAACCTTTAACATGGTCAAGCTTGGACAACAGGAACAAAACCCGGAATATAACAAATCACCAAAAGCCGCATTCTCCTTCTTAACACGAAAAATCTCACTATATATAATCATAATAATTGTCCTAATAACATTAGCATTCGTAGTAGCCTCCTGCATCAAGAAAATCGACAAACTCCCCGAGGAATAGATAAAATGACGACAACGCACAAAAAACTTAGGCCAAGCGGTGGCTACCGAAACACCTGCAGTTTTCAGACTGCAACAATCATTTATGATGCAACTTACTGGTTTTGTGAAAAGTTTTTGAGTTCACGTTCACGTACGGTTGATCAAATGGTACAAGCAGCTCGCTCAGGAAGGCAAAACATTGCCGAAGGAAGCCGAGCAGCCGCAACTCTTCATCTCAAACCGAACTCCGCCTTGTAAACGTTGCAAGGGCTAGCCTAGAAGAGTTGCTACTCGACTACGAAGACTTTCTTAGACATCGTCATCTGAAACAGTGGACTCCAAACAGTGAAGATTCCATGGCAGTGCGCAACGTCCCTCGCACCCACAAAAAAGATCGATAAAATCTGACTGATCTGTCTGATGAACAACGCTGGGCGTTATACGCCCCATGGTTAGAGAACGAGAATCCAGAGATTCGAGCAAATGCGATTATTTGTCTGATCCATCAGGCAAACTATCTGCTGGATCGCCAAATTGCAGGACTTGAGGAACAATTTGTCAGCGACGGAGGCTACAGCGAACAGCTGGCAACCGCTAGACTCGCGACTCGAACCCAACAGAAAAACCAACAAAACACAGAGGGTACTCAAACACTAATCCCCAATTGTCCACAATGTGGAAAACCAATGGTTTTACGTACTGCCCAAACAGGCAAGAATGCAGGACAACAATTCTGGGGTTGCTCTGCATATCCTGAGTGCCACGGAATCGCCAAGTGCTAAAAAACAGTTTCCCCCCCCCAAACTATTCTTGATAATTTTGAATAGCCTTATCAAGTTTATCAACTAATTTATAAACAGTTGTTGACGGATTAACTTTACAAAACTCAATATCATCCATGTTATTCTGCCATGTCGTTACCCTATTAATAGCATCTTCTCGGCAACCAGATTTCTCAACAACATCTAAAATATCATTAATATTAGCTTGTTTCTTTAATTGACTGCTCTGGCTATACTTTTTCTTTATGCTATGTAAATTAATCTGTTCTTTAAATAAACTCAAACACTTAACTCTATTCAAAGCCTCATTGATATCACAAAAGTGCAGCAACAACCAAATTTCAAAGCATTCATTACTAAAGGCAACGCTAAACTTGTTACCATTAGACAATTTCTTTACAGTATCTTCAAAACAATCAAAATCATCTTTATCAAAAACTACCCAAATTTCATCATATACAATGCTTTGGTTTCTCAAACGCCTTTCTGCAAACTTAGATAATCCATCTGGTGACTTATTCTTAAATTCAACATTAAGAACCATACCTTTATGAAGTTTGTGTTTAAACCTTTCAAAGTATACTTTCTCTGTTACTTTCCCATTTGTAAGAATAAAAAAATACTGTCGTTCATCAACTTCATCATATACCCTTGATTTGGCTTGATCTTGAAATTGTTTAATATCAATTGGCATATTTCACTCCGTTTCCAAGAAATCAAATTCACCAAAGAATGGAATTGCACCATATTTTCCTGCTAAATAATTTTTTTCATATACCTCATCATTACGAATTTTAAATTCAGCTAGTGAATATAGGTGTGTTTGTTGCTTGATATCTTTTTCTGTGAACCAAACCTGATCCCTACGAAATAGCTCTTTAGTCATGATATTAGTATCATGACTGGCTATAATAAGTTGAGCCTTGTTTGAATTTTGTTGAAACATATTAATTAAAGCTTTAGCAAGAGAGGTGTGCAAACGAGCATCAAACTCATCAACAACTAAAATATTATCATTTGCTATAGATACAAAATATAAACCAGCAAGATTAAACAACTTTTTCGTACCTTCTGATTCCTGATTTAAACTTAACGAACCAAATTCTTCATGTTGCATCTGAATTTTTAAATCTTCAATCTCCAAGTCTGTTATACCTGTATCTGCAAACTTCAACAAATCTATGACTTTTTGCTTATTCTCTAGCGATTCTTCAACAAATCTATGAGTATCAGTGGTGAACAAACCATCTGCATGACCAGGAACAACCAAAAGTTTATTAAAAAACTTTTTCATTAGTTCAGTAGCAAAACTCACATTCCACTGATCGCAGGTTGATAGAAAAAGCATATTCTCTTTTGTTTTTTCAATAATATCTTTAGCTGTTTTGCCATCTCCTTTTAAGTCAAACTCTTGTTTGGTACGAAGAAAAAGACTTTTGTTGCCTTCAAACAGCCACTCGGAATGAATATTTTCCTTATCAAGCTTAAAACCATAGCGATATATTTTTTCATTTACAACAAATTTTATTTCAAAAAGAGTAGGTTGTTCTCTTGACTGCTCGTTTAACAGAAAAGGCTCATATATATCAATATCATCACCACTTCTGTTTTCATGCGAATTGCCAATAAATTTCCTCATATATGCCAAAGCACGTACAATATTAGATTTACCGCTAGCATTAGCACCGTAGATAACAGCAGACTTAAGCAAACCACTTTTCCCTGCATCTTCTACAATATTTTCTTCAAGATCTTTTAAGCGTTTGATCCGCTCCATACTAAGCGTATTTTTTTCTTTTATTGAACAAAAATTTTCTACTGTAAAACTTACTAACATTATATTGACCTCTATTGTTTTTTAACTTGAGGCAAATTTAACAAAAACTATAGTCATTCACAACAAAAAAAGACCGAAAACGTGATTTTTTCTCGTCTAACCGCCTTTACATATGATTTGATACGCTTTTTGAAGTAATTTTCTTAGTAGCAATTACTTGATATTAACAAACGAATTTTCAAAGTATGGCTAAAAAACGACTTGGACAAAGTCAGAAAGTTCGGAGATGCCATTTTCATTGAAGGCTTCAACGGCGATATAGTATGTGGTGTTTTTGCTGAAGGAACTGATTACAATTTGGCAATCGTCATAGATCATTCTATCACTATAAAGTTTATCCTTGGCAATCCCCCAACGTAGATTGTAACCAGAAGCTCCTTCAACTGGAGTCCATTTGAATAGTGCAGTATTAGGTTTATCCACCGTGGCTACAGACAATTCTTGCGGGGCAACAGGAATTGTTCCGCTTCCTTTACCAAAAACACGTAGTCCATAAAGTGAACATTTGCCGCCAGCTGGCATATGCTTAATGCTTATCTTAACATATCGTGCCTGAACAGCTGTATCAAACTCAATATAGTCATGAGGAACATCGCACACATTTTCACTCTTATCAACAATGATGTCCCAGCGTTTACCGTCGCAAGATACAAGAATCTCATACTGATGATAAGGATTGTCATCAACAAACCGGCAATCATATTCTCCAAAGTTCACCTGTATTGAATTGATAGTAGAAAGTGTTTGCAAATCCACCTGAAGCCACTCATCTTGACAGGACTCTGCAATCCAACCATTATGGATATCCTCATTCAGTGCATTCGATGCATGGGCACCATTTTCACTGGAACATGTCACTGGCTTTTTGTAAGACAAAAGCATCCAGCCGGCAAAAGAGTCCTCATTTGCATTCCACTTGCCATCACCAAACTTTGTTGGGTAGTCTCCAAAACGACAATTGCAGAACATAACTCCGTCAGCATCAAATCCGGCAGGCCATATTCCAATTCGTCTTTCAAAATCAAATTTCATACTGATTGACATAGTTGCAGTATGCCAGTAGTTATTGTAAGAATCGTTGAAAGTGCTTCCATGTCCAGCACCATTAATGAAACCTCCAAGCTTAAGAGAATATGGATTATGCTTCTGATATTCATACGGACCTAATGGTGATTCTGCAATATATACCCCATCTGCATAAACATTCCACTCGGTTCCTGGACCGGCATATTGCATATAGTATTTATTATCATACTTCGTCACCCAAGGACCTTCAATAAATGGAGCAGCATCAGTACTGTTATCTACACCGGTACGTTCCCATCCATGTTCAGCTGTGTTTCCACCAAACAGTTCAATAACATCACCAACTGGTTCTAAGGTCTCTGCATCAAACTCTACACCTCGAATCGGCACCTTATTTGAACATCCCCAATATGCATAAACACGACCATCAACATCCTGAAAATGGTGAGGATCATGCCAAGGGAACGGTGAACCCGCAAGTTTCCAGCTATCACCATCCATAAGTTTATCAGACACATAAATGGGCGACGGCTCAGCCGTCCTTGAAGCCGTACACCAGACTTTTCCATTAACTTCACGCACATCTGGTGCATAATCTTCAAGTGGTAAAACCGATGTTTTTACAAGAGACCAATCCCTCATATCTTTTGAATAATAATATCCCTTTGATTTAGAAATAAACATCCAATAATATCCATCATAAAATATTATTGATGGGTCGGCTGCCTCTCTAAAAATTTCTTTTGCCCGTTTTTCAGGCTGAAAACGATAGTCCAAATTTATTGGATTACAATATGTTTTTCTCATTATAATTTACCCTATTTATTTTTTCCAACAATAGCATTCAAAACAAGTAAAGTCAATTGTCTAAATTACGAATCTTGGTTCTGTCACGGTTTCCGTGGGTCATGCATTTTTGTTCGCCCCCTTCCATCATCTTAACGGCTATTTTTAAAGCACATCCGTCCCATAAGTCCCATCATAAAAGAAGATTAAGATAAAGATTGAGAGGCTGCCTATCGGCCAGCTGGGGAAAAATTCCGAGCTGGCGAGGTCAGTTTTCTCCTACGTTCCTCCAGTGCGACAAGACATTCGCTGGTTCAATAATTCAACTTGAAACTGCACTTTTCCGCTAGCTCTGCTAGTCCCGTAAGGCGTGAATAACCGAGGTCATAAGGCGCCGATCTTCCCGCTTAGTTCTGCGAACTACGCAGAATGCGGTTGAGAGACGCCTCACATGACAGGCCTCTGGAATCGAACAACGCGATGACTAACTGACCAAATGATAAAGGAGGTACCCCTCCCACCTCGCATCCGCCTTCGTTGCATTACGGCGCGACAGGGGCGAGGTGACCTCCTCCCTCAGAGCGAGACTATCCCGCAAGGCGTGGATAGCCCGGAAGGAGCTTAAGTGAAGCAATTGCAAAAAAAAACTTGCAATTTTCGGAACGCTCCGATATACTCGTTAAAAATCAAAAAAAAGGATAAGAATGAGATATACAATTCAAACATTGCTACTATTAATATGTATAACATTATCAGCAGCAACACCAAAAGGCGAATTAATTCAAGGCGAAGATATTAAAGCAAATGGTTCTGTTCAAATCATCGAAGGTGCTTTAAACGACAAAGCGGTTGTTATAAATAAAGATTGGCAACCTCTGGTAAAAACAAAAAGTCCTAAACAACCAGTTGCAATTTGGGTCAGGCATAGAAACGGGCCAATATGTCTCAAACAGTCAACCGATGGAACGCAAAAAGAACTGTCGTGGATATGGAGCAAACCTCAAGAGTGGCAATGGAGTTGTTTTGGATATTTTCAACCCGAGATGCTCGGCAACGAATTACTTGTGATTGCCGGACCAACAAAGGGAAAAACAATTGCAATTGATGCAATAGTATTTTCTGAAGACAAAAATACAACTCCTCCAAAACCAACATCGAAACCTGATGAAACAAAAAAAGCAGAAAAGATTGATGTTAGTGTAAACTGGGACAAGTCAATTGGTGAGCTAAATGGCAAACACTGGTCAGTCGCTGATTATGAGATTCACAAGAATCCTTCAAGTAAAGATGTAAATGAATTCATAACAGAACTAAAACCGGCATTTATTCGTCTACATCATGCCGGCAGTGCCGATACATGGTCTGATGAAACGAAACAGGACTGGGACTATGAAAAAATCGGAACCGCATTTAAAGACGCATATGCTTATACCAACAGTGAAATAATAATTAATATTCCAGGATGGCCCAAATGGATGAACATTGATGCAAAAACCATGACTGAAACTGATCAGGATAGAATTGCGGAATATTGTGCACGGCTTGTAAAATATATAAGAATTGACCAAAAGCTGCCAATAAAGTATTGGGAAGTCCTAAATGAATGCGATAACACATTTGAAAAAGCCGGTGAATTACCTAAACTTTGGAATCTTCATAATAAGATTGCAAAGAAAATGAAAGAGGCCGATTCAACAATTCTAGTTGGTGGTCCTGCTCTAACCTGGCCAAAGCCACTTTGGGTTGAAGGCTTCCTATCAACATGCGGAGAAAATTTTGATTTTATAACATGGCATAATTATGCAGTCGGCGATGCATATGCAAGCAATAAGAAAGTTTTTGATACCACAGACACAATGGCCGGACATGCAGAATACTTTATTTCAAAAGCAAAAGAAATGTATCCTAATAAGAAGTTTGAATCATTCTTAACGGAATATAACATAAGCTGGACATGGACAACTCGTGATGAAAGAATGAAAACAAATGTCGGGGCAATCTTTGATGCCTTGGTTATCAAAAAAGTTGCTTTAAAAGGTGCAACCGGCATGATGGTCTGGCATATTAAAGATAATATCTATGGGCTGATGGGAAGCGATGGGCAACTCCGCACTCCTGCATACCTTTTCCTTTGGGGTAAACCATGGTTCTGCGGAATTCTTTGCGAAGACATATCTGCTGATTCATCTAAAATAGAGCTGATGGCTATAAAAAGATTAGATGGCAAAAAAAGCCTAATGGTTATCAATAAAAGCGACCACGCAATGATTATTCCACCTGCAGAAACTTTATTAAACAGTAATAAAACATTGGTCACAGCTGAAATCTGCTTTGATAACCCAAAAGGTGAAATTCATCCATTATCAACAGGAGAAATCACTGTCCCAGGATACTCTTTAACATTAATTGCAGAAAAATAAAAAAAAGTACTTGCATTTTCGGAGCGTTCCGATTATTATTGCAATATTAATTATCTAACAACCTAAACAGGAGTAAATGAAATGAAAAAAATGCTAGAGATGATAGGGATTGTTGTTCTAACAGCAACATTTGCAAAAGCCGAGCTGTTTTTATCTGAAAACTTTGACTACACGCTAGGAACTTCTTTGGATACAGAGACAGGAGGTTCTGGAACCTGGGGGGCAAATGCTTGGACAAATGTTATCACTAACATAGTTTCCCGTGGAACAGAAGAGATAGTTGATGGTTTGCAATTTGGGCGACTTGAAACATCAGGGAACGCATGGCAATCTACATCATCCAATACAAAGCTAATAAGATTTGCGAGACTCACCAATTTTGCAAACTCATCAAGAGGCGATGATGCATGGCTGACATATATTATACACTACACGGGACCAACATCATCGTCAGCATATCAAGAACAAAACGTCGGCAACCGTTTTACAAATGGTTCTGTTGATCCAATCGACCAAAAAAATGATGCATATCGATTTGGTGTAAGATTTCTTGATGCTGGCACATGGGACACAGTACTTAACACTCAAGCTATAATTAATAGTGATGCAAAAGATTCAGTCACTATTCCTGTAGTAAGTGATAGCACATATATGGTTGTTGTGGGCATGCTCAACATGAAGTTGCCAAGCTATTCAGGCTCATATGCAACAACAAACAAAGTTTGGATTTTAACAGAAGACAACTTCAACAATCTATGTAAAAGTGAGTTTTCTTTTGATTCTTTAAATGCAAATAACTTAACAAACGTACAAAGAGTTGCTTATGGTGATTGGGGAACATACGGACTGGAATCAGACTACTATTTCATGTTTGACAACTATTTGACCTCTGGTAGTTCATCAATATGCACATTTGACGAAATTAGAATTGGCGGAACATTGGCAGATGTACTTCCATTAAAACCAGCAGGAACAGTATTAATTGTTCTATAGAACATTATTGAATAGTTTAAAATATGAGAAAAAAAAGAGTCACACTATCGCAAGTTGCAGAACATACAGGACTTGGAATTACAACAGTATCAGATATCCTTAACAGAAAAAATGATGCAGGACGTTATAATCCAAAGACAAGAGACAAAGTCAACATCGCTGTTAAGGAATTGGGATATGTTCCGTTTCGTGCTGCACAGCAACTTGCAAGCGGCAAAACACGCGAAATTGGCATTTTATTCTTACGAGACTTCTCAAATCCATTCTGGGCACGTCTTTTAAGCCATATTGAACGCGAATTGCACCAACATGATTACAAATTGCAATTTTCAATTTCCACAATTGAGGAATTGGAGAAAAATCCGACAAAGTTTTTGAGTCATTCTTTATTTGATGGACTATTCTTTGTGCCAGTATACGACAAAGAGGACTTGGTTAAAATAGAAGCACTTCTTCCAAAAGGAATGCCAGCTGTATTTTTCGGGCAGCAACCTGAAAAAAAATATAGTGTTGAGGTTGACTACTACAAATGCGGACAGATTGCTGCAAGACTTTTGCATGAGAACGGACACAAAAACATTAATTTCATGTGTTCTCCATCTGACAAACCAGAGAAATCCGGATCAAAATTTCTAGGCTTCGTCGATGCAATACCAGATTACGACTCAAAGTGGAAGGTTGTATGTCCAGATACCGGTGATTTCAAGGACTATTACAGTGCCTCTTTGGAATTTGGAAAAGAATGGATATCCTCAGATGACAACAAAAAGCCAACAGCAATGTTCTGCAACAATGATCAGGTTGCTATGACTTCCATATCTGCGCTATCATCTCTAGGCATAAAAATTCCGGATGATATTTCAATTATTGGTTGCGACAACCTTCCTGAATCAGAATATTTTACTCCCGCACTGACAACAATTGACAATAATCTGGAAGAACATATACACAAACTTGTTGAGCTGTTGTTCAAACAAATCAACCACCAGACAGATGAAACTGAAAAGAAAATTATCACCCCTACCCTTGTACAAAGAAAATCAGTCAAAAACTGTATTTTAAATCATTAGCATTTAGTTATAAATTTTTAGTTTTCTCAAACAAACATTTATCGTACTTCGAGGTTGAATCCAAGATTAACGATTGGGTTATAAATTCATTGTTCAGTCACTATAATATTCAAGAACATTTCTGAAATTTATAATTCAAAGTTTTTCATTGCTTTCTCGCGATTTTTGAGAATTTCGCGACTGGGGGCAGACAAATATGGATCTTTGTAAGAAATACCTTTTGTGGTGTTTTTGATAATCGCAAGTTTTTCATATGGCACAGGCTCATCAATCATGTTTTCAGACAAAGAGGCAATGGTTCCTCCTCGCAACTTTTCACCACCAGCACTCTCTCCAACATGAAAACCAGCTTCAATCAAGCCGGCCCAAATAGGCAAAGCCGTGGAATAGGTCAAAAGTACTCCTTGGGGAGATATTAAACCAGCCAGTACCTTAAAAAAATCAACAGTCCAAAGATCTGCATTTCTTTGCGAAGAAAAGGCATCGAGAAATATCACATCGTAGCTACCATCTAACTTTTGAGCAGAATACCTGGCATCTCCCAAAAGCATATCAACAGAAGTAAACTCAGAGCTATATTGAGAACTGTCAACAATACTTTTCAGAATATTACGTTCAGCAAGAAACTCAAATACATCAGCCATATTTTTTGAACTATTAAAAACCACTCTTTTATCAATTTCTAAAGCCGTAATTCTCAATTTATGTTTTTTCAACTGTTCAGCAACATTCATTGTTGCAAGCGAATTATAACCAAGTCCAAAGCATATATCTAATAGCCTAACATCACGCTGTTGAAGCAGTTGTGAAATGTTTGAAGGATTAATAAACTTTCCCATGGTCTCAAGAAGTGCACCATTTTTTGAGTGATAATGCTCTTTGAAATCTTCACTCCAGAAAGTCAAACTACCATCATCGGTCTTGAGTATCTTCTGACTTACATCATCTTGAAAAGTGCCTACACAATCAGTTTTACCGCAAAGTTCACCCTGATAATACCCAAGCATGACCATCTGTTGTGTCAGATAATTCAAAAAAATACTTTTGTTCATTCCCCATTTTGGTGCAATCAATTTTTCTTCATCAGTATCAGTGCAAACTCGCATAATTGGAATATTTTCAGGCATTCTGCGAATAAACTCCATTGCAGCTTCTGCATACTCAAATTCATTATAAACTTTAAAAGGTTCTTCATCGAACATATTACCCAGTTTAGCACCTTTTATGATATGCAGATTATGAAGTTTCACTCCATCAATGGGTAATGCAGCCAACTCTTCTGCAGTGCTATTAAAATCATCTGCCGTCTCACCTGGAAAACCAAGAATCACATGTGCAACAATCTTGATTCCCAATGATGATAATTTCAAAATTGCATTCCTGCTATCGTGCCAAGAGTGTCCCCTATTGATCAACTTGAGTGTTGCATCGTTAGCAGTCTGAACTCCAAGCTCAACCCACACTTCTTCATTACTATTAAGTTCCATCAGAAAATCAAGGGTTTCGTCCGACAGACAATCAGGTCTCGTTCCAATTGCAATTGCCTTGTGCTTAAAAAGAGAAAGTGCTTCCGAATATATTCTTCGTTGCTCAGAAGCCGATGCAAAAGTTCCTGTAAAAGCCTGTATATATGCCATGAATGATTTTGCTCCATAGCGACGCTTTGCAAAACGAGTTGCATCCTCAACCTGTTGAGCCAAACTTGCCGCGTTGATTGTCTGCTGGGCACGAGCTCCATCTTCCGGACAGAATGCACAGCCACCTGTTCCATCTTCCAGACGATTTGGACATCCTAATCCCAAATCCAACGGAATACGAAACAATGGTTCTCCATAAACATCCTGCATATAATCTTTGTAACTTAAAAAGGGCTTTTTCATCCGCATACTTTAAAGCATTGAACAAAATCTTTCAACAAAAAACTGGCAAGACCAAAGATGACCTTGATTTTTCGGTTGCAGATTCTTTTTTTCTCTTAGCCACGAATAAACTTAGAGCGGCCTAGTCGCCTGTCTGCGTGAGTACACGAACAGGCAGGCAACCAAAATAGTTTTATCCGCAGATTTCGCAGATTAATGGGATTAAGAAAGAGAAGAATTTTAGCCACAAAGAGGCACAAAGGACACAAAGAAGAAAAGAGTTTTTTACCACGAAAGGCACGAAAAGACACGAAAAGGGAGCAGTAATAGCTGGATATTCTTGAAGAATGTGTTGCCATTCACCTTTGGTTACATTGCTTTTGTTGTCACAAACAATATAACCAAAAGCAAATGGAACAACACATGTTAAATCGCTTTAAATGCACTGCAACAATCGTGGCTGATTAAAAAGTGCCAAAAGTTTATGGAACAATGCATGTTAGCAACTTTGAAACAAGCAATTGCAAGCCCTGTAGGGGGGACATATTAATAGCCTTGCATATTTTTGTTAAATTCTTTGCTGCGGAGACATATTGCCCTCGTTGGTCAACATGGTTCCCCGAACATGGTGATTAACTGCGAGCCGATTTCGCTGTCGTGTGCACTCAGTAGCTGTTCCCTATTTTGGGTACAGTTCATGGTTTTTCCAATGGCACGTAGCATATGAAGTTGGGAGTCGTCTTCGCCGGCTGGTGTCAGCAGTAGAAAGATGAATTGAACTGGCTTACCGTCTGGGGCATTCCATTCAATCCCGGCAGGTACACGTGCGAAGCCTAGGCGGGGGGTGGCAATTTCTTCCATTCTTGCATGTGGAACTGCTACGCCATAACCTAAAGCTGTCCCCATCAGTTCTTCGCGCTTAAGCACGGCGGCGGTCACCTCTTGTGGATTAAGTCCCATCCCGGTTCGTTCGCATAGTGTTTGGATAACCTCGTCGCGGTTGGCGGCGATAAGCGATGGAATAATGTTTGAAGAATTCAGCGAGGTGGCCGGGTGGAATTTTCGTCCGCGTTTTAGCGCAACTTTCATCCATGGACCAGCCAGCACTGATGAGAGCACCGCACTTACAATGATAGAGACAAATACTGGAGGGGTGATTACTGCGTACTCCATCGCCAGAATTCCAATGACAATCTGCATCTCACCTCCTGGTGTGTGTGCTGCCGAGATCAGGTGACGATTAGTTTTAGGGTGACTGGTAATGCTTACTCCTACCCAGGCTCCGATGAACCGTCCTGCGACACCGATACCCAACATGAGTGCGATCAGTGGCAGATCGAGTTCTTTAAGGAAGTCAATCTTAAGCCCAATAGAAGCAAAAAATAGCGGCACGAGCAGTGCTCTAACTAGTTGAGAAATGGTTTCCCGGCTATTTTCTGATAGGTGACGCGATTCGCCAGCCATGATGCCCACTATGAAAAATCCAAACAATGCGTGTATGCCTATAGCCAGCGTGGTCGCTCCACCGACCATTCCGAGGATGAAAATCAGTGTTAGTGATGTTCCTGACTGGGGTAGCTCAAGGTAGTTAATCTCACTGAGCAGGCGGTCTGTTATTTTTTTGCCTGCTGTGAAGCAGAACAGTGTGAACACAATGGTGGCAGCTATGATTATGGGAATTTTGAGAAGACTAGCATGACCACCGGTCACGAAGCCGAGGATGACGGCAAATACAAGCCATCCAGCAATGTCATTTATTGTCAATGCACACATTGTTAGCAAACTGGCGTCGCTCTTATAGATTCCAAGATCCTGAAGTATGCGGGCAGTTACAGGCAAGGCACTGATGGTCATGATTGTAGCAATGAACAGAGAGAATAGCAGTCGGTTGGCACCTGACCCTATATAGCATTCAGGTAGGAACCATACAGGTATAAAGGCTATTATCATTGGAAGAATAAGATCCGATAGTGAGATTTTAAGTGCATCGCGGCGTTGTCTTAGGGCGGCAACTAGATTGGTATTCAGTCCGGCATCCAGTAGAAAAAAAAGAATACCCAGCCAGGCAACTGTCTCAAGCATATTCTGTTGCATAGCGTCAGGAGGAAAGATGGCAGCATGCAGACCAGGCAGCATTCGTCCGAACAGGGTGGGACCAAGTAAAATTCCGACTAGAATTTCCCCAGAAATGGCAGGTTGTCCGATTCGTCGTAATAGTAGTCCTGCGGCTCTTGAAAAGCCGAGAAGCAGACTAACCTGCACAAGAAAAATAAAAATCATATTTTCATCAAGATAGTGCATGAGTGGATCTTTCTAAGTTTTTTGTTATTATCATTATGTGTTCTCTATTTTAAATAATTGTAGAGCTATATTATATATATTGTGCAAAAAATGCAACTTCTATTTTTTTTAGAAAGTTTTTATCCCTCTATTTTTTGGTTGTATACTCTTTACGGCGGGGTGAAGCACCCCGACCCTACAAAACACCTGCGAATTAAGCTTTTAGCTTTGATTTCGGAATACGTAACTTTATTTTTTCCGAGCCCACGGGACTCGGCTACAGACGGTGATTCACAAATCCATCGTTAAACTGCAAATCTCACACCTATAGCCGAGTCGCTACGGCTCGGAAGATTTCTCAATTTTAGTTGATTCGTTTTCCCGGCGGGGTCACGGCCCCGTCCCTACAGACGCTGATTTGTAATTCCATCGTTAAACTGCAAATTCAACTGCTGTAGGGTCGGGGTGCTTCACCCCGCCGTATTACATAAATTCAAACATAAAAGTTAAACAATCGAAAAAATGAGGTTTTTGATGATTTGATGATGTTAGTGTTGACAGTATAAAAGTGTTATTATATTATTAGTCAATCTTAAAAGAAAGAAGTGTCATAAATAATCATGATAATTATGAATGCTGAATTATAAATTATGAATTGATGAAAAGCTCCGCAGGCATTTTATAAAGAAGATATGCGAAGAACCAGAGAAGCAATCGAGAAGATGGAAAAGAAGGATCATATAAGGCGACGAGATGATGAATATGTTCCGCACAAGAGTCAGAGTTCAATGACTGATCAGCAAACATCCGGACATAAGAACCAAGGATATTTGTAAAAATATTTCTGTAATTATATGAAAAAATATGAAATGGAATACCCCTCCCACCTCGCAGGCGAGGTGACCTCCTCCCGCAGAGCGGGACTAGCGAGCTAGCCGGGGAGGAGCTTTGGCGGACAATGTTGGGTTGCAAAAACAACGCCTGTAGCGTCGGGCGTTGACCGACGAAAGGTAACGCAAGCTTCAAGGTTAGATCATTACGCTTCGCTTCATTACTGTCGCTGGCTCCAGCTGTACTCCCGCTGGTTTTATGCAAGTGTGAAAAGATCAGGAAAACATTGTCCGTGCCGAAGCGACACGGCTACAGGGTGAACGTTGCAGGTTAACGGTGAACTTGCAGTTTCAGCAACTGTAGCCGAGTCGCTACGGCTCGGGAAGCTTAAAACGCTTACAACCTAAACTCGTAGCAAAGCTTAAGAGAGGCTTTAGCTCGTCTAAAGCAACGCAGTGACCACGTTGTTACCCACGGCATGTCGCGCCGTAGACTGGAACAGCGAAGGCGGCAGTGTTTTTCGCAGCTCTCAGAGCGAAGAAATAAGAAAACTGGTACTGTACACTGTAAACCGTACACTTTTATAGAATTTATAAAGAATTGAGTGCAGGCTCAGCCTGCAAACTTTTGACAGAACCAAAAAAATACAGAAAGATAATTTATGAGTGAAGAACAAGAAAAAAGAGAACCGGAAGAGATTGATATAATTTCAGATGATGAACAATTGTATGACAAAGATGGTCAGTTAGTTTTACCAAAAGATATTTTACCTTTTACACTGCCGGTATTGCCATTAATTGACCAACCATTATTCCCAATGCTTACGGTTCCAATGATTATTGACAATAAAGTGACAAAAAAAATGATCATAGAAGTCAATAAACTGAAAGACAAAAAGATTGCCCTGTTTTTCAAAAAACCAAATACCAGCAATAAAAAATCTGTATCAGACATCAAGCTTGATGAACTATATGAAATTGGTGTTATTGGTGATATTGTTCACCTAAACGTTCCGCCGGATGCCCATGCACCAATACAGGTTGTGATCAACATTGGTCATCGCATACGTGCAATACAAGAAGTCTCTTGTGATCCGTATTTAATTGCCAGAGTTGAATTTCTCCAAAAGAACTATATCGAAAATGACAATAACTTAAAGGCATATACAGTTGCTGTCATAAAGTGTATAAAAGAGTTAATCAAACTTAATCCTCTACACAAAGAAGATTTAAGCATCTTTATGTCTCACTCATCACTGAACGAACCAGGAAGACTTGCTGACATTGCTGCCGCACTGACAACTGCATCTGGAGCTGAACTTCAGGAGGTACTTGAAGAGCTTGACATAAAAGAACGCCTTTCAAAAGTGCTTATACTATTGAAAAACGAAATTGATATTTCAAAAATTCAGGCAAAGATCAGCAAAAAAGTTGAAGACAATATGAACAAGCAGCAGAGAGAATTCTTTCTGCGTGAACAACTTAAGATGATCAAAAATGAGCTTGGTATATCCAAAGATGGAAAAGAAGCAGATGTTGACATCTTCAACAAAAGGCTTAAGAAACTAAAACTTACAAAAGAGGCCAAAGAAAAATATCAGGAAGAGCTGCAAAAATTTAATATCATCGAACAGCACTCACCTGAATTTACAGTTACAAGAAACTATCTGGACTGGCTGACCTCAATTCCATGGGGCGTGCATAGTAAAGATAATCTTGACCTTAGGAAAGCTGAAACAATATTAAATGAAGATCATTATGGACTTGAAGATGTAAAAGAGAGAATTCTTGAGTTCCTTGCTGTTGGAATTAACAAAGGTGAAATCAGTGGAACGATTCTTTGTCTTGTTGGTGCTCCGGGGGTAGGTAAAACCTCACTAGGTCAATCGATTGCCAGAAGTCTTGGCAGAAAATTCTACAGGTTTTCTGTTGGAGGAGCTAAAGATGAGGCGGAAATCAAGGGACATCGACGCACCTACATAGGGGCAATGCCGGGCAAGTTTATACAAGCTCTTAAAACTTGTAAAACAGCAAATCCGGTAATCATGCTTGATGAAATTGACAAGATTAGCAAAAGCTATAACGGCGACCCTGCATCAGCTCTATTGGAAGTTCTTGACCCTGAACAGAATTCTGACTTCTTGGATCATTATATTGATGTTCGCTTTGACCTGTCAAATGTATTTTTCATCTGCACAGCAAATCAACTGGATACAATACCACGACCGTTGCTGGACAGAATGGAAGTTATTGAACTGGCAGGATATATTCAAGAGGAAAAAGTGGAGATTGCAAAAAAATATCTGATTCCAAAAGCCTTAGGTAGTGCTGGATTAAAAAGTTCTAAGTTTAGGATTACCAATGCTGCATTGAACAATATGATCAGTGGGTATGCCCGTGAGCCTGGAGTTAGAACATTAGACAAGCAGATTAAAAAAGCATGCAGAAAAGTTGCAAAAAGGTTCATATTGAACAAAAAGCTTAAAAACCTTTCATTAACAAAAAAGAACCTGAAAGATTTTCTTGGGGAACCAAAGTACAATGATGAAGAACTATATAAAGAGGAAATTCCTGGTGTTGTTATGGGGCTTGCATGGACAAGTCTTGGTGGTGTTACACTATATATTGAGGCAAACAAAATCAATACAGGTACTTCAGCATTTAAACAAACTGGACAATTAGGCAATGTCATGATCGAATCATCTCAAATTGCATATTCATATATTCAATCTATTTTTGATGATAATGAGGATATGAGGGAATTTTTCAAGAACAGTGCAATCCATATGCACGTTCCCGCTGGAGCAACACGCAAAGATGGTCCATCGGCTGGTATAACAATGGCTCTTGCTCTATACTCACTTGCAACAGGAAAAGCTGTCAGAAAAAACATTGCCATGACAGGCGAACTATCATTAACCGGCAGAGTTCTACCAATTGGTGGTGTAAAGGAAAAGACAATTGCTGCAAAACGTGCAAGTGTTTCTGATATCATCCTGCCAAAGTCAAATGAGAAGGATTATGCGGAAATACCAGATTATATCAGAGATGGACTGAAAGCACATTTTGTCTCTCATTTTGATGATGTTTTGAAGATCACCGGGATTTAGCTTGGGGCGGCATAGCCGCAACCAAAGCTGGCGGCCTGTCGCGCCGTAGGAACGGAGGCGGAAGCCAGCAGATTAAGGTTAAGATTAAGGTTAAGGTTAAGGTTAAGGGATACCCCTCCGTCTCGCGTTGCTCGCCACCTCCCCTAAAAGAGGGAGGAACTTTGGCGGACTGGTGGTTGGCGTGCAGTTTTATTGGGGTGTGCTGCGACCAACGATTTACGACCAACGAAAAACGATAGTAGAGTGGCTGGCAATGGCAAAGTCTGCGTGGTGGGTTTGAGTCCAGAGTCCTGAGTCATTGAGTCCTTCTTGGAGGACGGATAGTTGGGGTGTAAGTACCCCTCCGTCTCTACCGCCGCCACTTTGCTTTAAAAAAAGCAAATGGTAGCGGGATCGCCACCTCCCCTAAAAGCGGGAGGAGCTTTGGCGGACTAAGGCGTAAGGGGGGGAATTAGCTACGCTCATGTTATGATTATGCCGAGTTTGTCCTTCAAGCTCGGCGTTCCCGGGAGGAGCTTTTGAGGACTAGGGTTCATTTACAGACACAACACCTGTAGCGTCGGTCGTTGACCGACGAAAAAATGAAGAATAATATTGAAAAAAAACAAAATGATAGACAAAATAATACAAGAATCATCAGAAGTACTTGTCATTGGTTGTGGGAAAAGCGGAATTGAGGCTGCAAAGCTTCTGAAATCCCTAGATAAAAATATACTTTTATATGATGACAACTATGATGAGGATAAAAACGTCAAAACATTTGATGCTATAAATATTGAAGCGACAAACAATCTTGACCTTATAAACAAAATGGTTGAATTAAAGGAGTTTGATTTAGTTGTCACCAGCCCTGGAATTCCAAAAGCTCATATACTGCATTCAACTGCTCAAGAAAACAATATATTAATAGTTTCAGAACTTGAATTGGCATTCCAATTTTGTAAGCGGCCAATAATTGCAATAACCGGAAGCAATGGAAAAAGCACAACGACGAAACTAATAAGTGAAATAATAAATAACTCAGGGAAAGAAGCTATTCCATGCGGAAACTATGGAACTCCTCTAGCTGCTTTTGTGTTACAAGAACATCAGCCCGACTATTATGTTGCGGAAGTCAGTTCCTTTCAGCTTGAGTGGATTCATGATTTCAAACCAAAAGTAGGCATAATCCTAAATGTGCAAGCCGACCACCTTGACAGGCACGGAACAATTAATGAATATGCTTCAACAAAAAAGCTATTATTCAAAAACATGGATTCATCTGAGCTTGCAATTGCTTTCAAAAAAACTTTAGATGACTTCAATGATATATCTACAGATGCAAAAGTTACCGTATTTACAGATTCAAAAACTAATGACTCCGAGTTTCATTATTTAAATAATTCAATATATCAGGGAACTAAAAAGTGCATATCAATTTCAAACAGTTATTTTGACAATAAAGTGTTAAGTCTGAATGCAATTGCTGCATACATTGCAACTAGTTTTTTTAAAATAGATAAAGAGATCATAAAAGAGACCATACTCAACTTCAAATCACTATCTCATAGA
The DNA here is from genome assembly GCA_027858345.1 of Kiritimatiellia bacterium. Lineage (GTDB taxonomy): Bacteria > Verrucomicrobiota > Kiritimatiellia > JAQICX01 > JAQICX01 > JAQICX01. The sequence continues at coordinate 37,302 of JAQICX010000252.1, read as the reverse complement.
ACTGAATTTGTCAGAAAAATTGATAATCGAATCTTCATTGATGATTCAAAAGCAACAAATCTTGCATCCTTAGAAGCGGCATTAAACACGTTTGGAACCAAAAAAAACATAATTCTTATCGCTGGAGGCATTTTAAAGGAAAAAAAACTGGAATATACAAAAGATTTGCTGGATAAATTTGTCAAAAAAATATATCTTATAGGGAATGATGGAAATGTCATGTTAGACGCATGGAAAGATATTGTATCATGCGAATACAAAAAGACTTTAGAAAATGCTGCAAAAAGTGCATTTCAAGAGTCCGAAAGTGGAGATATAATTTTGTTATCACCTGCATGTGCCAGCTTTGACCAGTTTTCCGGATATAAGGAAAGAGGTCAAGTATTCCAGAAACTTGCAAATAGTTTTTAAATTTTTATGGCTCTGTCACTGTTTGTGTGGGTAAGTGTTTAACTTACTAATCTTAGCCACGGATTGACACTGATATACACGGATAATGAATAAAAAGTTCGACTACGTTGTAGTCGTTACATTAATAATGATTAATTAACCATGCATTTTATACATGGCACTCAAGACGCAGTCGCAGAGAGATGCTTCAGTAAATAAAAATAAATCAATATAGGCTGGAGCAATGAAGCGTAGCGTAATGGCAATTAATATTGAACAGCTTTGCTGTTCCTAAACTACGAAGTAGTTCAACTTTAGTAGCCCCGTATGCAATACGGGGTTAGTTATAAGAAAATAATACGACCCAGCTACTAACTCAGCGAAATAACCGCTAGTTAATAGCTGGGGCGAACAAAAAGGCATGACCCACAAAAAACGTGACAAAGCCATGTTTATTAATAATCAAACCATTAGGAGAAACAAATGCTTACAAAGAATATTTTATTGGGTTCCGTAGTTTTGACAGGAGCTCTTCTATTCACAACAAGTTGTACAACATCAAACACAATGAAGGGATCCAGCGGCAATAATATTGCTCCTGCAGAAATTCTTCCTGTAACAGAAGTTGCCCCAGTCTATAACGATGACGTTGTGATTGAAGAAACTACTATAACTGAAACAGCAGAAGTATCTGAAATCATATACGAAGTTCAAAAGGGTGATAATCTTGGCAAGATTGCTATAAAATTCGGCGTTGGCGTTGCTGACATCTGCGAACTAAATGACATTAAAAACAAAGACAAGATTTTTGTCGGACAAGAACTTGCGATTCCAACATTTGGAACTGTTTCTGCAAATAAAACACAAACAGTTACTTCAACAAAAAAGATTGAAGGCAGTGAATACACTGTTCAAAAGGGTGATTGTCTGTCAAAAATCGCCAGCAAATTTGGCATTAAAACATCTGAACTGGCAGAAGCTAACAAGATAACAAACGTAAACAGTATTTATGCAGGACAAAAGCTTGTCATTCCTGGAGCCACACAGAAAAGCACTACTAGAAAGACAAAGCCTGCTCCTGTTGTAAAAAACAAAGAAACACAAGCACCTGAAATCAACTTTGATGATGGAATGATGATGGAAGAAACAGAAGTTGTGGTTGCCCCTACTACAGATGCTCCAGTTGTAGTTGAAGAAGCTATACCATCAACACCTGTTCTTGAGCCAAACAAGCATATTGCATCAGAAACAGAAGATTTACATTCTGTTGCACAGATGTGGGGTTGCACAGTTGAAGAAATTGCAACTTTTAATAATATTCCTGTTGAAACAATCCTTAAAAAAGGTGATTCCGTTCTAATTCCTAGCGTTACAGAGTAACACACAGAGAATACAAGCAAATTTATTACCGGGAATACATCATCGTGTATATTTCCGGTTTTTTTTGCTCCATGATATAATAATGTCTAAACTTGCAATTACAATTTTTATATGTGCTTTAACACTAACAATTCTGGGAATAATTACAGCTGCGAGTATTGGAAAAGTAACATATACAGAAAACATTAAGTCATTTGAACTCAACAAACTGGAAAAAGTAACTCAAGAACATGAGAATAACGCACCAGAAAAAACAAAGTTTCACAAGCTCAAGAAACAGCTAATCTGGCTTGGACTAAGTGCCATTGCATTTGTGATTATTCTTAATATTGACTACACTATTTTAGGAAAATATTATCCAATAATATTTGCACTAACATTTATAGCATTAGTGCTGGTCTTCATGCCTGGGATTGGAAGAGAGTTTAATGGTAGTTATCGATGGCTTAGCCTACTTGGATTTTCGGTTCAGCCATCTGAATTTGCAAAGATAGCCCTCGTTGTTGTTCTAGCGAGTTGGTATAACAATGTAATGGAGCATCGCAACAAGATTTTACATCTAATTATCTACCCCGGACTACTTGTCGGCTCTTTATTAGCCTTGATAATTCTAGAACCTGACTTTGGTACAGTTATGCTTATGGGCTTGGTCTGTGCAACAATGATGCTTCTTGGTGGAGCACAACTGAGATATCTTGTTCCTGTTGGTGCAGTTGCCCTGACAGGTGTGATTGCTTTTTTAATGATGAACATGAACAGAATGACAAGAATTCAGGCATGGCTTCATCCAGAAGACTATCCGGGAAAAGCATATAATCTACAGCAGTCATTGATATCGTTTGCCCGTGGAGGAATTTGGGGACAAGGATTTGGTCAGGGCATCCAAAAAGAATTATACCTGCCAGAGGCAAGCACTGACTTTATCCTTGCAATCATCGGTGAAGAGATGGGACTTCTTTTCACATTGCTGGTAGTTATATGCTATGCTGCAATATGCATTTGCGGGCTTACAATTGCTTTCCAGACAATCAATCTATTTGGTCGTCTGTTAGCTGTTGGACTTACACTTATTATAACAGTTCAGGCATTAGTGAGTATTTCCACGGTAACAGGAATGATTCCGCCAAAAGGATTTCCACTGCCATTTGTGAGCTATGGTGGAACAAGTCTGCTGGTCTCATGGTGCATAATTGCACTTTTAGGAAATATTGCTAATAATAACAAAGAGAAACTGGGTTAAAAGCAAATTAAGAATTAAAAATTAAGAATTAAAAATTTTGGAATTCGCTTCCGCCTTAGCAGTTCCTACTACGGCGCGACAGGTCGCTCGCCACCTCCCCTTAAAGAGGAGGAGCTTTTGCGAACTAAGGATTAATTGCAAAAATAACGACTGTAGCGTCGGGCGTTGACCGACGAAAAACACAAAAAGCGATGCTCTTTACCTACTCAAGGTAGTGTCTTTACTAATAACTAACTGACAACTAAAATCTAATAACTTTAATAAGGTTTACTATAATGAGAAAAACAATTATTACATTTTTATCAGCAATTTTAATTGCTATGAGCATCAAAGCTCAGGACAACTTCGATCCAATAGCATCAGACTATGCAATACCAGGAGGAAATATAAATTTATTCGGCGGACAATTTCCAAAGTCATTCAACTACTATTTAGAGACAAGCTATACAGCATCTGAAGTTTTCGGACTTCTATACGAAAGTCTCATAGGTATGGATCCTATTACTTCAAAATATACAGCAAACATTGCAAAAAGTTGGACCATATCTGAAGACAAAAAAACATTTACTTTTGAGATTGATTCAAATGCAAAGTGGAGCGACGGCAAACCAATCACAGCCGAGGACATTGTTTGGACATTTAATGCAATCATGAATCCAACAAATCTAACAGGTCCACATAAAATAAGTCTTGCTGTTTTTAAAGAACCTGAAATTATAAGCAATAAATTTGTTCGTTTCACAGCCGACTCAATACACTGGAGAAACCTTGGGGCCGCCGGTGGATTTCAAATCCTGCCTAAACATGCATTTAAAAACAAAATTTTTAACGAACAAAATACTCAGTTCCCTGTCGTATCTGGTCCATACAAACTAGATGAAATTAAATCAGGCACACTAACAAGACTAAAAAGAAGAAACAACTGGTGGCAGCAGGATTATAACAGAAATCAAAATATATATAACTTTGACACCATTACGTTCAGATACTATTCAGACCGTATGAATGCATTTGAAGAGTTCAAAAAAGGTACTATGGACATATTTCCCGTATATACATCTCGCTTGTGGATGAAAGAAACTGATGATGATAAGTTCATTAAAAATTGGATTGTGAAGCAAAAAATCACAAATCATAAACCAGTAGGTTTTCAAGGCTTTGCAATGAACATGCGCCGTGAGCCATTCAAGGATCCCAAAGTTCGTAAAGCACTGGCTCACCTTGTCAACCGGGAACATATGAACAAAACACTTGCATACAATCAATACTTTCTGCACAAATCATATTACGAAGATCTTTACACAGATGAATTTCCATGCAATAATCCTAATTATGAGTATAACCCCGCAAAAGCAAAAAAACTGCTGAAGGAGGCAGGCTGGAAACCAAACAGCAATGGTATTCTCGAAAAAAACGGCAAGGAGTTTACGTTCAAGTATCTGGCTCGTGGACCAGGTTTTGACAAATATCTGGCAATCTATACGGAAGATTTGGCGGCAGCGGGAATCAAAATGGAAGTTGACAACAAGGACTGGGCTGCATGGATGAAGGATATGGATGGTTTTAACTTTGATATGACAACCGCTGCATACGGCGCAGGCATATTTAAAGATCCAGAATCAATGTGGCTATCAGAAGAGGCAGATAGAAAAAGTGGCAATAACATCACTGGCTTTAAAAACGAAAAAGTTGATAAACTCATAGAGAAACAAAAATCAATATTTGATGTGGATGAAAGAAATGCCATTTGCCGAGAAATTGACGGAATTCTCACAGAGTCATGCCCATATGTTCTACTATGGAATATACAGTCAACAAGATTGCTATACTGGAACAAATTTGGTAGGCCAGACACCATTCTATCAAAATTCGGCAATGAGAGCTCTGTGCTTTCATACTGGTGGCTGGATCCTGATTTGAATGCGGAACTAAAAGATGCAATAGAAGCAGATGACTCACTAATCGAGGAACCAGAAAAAGTTTTCTTTGATGAAAACTTCAAAGAGTAACCTTAATTTTACGTTTGAATGACTAAATGTTCCTTTGAGTCAATAAAACTAGCAGAAAAAACATTATTTTATCACCAAACGGGTGATAAATATAAAAAATAGTTTCTTCGTAAATTATTGTGGATAATTATATTGATATTGCTAGCATATTCAGGGCTGAAAGCCCGTAATAACATAGCCCAGAGCAACGCTCTGGGTTAACATATAACATAATAATTAAGGGCTGAAAGCCTGAGATAAGCTATCTTTAAAGCATGTTTATCTCGGGGCTTCACCCCTTAATGCGTATTGCATTGTTATATACCTAGGGCGCTGCCCTAGGCTTTGCTATTTCGGGGCGTTGCCCCTTATTTTTGAATATAAATGTCTATTATTAACAATTCTCATCCACAATAATCTACGAAGAACCAAAAAATATGTGTAAAAGCTTAATATTCAATAAATTATGCCCGATACGCCCCCTCCGCCTTCGGCACCTCCCCTTCAAGGGGAGGAGTGGGTGAGTTGTTGTGCAAACCGTTTGAATTGCAAGTTTTACAACTGCTCCCTCTTTTAGTGGAGCTGTCATGCGTGCATGACTGAGGGGTACTCAACCTAAAAATTAAGGGGACTATAGTTTTTGTGATTTTTTCTTGTGTATATTTGCTAAAGTATGTAAAATAGCAACTTTTACACAAACTATAAGTAAGGATGTTATTCCAATGAAAAACAAAATCATCTTTGTCCTGTTACTAATTCTTTCCAATTTTATTCTTAACGCATCTACCTGTGTTTTAGAAAAAAAACTGATATATGATTACAGAGCATATTATAATTTTGAGACTAATCAAGTTTTAAATGTTGAAGACCTTGCAACCAGGTATCTTGATGATCAATATCAATATTTATGGGTTGCACCTCCTGATCCAAGTGTACCTCTTTATCAGAAAGGCAGACCAATTGCACTTCTTAATTATAAGGGGTTTGATTACAGTTTCCTTGCAGGACTTGTTGCCGAAGAGAAAGATGGAGTTCGCACTTATCCAGTATGGGTATATGAAAATTCGGATGATTCCAAAGTTGTAATTGCCAATAAAGATGGTAAAGAACTAATATCTTTTGACAGAGAGATCAACTATTCTCCTGACTGGTTTGTCTTTAATGAACTTTTTGATTTTTCAGAGAAAGAACAAGATCAGCAGGATTGGTTGTTGGCATGTTATGATCCTTCACGAATTGTTATGCGTTATGATTTGATTGTTGGAGAAGACGATCTAATGGCATATGTCTGGGAGCAGTCACAGCCTGACTTAGATGAACTGTTTATATTCAGCATACCTATGGCAATGAGAAGTTCAAGTGTTGTAAGTAATCTTAGATTCTCTGCCGTGAACCAACTGACAAATGGTGTACAACTTACTGTTGAATGGGGAGAAGCTACACTTTCTGATGACGAACTAGATTTTTTGTATGTACTGATTTGGTCAACAGGAATTGGTTTATTGAGGATACAGAAGAAGTAGATCTTTCAACTAATGTTTACACATGGGTGGACTATAATGCTACCAATGATACTTCAAGGTTTTATACATGCTGGACTTTGTATGATACAGATGGTGATGGAATAAGCGATGGTCGAGAAACTCTACTGTATGGAACTAGCATCACTAATTCAGATACAGATGGTGATGGTACTTATGATATTGTTGAAATTTATTATGGTTTTGATCCTAAGGCTTATACCCCGCCAGACTGGGATAATGATGGTCTATCAAACAATTTTGAATATTACTGCACAAATTCAATTTCAACTAATGGTATCGAACGGTTGAATGCCAAACTATTTGACTCAGATGGTGATAAGCTGCCAGATCTTTTTGAAGTCATGTATACAAACTTCAATCCATGTGTTTCCAACTCTTTTGAAGGAGAATCTTTGTTTGGAGATCCTGACGAAGATGAACTTAATAATGCTGAAGAAATGCAATATGGAACAAATCCATGGTTGTTTGATACAGACGGAGATAGTACAAATGACTATGACGAAGTTCATTTTAATCATACTGACCCATTAGATAGCAACAATGAGTATGCAGAGACAGTGGTTAATTGTATCATGGAGCTATCTGCAGTGGATGATAATGATTATATGTTAATGATCATGGGGAGTAGTTCAACCAATATCTTCCTCACATCATATACAAATAATATATTATTTACGAATAAAATTTGTTCTATAGGACAACCGTTGAATGTCGAGTTGTCTAGAAATCTTGAAGTTGAGTCAAATTATTCTCCTGAACTTACGGAATCTGATGTTGCCTTTAGAGTGTATACAATGGATCCTTGGGTAATCACGTGTTATGGTTGGTATTATCCTTATCTTGGGAATAGCCAATTTAAAGAATCAAGCAGTTCTACTTCACCTTTGACGATGACTACAACCTCTTCACCCCTGACGATGGAAACAACTGCTGGTGGAGGAGGAGTAGATGTTTCGTTTTACATACCGACAATGACAGTTGATATAGGTTCATTATATGATGGTTATTATTATTATATTTTGTGTGGATGTAACAATTTGTATGGCGATCTGAACGTTAATGCAAAAGTAAGTATAGGTAGTCCGGCTTTATTGTATGGCACAACACCATATATTTTTAATCCAGAACCAATAACTTGCACTGCCACAGGAAGCGGTTCTGTTTTTCAACAGGACAGTGACGTGGATACAATTGATTTCGGCAGTACAATTATTGGCAGTCCAATTATTGGACTGCAGGATGCCTTTAAGTATGCTTCTTTTTCGTTGGATACGGGCGTTGACAGTCTGACAACCCTTGATCATGCTGGGTATTACCAATATAATATTTCAGTTGAGGCTACAGAGGAAAAGATGGAACCCGATTCCGATGATATTGATGTATCCATCTATGTTGCTTACAGTCATGGAACATGGATAATTGATTCTGAGATGTGTCCGGAAAATGTAATCAATATTTTAAATTCACCTAATGCGTCTGTTAATATAGATTTTTTGCACAGCGTGTGTGCAAATTATGGTCTTAATGGAACATTGGATATTACACCTGATGGGAATACTGATATTTTTACATTAGGCGACATATCTCGGGAAATTGATATTGAGGAGTCTCCTTATTCAACCAGTGAAGGTTTCTCAGTCATAGGCTGTAGCGATGATTTAGGAGATATGATTGTTGATCTGGAGTTTAGTGGTGACGAATATCATTCAGCATCTTATTCTCTTACCTCCTGTGCTCTTGTTGTTTCAAACCAATCTGACAATATCTCCATGTTTACCGGACTTGAAGATGCTGACAACGACGGCACAAATAATGTTAATGACCTTGACAATGCTGGAGATTTTATGCCATTCTTAGTCAAAACTCACGAGAGTGCAACAAATGCCTTCTTTAGATTAGAGTTTGATGAAAACAAACTAAACATCTGGACAAAAGACAGTAACGCAATGATAACAAGAACAAATTCATATATTCCTAATGGCAATCGACTTCAGGCATATCATAATTATTCTTATGATGATATTTTTGAAGAAGGAGCGGAGAAAACACTTTATGTTCAAGGTCTTCAGCCGGGGGTGCATAGTGTTGGAATTACATATTTGCTAGATAATTATGAATTGGATTCAGAGGATGTTAGTTTTAGTTTTATTTCGATAGGCATGACAGCATACCGTCCGCAGACTGAAGGTGTTGGTTATGGAAATCCATTCCAGAAACATGCAGTTCCTGATGATCAGGAAGAAAATCCAGGTACAGGAATTAGAGTGAATGGAGATACTGAAACTGGTGCAAATGAAAATGATTTTATTGAAGTTGAATTAAAAATTGAGTCATATCCTGCTCCAGCAGGCTTAGCATATATACTTAAACGCAATAACACAAATATCAAGGTATGGGACAGCCAGAGTATGGGGAATGCTATATTAGATTCAGGAACAGAAGCAACAGTAACATTCAGCAGTGATACTAAAACAGTATGGGTTGAGAATCCAGATGGTGGCACAGCTGATCTTGAGTTTGTTGCAAGGGTAGGCAGTATAGATGTCGACTCGGACAAAATTCATTTTTATCCGTTTACAAGTGTAGTTATTGTGTTGGGTGGTGAAGGGCAGAATCCAGATGATCCTGTTAATGATCCAGGTAATCATGGTACATTCGAGATTGCAATAGATCTTTATCAACAGGGCTATGACGTTCATATGTACAATGAGGATGTTGTTGCCTCTGAAGATCGGGGAGGAGTTGCTTATGAAGAAGTTGAAAACGCTGTTAACAATCGAAATGTTACACAGATTGCAGTTTTTGGCTACAGCCATGGAGGTGGGTCTACATATGATCTGGCTGTGAATCTTAATAACCACGAGTATACTATTACTTATGCGGCTTATATTGATGCCGTTAAGCAGCCACTTGCGGAACAGGAAAATAGAAGGCCTCCAGGTACTGCTTTTCTTGGAAATTATTATCAAAATAATGGAGTTCTTGAATTGGGTGGTGGACCTGTTCCAGGGGCAGATTTTGAACTAGATGTTACAACGACGGCATGGGGGGCAAACTTGGAACATGGCAACATAGATGACCATCTAAATGTTATAAATGGTGTTATAAATCAACTTATAGGACATGTTAATCCGTAAATATAAAAGGAAAGAATAAGTATGAAAACAAAAGTAAGATTGATAATAGAAATTGTTTTGTTTATGTGTCTTTTACACGTAGCAAATGCAGAACAAATAAATAAAGATGGAAAACAGCTTGTTGCTGAACCCGAAGTACAAGAACAGTTTGAGCAGACTACTTCCATTTTGCTACGCCATTGGAAAAAGCAAGCATCAGAGGAAGATGTTATGAAATCTATTGAAAAATTAAAAAGCACACAGTCGAATATTGCTGAAATTATTCCGCAACTAATTTTGTATCGTGTTACTATTATAAAAGATGAAAAAAAATATCATGCAACAATGATTATTGGATCTTTTTTAATTAAATCTGTTTCTGACACTAACATTATAGAGGCAGTTGCTATGTATTTAGAAACTGATAATCCCACTGTTTATGATGAGACAAGAGAAATTCTTGATGGAATACGAGGAAATAGTAAGATTGCAGAAGGATACTACCAGCCATTTGAAGCTTACCTAACGGCACGGAAATACGATCCGCCTAAAGCTCTAATTGAGTACATGTATAGTGGTCTTCCGGATGAAGCTCTTAAATCACTAATTCTCTCTCTTGTTAATGACAACGATAAGGCAAAAACTAACTTAATAGAATCTGCTGAAATAATACGCAGTGACTCTAAAGCAAAAAAGCATCGATTATCAAAACCTTTACCTCCTATTAATACAAATGTTACTAATGCTCTTTCTAACTTTTCAAAACGTCCAGAATGGTGGATACAACTTTATGTTGCCGAGAAGATTAAAAAGAATCCAGAGCTTAGCACTCCTGAATTAATGAAACAATTAAAAAAGAGTGATAATACTGCTGTTCTTGATGTTGTTCATGAAATTGAGAAAAACAATAAGTATGAAAACAAAAGTAAGATCCCGGTGCAGGAATCAGAGTGAATGGAGATACCGAAACTGGTGCAAATGAAAATGATCTTATTGAAGTTGAATTAAAAGCCGAACCGTATCCTGCTCCAGCAGGCTTGACCTATGTGCTTAAACGCAATAACACAAATATCAAGGTGTGGGACAGCCAGAGTATGGGGAATGCCATATTAGATTCAGGAACAGAGGCAACAGTAACATTCAGCAGTGACACGAAAACAGTATGGGTGGAAAATCCAGCAGGCGGCACTGCTTGATCTTGAGTTTATTGCAAGGGTAGGCAGTATAGATGTTGAGTCGGACAAAATTCATTTTTATCCATTTACAAGTATTGTAATTGCTTTAGGGGGAGAATCTCAGGACAATCCTATTGATCCAGCAGCTCCAAATGAAGGAACTTTTAACTTAGCTGTTGATCTGTTTTCGCAAGGTTATGATGTTCATATGTATGGAGAAGATAATGTACAGAACAATGGGGACGGGCAAGTCTATGATGAGATTGTAAACGCTATACAAATGAGAAATATTTCAAATGTTGCTATTTTTGGATATAGCCATGGAGGCGGCTCCACCCATGATCTCGCCGAACGCTTGAATACTAATAGGTCAGCAATTGGTACGTTTTCTATTGGCTTTACTGGATATATAGATGCTGTTACTCAAGTATCATCATCGCAAGAAAACAGACGACCTCCTGGGTCTCAATATCATGTTACGTATTATCAGGAAGGTGTAGCAAATCCTTTGAGTGACTGGTTTGATTACGGACTAGATGGAGGGTTGATCGCTAATCCGGCTTTAGGAGATCCGGCAGAAGTGAATATTGATGCGGCACAACAAACGTGTACACACATGACTATAGATGATTTGCCTGTTGTTTTAAACGGTATAGAGGGACAGCTTATGTCCGTAATTACAAAATAATATTAAAGGAAGAAAAACAATGTATAAAAAATTAATTTTATTGGGAACTATTATGATTATATCTTTTGGAAATGCAGAAGAACAAATAAAAGTAAAGAATCAAGTAATTAATCCAAACGAACAAGTCCAATGTTTTTTGCAAATGTTGAGTTCAACAAATTTATTAGAAAGACAGAAATTATTTCCAGATGGAATAACATCAGAGTTTGTACTTAAAGCAAAACTAAATGATTTTAAAGAAGAATCAGGAGGGAATTCAGAGTTTATTGCACAATTACTATTTTTCAAGGTGAATGCTAATAATGAAATGGAGAAATTGTTGCCATTATATATTATGGAACAATTAAATATTTCAAAAACAGATCAGTATGCTGGAATTATTCCGTATATTGGAACAACAAATGATGTTATGAAAGCAGAGATTTACGAATGGCTTGAAAATATTGACTATGATCAAAAAAAACATTCATATCAATTTAATCACTATAAGAATCTAATACAAAAAAATATGTATACAAAAAATATGGAGCTCGTAAAATATATGTATACAACATCACCAGAGAGTGCATTGTCAACCTTTGCAAATATCAATTTTAGTAAATATAAAGCAAAATCACTTATGGATAAAACAAAATACTCTGACAAATCCAAAACGATTAAGGTGCTTGCTGATAATACAGAATGGTGGATACAGCTATATATATTGGAGTTAATGAGCCAAAAACCTAAACTTATAGTTCCAGAAATTATTAAAGAATTCGAACTTAGCAATAATTATATCGTCAGTAACATGGTTCAAAAAATCCAAAACGAACAAATAAACTTTGAATAAGAAACAGGCTTTTTGTTATGTCAGTTCACGGTGTCGCGGGGGGTGAAAGACTACAGTATTAAACCAGTTTGTTAATCAAATAGCTATGATTGGTTATAGTCATGGTGGAGGCTCGGTATATGATCTTGCAAAGCGACTTAATGATAATCGCTCCACTATAGGCTCTTTTACAATCAAATTCACTGCATATATTGATGCTATTGAAAATGACTCTGAAATTGATGTGAATGCCGAAACAAAATATCCGCCATCGAGTGAATATCATGTAAATTTTTGGCAGACAGCTGTTACGGGACTTTCTGGTGATGCGACTGACCCACCAGGGCAAAACTTAGGTTGGAATGTTGATATACCAACTCCATCAGTTACGCATGGCACCATTGATGATTACCCAATCGTTCTTACGCCTACTACAAGTATGCTTAAACTCAAGATAGAAAGATAAAATTATTATGAACACAAATGTAAAAAACAATGAAATTGGTATACCTGATATTCAATTCAATAACTGTATCGTTAATCGATTTACTGGTATTGCTGTGCTAACTATAGTCTTTATTTTATTTTCTGTATGTATTTATGCTCAAGAACCTAATAAGAAAAAAAATCACACAAGTATTAAACCACATATTGAGGCACAGGAACTCTTACTTAGTTTAGTATCATCCAATAATGTGGAGTTTCTGGCAGTTGACACTAAAGAAGAACTTCAAGAAAAACTAAACTCTTTTTCACGTTTACTGTCAGATGATGGTCCAGAGATAATGAGGCAGCTACTATTTTTTCGTCAAACATCTAAAGATGCTCGATCTCCATTAATTGTTGGTATTATTATGCGTGAACTTTCAATGAGTAAGGATGATATTACTTGTGGTTTATTACCTGTTTTAGAATGTACAAACATGGTAGATGTTTCAATCGCAGAAAACTGGCTTGGTGAGGTACATGCATATAATGAGAATGGTTCTGCTGATTTTTCAACCTATAAACGACTTCTTGAAAAACATAAAATTCAAGCTAAACCAGGTTTTATTCGGTATCTATATAACGTTTCCCTGCAAGATGGAGCTAAGCTACTTTCAGAACATTTTTTTTCTGATAACGAAGAACTTAAAGATGTGAAAAAGAGAATTGAACTGCAAAACATTTCAGATCTTGTTGCTCTTTCGAAGAAAGATAAATGGTGGCTTGATGTTTATGTTGTCGAGGTGCTAAAGGAAAAACCTCAGAAAATAAATGTTGAACTGATTAGACATTTGAAAGCTAGTACTAATTCTTATGTGCTAAGTACTACTCAAGGTCTTGTGACTCAAAAATGGGAAACTATACCTTAATTACTTGCTTTAGGGAATGTTATATTTTAAATTTAGGATTTTATAATAATGAAAAAATTAATTCATATGTCTGTGTGCATAGTTGCTGTAACTTTGTCCATGTTAATTGCCAAGTATGCTATATTTTTAATCAGTGGAGATGTTAGGCCAACGGGGGGATGGGCAATGTTACTTGCTTTGTTTTTAGTTGGTGGTCCGGCATTTACGGTTAGTATTGTAAGCTTTATTTCAGGTTTTTTTCTTGTTGCTAATAGTAATCCACGTTGGCCATTTTGGGAATTTATTCTTTCTGTTTTTTTGCTAGTTCTTTTTTTTGGTCCCGATGCAATGCAAATATTATATGGTTGCTTGCCTGACGGTCTACAAGTGATACTTGTTGGTGTTTTTGCCACCTTTATTATTGCATCTACATCTTGGAATTATATTGCTAGTATTAGAAAAAAATGCAGAATGCACACAATAATTAATGCTATGCTGTTATTAATAGGAATTATTGAACTGATAATTCTTGGTATGGTATTTATTGCTTAGATAAAGAAGGGAAAATCATTGTTCCGAAAGTAGACCTAAAAGCTTACCGTCCTCAGACTGAAGTTCCTGGATATGGAAGCCCATTTCAGAAGCATGAAATCCCCGATGATCTGGAAGAAGGTCCTGGTGCGGGAATCAGTGTGAATGGAGACTGGAGACTCCGAAACTGGTGCAAATGAAAATGATCTTATTGAAGTTGAATTAAAAGCTGGATCGTATTCGGCTCTAGTAGGTGGAACTGCTGATCTTGAGTTTATTGCAGGGGTAGGCAGTATATCTGTCGATGGGGAACTGCACATGGCTGGATTTTATGCCAATCTTAGTCAAAACTCATGAGAGTGCAACAAATGCCTTCTTCAGATTAGAGTTTGATGAAACAAAAATAAAAATTTGGACAAAAGACAGTAATGCTATGATAACAAGAACGAATTCATATATTCCAAATGGCAACCTTATTCAGGCGTATCATAATTACTCTTATGATGATCTGTTTTCTGATGGTGCCGAGCAAACCTATTTTGTTCAGGGGATTGAGGCAGGAGAGCATGATATTGATGTAACTTATGTTCTTGATAATACTGATTTGTGGACGAATGATTTTGAGATTTTATTTTGGATATCACCAGAGCTGTATTTTAAGACTGATGATATGTCAAGCTCAAAACTCATTGACCCTGCAACTGTAAATTCCTATAAAAGTATTGGTGTTCTACAAGAAGACGATGTTGAGCTAGATGTTGAAATGGAAGTAGAACTTCCTGCCGAATATTATATCTGGTCAGGAATGAAGTCTGGTACAGGTAAGGATATAAATATTTATTGTTGGACATCAGGTTTACAGACGGAACAGGTTGAAGTCGCAGAAATGACCAACTGTTTTGCAAAACTATTTGTATTTAATTTGTCGGTAGGAGAAGGTGAGATTGCATGGTGTATTAGCCATCCTGTCCGTAGTTTAACCGTTGATCAATTAAGAGATGAAGCAGTACTCTGGGCTCAAGTAAATCTAACAGGTTTAGGAGGAGGAATTCATAATGGTCGAGCAGATGCTGCAAGGCATGCTTATTGGAATGCAATAATGACTTTAGACTGGAATTCCGAAGATGCTCAAGGACTAGCAGATGCTCATGAAAGAACAGGAATTTTTAATGGTAACCCGCATAATGAAACAGTTATGGATTTAAACAATAATTTGACAGGTCGTACTATTGTTGAGAATGGTGCTACCACAAGAGTTCAGATTGAAACTGAAATTATTCAATTATTGGACTTAGGTGATTTGTTAATATTAGATGATTTAAACAATATTGGTAGAGCAGGAATGTTACAACCATCAAATAAATAGTAAGGATATAATAAAATGAAAAAGATCGTAATTATAAGTTTAATGACATGTGCTATAGCATTATTTGCCAAAGAAGATAATAAAAACATAATTCCTGATACAGTATATCATGTTCAGATTGGAATGGATTGGAAAACGTTTGTGGAAAACCATCCAAATGCCGAAGTCTTTAACGTAGGTCTAGATATTGTAAATACAAAGCCTGATAAAAATAAGCCTCAAGGAGGGCTTGTCGAAAAGTATAGTACTAATCTCTTTGACAAGGCTATTTACCTTTTTAGTACTAATAAACTTATATCTGTGATTTATACACAGGAACATACAAGTTCGGAAGAAGAACAAACATATGTTGTGCGTGAGACATTTGAAAAGTATGGAACTCCTGCTGGTATTAATGTTGAAAAGAACAAAGGTTATGGTATTATTAGTTGGACGAATAATTGTAGTTTAGTTAAGCTTTTACTTCCTGATGCAAAGTCTAACAAGAAAATGTCTCCGATAGGACTTCAGATTGTCGAACTCAATTATGCAAAGAGATATGGACTGCATAGTTTACCCCAAAAAGGTGATTCTTCTTATACCCAAGACTTGAATCTGTTAAATAAAAGAATTTCAACAATTCTAAGTAAAGATAGCGCTGATTAAAACTCATGAGTCGGCAACTAATGCATATTTTAGATTAGATTTTGATGAGAACAACATTAAACTTTGGACAGAAGTAGAGAAAGGAAATTGGTAAGATGAAAGTTAAACTTATGGTTGCTATTAACTTAATAGCTTTAATTACTTGTTTTGCGAAAGAAAATGTTTTTAGCATTGTAGAGGATGATTTGAATTCTACAAACAAATGGAATAACCCTAAAACGATACAATTATTAAGAACAAATGTATCCAATGCTAATCTTACAAGCAATGATTTAAGAAAGGTTAAAATTACGCTTGCAACATATTTAATTTGTCAAGATACAACAAACATGAACAAACAGAAAGTACAGGAACCATTCAAAATATGCGATGATATTTTGAAAAATGACCAAAAATCCTGGGAGGCACAAATTGCAAAATTTTACAAAGTTTTGCAATATGGTAATACAGGCGAACACCTTACTCAGATCAAATTGGCACAAGAAGCCCGAAAAAACATTGATTTTGTTCTTGTCGAAAAACAACAAGATTCTGTTTGTAAGGGAATTGTTAAGCTTTATACTCCATACGAAGGTACAACACTAAAAGAAACTCTTATAATGATAGAGGCAAGTGCATGGTGCTATATTGATAGACCTGATCAAGCTGAAATAATTTTAAAGCAAATAAATCATCCCCAATACAAGTCGTTACTAAAAGATTTTATTATTTTGACAAAAAAGAATATGAAAAGCTCAATAAACATAGAGAATGAAAATTAAAAGTGTTTACATTTTTCTTGTGGCTATTACTGTAGTTGGGCTTGTGCTTTTAAAATGCCACAAAGATATATATGCGAAAGTACAAAATTTAAGGGGGAATAAAACTGTTGCGGAACGTATTGAGCAATTTGGTTCAATAGTCCATGAACGCATTACCCCTGATTTCGAGCGAATTGGCGTTGATTATCCTCCTCAGAACATTGTATTGGTTGGTATCAAGCAGGATAAAAAACTTGAAGTTTGGGTTTCCCAACCTCCTGTTTTTCTTAAATCATACTCCATTTTGGGAGCTAGTGGCAAACTTGGTCACAAACTCAAAGAGGGAGACAAACAGGTGCCAGAAGGATTTTATAAAGTAGAGTCTCTTAACCCCAACAGTATGTTTCATCTGGCTCTCCGCTTAAACTATCCTAATTCCTTTGATATTGAGAAAGCACAAATTGAATATCGTAATAACCTTGGTTCTGATATAATGATACATGGCAGCAATTGTTCTATTGGATGTCTTGCCATGGGAAATGAAGCGATTGAAGAGCTGTTTGTTATGTCAGCAGAAACAGGAATTGATAACATATCCGTTATTCTAACTCCAATAGATTTTCGTAAGCAAGAATTGCCTGATGATTTCATTTATGCTCCAATATGGGTATCAAATCTTTATATTTCTATTAAAACAGAACTTCTTCAACTACAGCATTGATATCAATCATAAAACAAAAAACGGAACAAATTATTTATTGTTAAAAGGAATTGGATAGACTATAATTCTGAGCATTACAAATATTTAATAGAATCATAGAATATAGATTATAATGGTCTGGAAAATTTAGACAGATTTTGATATGGAAATGTGTTGAGCTTTATGTTAAGTTGACGTTAAATAATTATATAACAAATAACAAAACAAACTACACACTAAATTTTAACAATGAATAAGATACTTATCTTTTAACACAATGAACAATAAACTTGCATATTTTATAAGAAGGCTATTGCTGATAATACCAACATTCTTGGCAATAACCTTTCTATGTTTCTCAATTGCCCAGATTGTGCCTGGCGGTCCAGTGGAACAAAAGCTAATGGAGATGCGAGGTTTTGGCGGCGAACAATCTTCACCGCAAGGTAATGCAAACACTATCTCGGAACAACAGAGAGAAGAACTTGAAAAGGCCTTTGGTTTTGACAAGCCACTAATAGTGCGTTATTACAACTGGCTGATACGCGACTGCGTTGGCTTGCGAATGAAATCATACATGTATACAGACAAAACCGCCTGGCAGCTTATTCGCAAGCGATTTCCTGTGTCTCTAACATTTGGACTCTCAGGCTTTCTTCTCAGTTACCTAATATGTATTCCGCTGGGCATTGCAAAAGCACTAAAACACGGTTCAGTCTTCGACTTCACAAGCAGTATGACTGTTTTCATCGCCTACTCAATTCCGGCATTTGCACTGGGCATGTTATTGAAAATGTTACTGTGCGGCACAACAGATGGACTGTTTGACATCTTCCCTATCTCCGGATATCAATCTGACAACTTTGCATCGATGAGTTCATTTGGCAAATTTAAAGATGTTTTCACCCACATGTTTCTACCCGTTCTATGTTACGTGGCAGGCAATTTTGCAGTGCTTACAATGCTGATGAAAAATTCTCTACTTGATCAAGTCGGCAAAGATTATATGAGAACTGTTATTGCAACAGGCGTTCACTACAAAACAGCAGTCTGGAAACATGCTCTACGAAACAGTCTTATTCCAATAGCAACTGGATTTGGTTCAATACTAACCTTAATTTTTGCAAGTTCAGTAATAATAGAACGAGTATTTGAGATTCCAGGAATGGGACGTCTTAGTCTCACTGCAATTACAAGCCGTGACTATGCTGTTTTTATGGGGATACTATCACTAACATCAATATTCGGGCTTCTAGGCAACATCCTATCCGATCTATGCTACGTAATCATCGACCCGCGAATCAACTTTGAAAAATAATAAAGAATTATGAGTTCAGGAAAGCAAACGACGAAAAAGCCCCAAAGGACAAAAAAGGTAGAGAAAAGCAGGACTGATAGCCCGGAATAACAAAGCCTAGGGTATTAGCCTTCGCTCTCCGAGACAATGGCTCTACAAAGAGAGAGAGTCACTATAGGTACAACGCTCTTACCGTGTCCATCCGTGACTCACCAGCAGACCGTTAATTTGACATTTCTTCAAACTTAACGCGTTCTTCTTTTCCTGTTCTTCTCTGTACAGCAATCCATCTTGACAGCATGATTTCAGCCAAAACTAAGATAAGGGCTCCAACCGCAAGAAAACGCCATATTTCCCGACCAAATGATTTACCTTCAACTGATGCTTTAACATCTTCAAGTTTTGAAGTGCTCATTATATCCACATATTTTGTAATATCAGCAAGAGCACCCTCAGACAGTGCAGCCATCAAACTCTCTTCGCTGTTAAGAGTGATTACAAATGGTATTAATGATGTGTTTTTCTCAAACATCCAAGATAAATTCTGGTCAAACATTGATGGAACCTCCAGTTTGAAAAGTCCGGGTATTGGTGGAGTCTTCATTTGTGCATAAAGCGAAGGTCCAAGCTGATTAATTGACATTTGAAACTTTTCTTTTCCAGGACCAGTTGCAAATGTTTTAATACCTGTTGGTAAGTTTTTCTGTTCTGTAACAGGCATGGAAAAATTCGCTTGAGGAACAATCTCTTTGGGGAGTCCAGCTGTTTGCCAATACATTTTGACAAATGCATCACCTGTATCTTCCTGATACTTCATTTTCAACTTGTAGTCTTTATTTGCAACCAGATTAGCTTTGCCTGTAGCTGAACCAGCATTTCTTAAATTAACAATTTCTCTGCCATCCAACCATAAAATAGCTCTATCATCACCAGCGATTGTAAACTCAAATTCCCCTGAAATTGTTGGAGTTAGGCGACCTTCAAAAATAGCAGTAAAATTATCTGGAGTTCCGCCATAAGGATTTTTATCTTTCCAGTCAAAATCAATGTTTCGAACAGTCTTTGTTGTTTTAGTTAACTTTGAATTTCTGTTTTCACTATCTCCTTTATAAAAAGTTGACTTAAGTCCATGACTTTTCCCGGAAGCATCAAAACCTCCAACTCCTACACTTAATGCAAAGCTTTGCGCTGTCAGAGGAGTCAAATTCAAATCTGTCTGATTTGGCATAGCCAGTGTATAAATTAATTCATGCACCAATGGCACATATATTTTTCTGGAAACAATATTTCCTGCATTTGCATCAAGTGTTGTTGTCAGCTGGATAATTTTACCATTACCCAAATTATTTACTGCAAACATTGGACTACCTGAACTATAACGACCTTCAATCTTATTTGGATCCCCTGCTTCCTGATCAACATCCCACGAGCCTTTTATTAACCAGGTTGAAAAATCGTTATCCTGTCTGTTCAACAACCGGTCAAGTGTTTCAACTCTAAATGTTTCAAGTGCAGGCTTCAAGGGCTCTTCATAGTTTTTATTCCATGTTGACAGTTTCATCGGCAAAACTGCATCACCGCCATACTTCCACTCATTATAAAACTTTGAATCAGATTTTTCACCAGAAAGAACAAGCAAACCACCACCTGATTTAACAAATGAGGCCAAAGCGTCGGCGACATCAAAAGGCATTCGTTGAACATCTGCTAATACAACAGCATTATACATTGAGAAATCTACGATTTTTGCCAACTGCAAAGATGTCACCTCAACAGGTTGAACAAGATATTCATTGTTATCATCCTGCGTGTCCAACTTCTCTTGACTGGGAAGAAGAGCCAAAGTCAGGAATCCAGCACTCTTTTTAACGAAGCTATCGCCAGGACGACCTTCTACAACAAGAACAGATAGTTCATCAACAACAGGTATAATATATTGGCGTTCATTATCTGCAAGCAACTCATCTGTTGTTGCTAATCTTGCGTTTGCAATATGCGTTCCTGAATCCATAAAGCGATGTTTGAAACTAACCGTTGCCTGCTCCCCAACATCAAGTTGGCCAAGTGTGTTATCGATCATTTTCTTACCATCAATTTCGAAAAACAAAACACCAGGTGTGATGGCTTCATTTCCTGTGTTTTCAACAGTAACATCAAAATCAACTGCTCTATCTGTACCGATAATATTACGACTTGGAGTGATATCTACGACTGAAATATTTCGATAATTTATCGGAACAGAATAACTCATCCAAGTTACCTGTGGGTATGTTGAAAGTTTTCTAAATGCCTTTTGAACCATCTTCCAACCAGATGAGTTTGATGACTGCCAACTGCATGCTTGTTCATCTGCAAATATAACAACCTGTTTGGCGACATTATTTCCCTGTGACAAACAAATTGATGCAGAGGCCATACAATCAGGAAGATTAAGTTCACCACCAGGCTGCTTAAGCATACCAAGTTTTTCTGTCAGACGTCTATGTTCAATTATTGGAGCCGCCTCCAGCACATGCGGAACATCAGAACCAACAATAATAGAATATGCCACACCTCTTGGTGATTCTTCAACCAAATCCATTGCCTCTTGAACTGCCTGTTCAAAAAAAGTAATACCTTTTTCATTCATTCGGCTCATTGATGTTGAACCATCAATTATAAGAACAACATCTCGCTTTCCTGATGAACCAAAAATGTTAAAATTCATCCATTTCTGAAGTCCAACAAGAATGGTTGCAAGCAGTGCACAGCCAATAGCTGCCATAACAAGCCTTTTGCGCCACAACGGATAGTCAAGCAAAGCAAAAGATGCTGCAAAGGATGCAATACCTAATAATCCGATTGGCAGAACAACTAACCACGGCAAACTAGAGCCGGATGGAATAAATGGTCTTGCCATGGCTAACGCAAGCAAACCAACCAGTATACAACGCACAACTAAAAGTAGAATTTCTTCTAAAAGAATTTTCTGGCGACGACTGTTAATGGAATCCAATAGAAATTGTATTGCCCCCCACATAACATCTTTTGCAGACTTTCTGTTAAGCAGATGGATAATCACCGGAACAGAAATCATTGCCAAACCTAGAAGAAGTGAAATATTGAAAAACAGCATATTACATTCTCCTTGCCGTTAAATATTCAGCTAAAGCTGCATCATAAGGTTTCGCTGTTGATATTGGAATATACTCAATTTTCAATTTGCCACAATCATTTTCCAAAGTTGATAGAAATGACGACACTTTATCAAGATACATAGCTTTAAGTGTTTTTGGATCAATTGGCAATGCCACCTCTGAATCTTCAAGGTCCTTAAAACGCGTGAAACTGTTAAATGGAAATGTAAGTTCTTCTTCTGCCATAATATGAAGAACAATTACTTCATGTTTTCTATATTTGAAATGATGCAGTGCTTTGATTATCTCTTCTGCAGAATCAAACAAATCACTGATTATAACGACAACACCACGAGCATGAATTCTTTCTGCAATATCATGAAAAATATCAGGTATAGAAGTGTCACCACCTGGTTCTGTGTTCTCAAGCTCCTGTAAAATCAAACGAATCTGACTAGGCTTACCTTTTGCCGGCATATAACGTCGTAACTTGGAATCAAATGTAACCAACCCAACTGCATCCTGCTGATGAATCAATAGATAGGTCAATGCTGCAGCTAAATGCTGTGCATATTCAAATTTGGAAAGTTTTTTACCATCTAGTTCAGCACTTTGCTCTCCACGATAATTCATAGACCCAGAGGCATCAACCATTAATGTCGCACGAAGATTCGTCTCATCATCATACTGACGAATATAATACTTGTCAGTACGACCTAGAACTCGCCAGTCCAAGTTTCTTAAATCATCTCCTGGAACATACTGCCTATGTTCTGCAAATTCAACAGACGATCCTTTATGAGGGCTTCGATGACGACCGCTAATCGTCCCCTCCATAACGCCTTTTGCAAGGAACTCTAACCTACCAAGAGTTGAAACTGTCTCGGTAGGCAGCAATTTCATATATGATGGTGTTTCAAGCATTATACTCTAAGTGATTCTTTTGGGCGTTTATATTCAATTAATCTTTTGATAACATCATCACTTGTTACACCAGCTGCTTCAGCATTAAAAGTGGTGATAACACGATGACGAAGAACTGGATATGCCATAATCTCAACATCTTCGCTTGTAGCATGAAAGCGACCATGTAAAACAGCTCTAGCTTTGGATGCTGTAATCAAACTGATACCAGCACGTGGTCCTGCACCCCAACTAACAAGTTCTTTTATGAAATCTGGAGCTTCGTCTGACTTAGGACGAGTTGCACGAACCAAACTGCAAGCAAACTCAATAACATGATCCGCAACAGGAACACGTTTAATCAATTGTTGCAGTTTGAGAACATCTTGTGCATTAATTGCAACTTCAAGTTCAGCCTTGTGTGTACCTGTCACTTGACGAATAATTGCATGCTCTTCTTCAAATGTTGGATAATCAACAATGATATTAAACATAAAACGGTCAAGCTGAGCTTCCGGCAAAGGATATGTACCTTCCTGTTCAATTGGGTTCTGTGTGGCAAGCACAAAAAACGGCTCAGGAAGATGATAGGTTTTGTCACCAACTGTAACTCTATGCTCCTGCATGGCTTCAAGCAATGATGCCTGTGTCTTTGGTGGTGTTCTGTTAATTTCATCAGCAAGTAGCATGTTGGCAAAAATTGGACCTTTAACAAATCTAAACTCACGCATCCCTGTTGATTTATTTTCTTCAAGCACGTCTGTACCAGAAATATCAGAAGGCATCAAGTCAGGAGTAAACTGAATTCTCTTAAAACTTAAATCAAGCACATGACTAAGAGTACTAATCATTAGAGTCTTAGCAACACCAGGAACACCAACAAGAAGTGCATGTCCTCTACAGAAAATTGCAATAAGAACTTCTTCAATAACATCTTTTTGACCAATAATAACTTTACCTAACTGCTCATGCATTGTTTTATATGCGGCATTAAGCTCTGCAACAGCTTCTACATCATCGTCCGAGATGTCAGATGCATTAATACCTGGTGATGGAGCAGGACGTACTTCTGCATTTTTTTCATCACTAACACTGGTTTCTGCTTTGCCATCGATGGTACTAACAGCTTTCTGCTTACTTGTTTGAGCTTTATGTTTTGATGATGGAATTGGTCTGTCACTTTCAATTGACAAAAGTGTATCAGGAGAAGAGATAGCTTCTCCTTCTGTTTCAAAAACAAACTTAAGACCACCAACTTCAATAACATCACCATCGGAAAGTTCATAAGCTGAAATATCTGAATCATTCACCCGTGTGCCGTTTGAACTTTGCAGATCGTAAACCCACCAATTACCATTTTCAATACGAACAGCTGCGTGCTCTCTGGATACTTTGTTATCATCAATCACTACAGAACAACTTTTACCTCGTCCAATTGTTATTCCGTCTTCTGGTATCGCAAGTTCCTGTCCATCATATGGTCCATTAATAAATTTGACTTTTGCCATGTTTAATTACTCCAAATCTTTATATGTAAAACGGTTTCAATTTATAATGGTCGTACGATAATATATATAGAAATTATTTTCAACCATAATATCAAATATATGCTGTTTTTTTTATAGAAAACAACTATAATTTCATCTTTTAGGTTGAATGACATAGGGCTTACTGTTTAATGTGAGAATGCTGGAGATTTTGCAATAAGACACTTTCGCCTTTAGCTCGCGGTCCCGCCTTGCGGGATCCCGCTCCGCGGGATACTTGTTGCATAGTAAAAAATCAGGTATTATCGCATTACAGATTCATAAAATGAATATAATTTTAACAACGTCATCTGCACTCTTTTTTTTGCAAAAAAGAGAAAAACTTGCACTTTTAGTATATTTGCGATGGTTTAACACTTTATCAATAGGCAGTTTATTAATCGAACAGGATGCCCTAACATAGTTCGCTTATTTTTGAACACAGCTCGTTATTCGTTGGCAGAGCAATTGAAAAAAATTACAAATTATAGGAGCGAGGTACATGCCAGCTCCTAACGGCATTAAGCAAAAAAAACGAGGGTAACAACAATCAGATAAGTTTCAATTAGATTATGAAATTAACAGTTAATATATTTTAACAACAATAGGTTGTTCAACCTAAAAACCATACATGTCTCTGATGACACGGCGATAAACAATCGCAATATCATCTTCTCCTTCATCTGTTGGATGCAGTCCATCATCTCTAAACAACGATGGATCTCTAAGAGCTTTATATACATCTGCGTAGTTAATTCCATATCTTGAGCATAATGAGATGATGCCTATATTTAAATCGACTAATTCACGTCTGTTTTCAGATGTAAACACAGGTACATCAGGTAGTGTACCCAAAATCACATCCGAACCGTAATACTGACAAACCTGAACAATGCTCTCCAGATCCTCAAGTATATCGTTAGCCGGCAATCCAGCAGCAATATCATTAACACCATAAAGAACCATAACACATCTAGGCTTATATTCTAATATATAATCCTCAATGTGATATGCACCATAAACAGCATATGTTCGACTATTACCCAGATTCACCACTATAACACCACGCAGCATGTCATCAAGAAACTCAGGCCATGCTATGGTCTGTCCATGAGCAGATCCCTCTGTAATACCACAGCCAAGTGCAATATACGTTCCGGGATCTAAAACGATCTCTGGTCCCGGATCTGGTGGTTCAGGACCACTGCCAGACCCTCCTCCGCCGCAACCAAACAATAAAACACTAAATATAATAATATATAATTTAAAAATATTTTTTTCCATAATAACCCTCAATATCAAAATAGAACCACAACCCTACTTATATACATAATATCCCATGTAATTAACTAATTATCAACTACTAATTATATTACCCTCAACTTTTCGGTTAAGACACTTTATGAGAACGAGGACGTTCTCGCTCCCAAACTTGCAAATCAATATTGTCTTGTAGGAATGGGAGCGACGATGTCCTCATCGTCATTAAAAATTATTTTTCATATTTATCACCCTATTGGTGATAAACAATGTGTTTTCTGCTAATTTTATTGACTCAAACGTACATATTTATCTCTAACCGAAAGACTAAGGATAATACGATTAACTATATACAAATATTGTGTTAATCTTTATGAAACGTTTCTGCCAATTGTTCAACTTCAACTTTAACCTGAGCAAGTAACTCTTCATTTTCATGATCCTGTAGAACACGAATAATCAAGTCAGCAATCTGCTCCATTTCTGCCTCTTTCATTCCATGAGATGTCACAGTTGGCGAACCAATTCTGATACCAGAAGTTACAAATGGGCTTTTAGTATCAAAAGGAATACCATTTTTGTTAACAATAATCCCCGCTTTATCCAAAGCAATCGCAGCAGTCTTGCCAGTCAAACCACTACTTAAAACATCTACAAGAAACAGATGATTATCTGTCCCATCAGAAATAACCCTAAAACCAGCTGCTTTAATTTTTTCGCATAAAACAGCAGCATTCTTAACAACTTGCACACCATATTCCTTAAAGTTTTGTTGCATTGCTTCATGGAAGCAAACGGCTTTAGCTGCAATAACGTGCATCAGTGGGCCTCCTTGTAATCCAGGAAAAATAGCTTTGTCAATTGCTGCTGCATACTCCTCTTTACAAAGAATCATACCACCTCGAGGACCTCTAAGTGTTTTATGCGTTGTTGTTGTAACAAAATCAGAGTATGGAACAGGGTTAGGATGAACCCCGGCAGCAACCAAGCCAGCAATATGAGCCATATCAACCATTAGGTATGCCCCAACGCTATCAGCAATCGCTTTGAATTTATCAAACTCCAAAATTCTTGAATAAGCGCTTGCTCCTGCAACAATCATTTTTGGTTTTTCTTCTAAAGCCTGTTTAGCTAAAGCATCATAATCAATACAACCTGTTTCAGCAGATACACCATAAGATACAAAGTCATATAGAATACCAGAAAAGTTTACAGGACTACCGTGTGTAAGATGACCACCATGAGCCAATTCCATTGCAAGAATCTTGTCACCTGGCTTCAGTACAGCAAAGTATACGCCCATGTTAGCAGAACTACCCGAATGAGGCTGAACATTTGCATGGTCCGCACCAAATAGCTCTTTGGCTCTATCAATTGCAAATTTTTCTGCAACATCAACAAAATCACAACCATTATACCAACGTTTCGCTGGGTAACCTTCTGCATATTTATTGGTCATTGCAGAGCCTTGAGCTTCTCTAACAGCTGGTGTAGTATAGTTTTCTGAAGCAATAAGGTTCAACATTGTGTTCTGACGTTTGTTTTCATTTAGAATTGCTTCATAAATTTCAGGATCACTTTCAAATAACTCTGCAGTTTCTGCATAAAATTTACTATTTGATTCCAGTTTTTCTAAACGGCGTATATGTCTTTCCCCATTTGAAAATGGCTTATTTAGCCAAGCTTCAAGTATTGAAACATTATCTTTGGACTCAATGTTTTTGCCTGCAAGAACCAAAACATTTGAATTATTGTGGTCACGAGATATCTCTGCAGAATCAATATCGCTACAAAGAGCTGCTCTTATTCCAGGGAAACGGTTAGCCCCCATGGACATACCAATTCCAGTTGTGCAGATTAAAACTCCCCGATCTGCACTGCCGCGGCTGACAGCATCACAAACTTTCAATGCATAATCTGAATAATCAACTGACTCTTCTCCTAAACAACCAAAATCTTCAAAATCATATCCACCCTCTTTACAAGAATCAATCAATTGTTTCTTCAATTCAGCCCCACCATGATCCGCTCCAAAAACTATTTTCATTTTCATTCCTTAAGTATATATTTGTAAATCTTTTCTGCCTAAAAAAGTAAGCGGTTATATTTAGCAAAAATTCTCATTTTTTTCAATAAAAAAATATTGTAAATCAACAAAATTACTGTTATCATTCGCAATAACAAATTTTTTTCACAAAACTTGAAATACAGGAGTAACAATGACAAATAAGTTCAAAAAAAATTGCGTGCCAAACAGCGAAGGGTTCTTCGGCAACTATGGAGGCAAGTTCCTTCCACCACAACTGGAAAAGCCATTTGCTGAAATTATTGAAGCATACAACAAAATACAAGACGATGCATCATTTATATCAGAACTTCGTTCAATTAGAAAACATTTTCAAGGAAGACCGACACCGGTATTTCATGCAAAAACACTTTCAGATAACAATGGTGGAGCTCAAATTTATCTAAAACGAGAAGACTTAAACCACACTGGTGCCCACAAAATCAACCATTGTATGGGTGAAGGTCTACTTGCAAAATATATGGGCAAGAAAAAGCTTATTGCTGAAACAGGTGCCGGACAACATGGTGTTGCTCTTGCAACTGCTGCTGCATATTTTGGACTTGAATGTGAAATTCATATGGGCGATGTTGATATTGTAAAACAGGCTCCAAACGTTAGCAGAATGCAACTGCTGGGTGCAAAAGTTGTGCCAGTTTCATTTGGACTAAAGACTCTTAAAGAAGCGGTTGACTCTGCATTTATGGCCTATCTGGAAGATTATGAAAATTCCATTTACTGTATTGGTTCAGTTGTAGGACCTCATCCATTTCCGTTAATGGTCAGAGACTTCCAGAAAGTTGTTGGTATTGAAGCAAGAGAGCAATTCTTTGAAATGACAGGTAATCTTCCTGATGTAGTAACAGCTTGTGTTGGTGGCGGTTCCAATGCTATTGGTCTTTTCTCAGCCTTCCTTAATGATCCATGTGAAATTATCGGTGTTGAACCTCTTGGCACTGGCACAAAAATCGGCGAACACGCTGCAACAATGACATATGGTACGGAAGGTATTATCCATGGATTCAAATGCTATCTTCTTCAAGATGAGGCAGGCGAACCTGCACCAGTATATTCATGCGCAAGTGGTTTAGACTATCCGGGCGTCGGACCTGAACATTGCTACTTGAAAGATACAGGGCGAGTTGAATACACAACATGCCTTGACTCTGAATGTCGCGATGCATTCTTTAAACTCTCGAGACAAGAAGGTATTATACCTGCAATTGAAAGTGCTCATGCTCTTGCATTTGCACTCAAAAAAGCAAAAGAGATGGATACAGGCTCAATCCTGGTAAACCTAAGTGGTCGTGGTGACAAAGACCTTGATTACGTAATTGAAAACTGGGGAACTGGCGACTAAAAAACCTGTTCTTACACAAAAAAACACGTTGTTCTCACAACGTGTTTTTTTTTGCCTTACCTGGCAAGGTATTGACTGGTCTCCCGATGCCGAAATACCACCCCTCCGACCTCGCACGCGAGGTCACCTCCTCCCGCAGAGCGGGACTAGCGAGCTAGCCTGGGAGGAGTAAGAATATGAGTCCCTGCTTTTTGAAACAAAGTAATAGTTCAGTTCGCCAAAACTGCTCCCCGGCTAGTTCAACTAGTCCCGCTCTGCGGGAGGAGCTGTCATGCGAAGCATGACTGAGGGGTCACCTAATAAAAAAATCACAAATTAATCTTCGAAAGCAGTTCATCCTTACTCTCAACACCTTTATTAAGCTGAATATTATACATTTTCTTTAACAACCTTCCCATATCCTTACCAGGCTTATAACCAAGTTTAATAAGATCATCTCCGCCGACTAAAGGTTCTGGCAGGGCATCCTTTTCCATAACCTTCTCGACCCTGCTAATCAACCAGTTCCCAGCCTGACCAGCATCCTCCGGAACCATCCCGCGACCACACTCATCTGCATTATTCAAACGCACAAGCAGATCTATTCTATCAACTTCTCTCATAAGTCTTCTTATTGCATTATTACCAGATTTTCCTTGATAAAGAGCAAAAACACGCATGTGGTTTTTAGTAAGAGCAACTACATTCTCTATAAAATCTTCATCAGCCCCAAGCGATGTCAGAAAACTCGTCACCGGTTCGACAGATTTTATATCATGCCCATGGGCACGAATCTCGCCTTTTTCCACGAATGAACTTAACGGCTTACCAAAATCATGACAAAGCACAGCAAAACCAAGAAGCAGATCATCTGACTCATCGCCAATTCTATTTTTGGCAAACTCATCTAGACAGTTGACAGTATGATTCCACACATCACCTTCCGGATGCCATCTTGCATTCTGCTCACAACCAATAAGTGCATCAAGTTCCGATAGTTGAGAAATTTTTCCATCATCACGCATACGGTT
The DNA here is from genome assembly GCA_027858345.1 of Kiritimatiellia bacterium. Classification (GTDB taxonomy): domain Bacteria; phylum Verrucomicrobiota; class Kiritimatiellia; order JAQICX01; family JAQICX01; genus JAQICX01. The sequence goes on along the minus strand of JAQICX010000252.1, from coordinate 7,117 downwards.
CAACACATCTGATGGTTTTTCACTATAAAGCAGAAGATTTTTCCACCACTCAAATTTTGTCACATCATCTATCATTTATAACAAGTGTACAGTTCACAGTATACAGTACACAGTCTTTCTTTTTTAATATCCACATAAAAGTTGTTAGTTTTTAGCCAAGACACTGCCGTGAGCAGGTAAAGAGCCTTGCTCTTTGTGTTTTCCTAGGGCGTTGCCCCAGGCTGTGCTATCATAGGCTGTCAGCCATGAAAAAACTTCATGAGCTTCATGCTCTTCATGGTTTAGAATTTTTGACTGTAAAGTTCAGCTGATTACTGTGAACTGTGTACTGTGCACTAATTTTCAGTAACAATTGCAATGCTAGCACTTACACCAATTCGTGATGCTCCTGCTTCAAGCATTGCCAATGCTGCATCTCTATTTCTAATTCCACCTGAGGCTTTTACACCAAAATTTTCTCCAACGGTTTTTCTCATTAAAGCAACATCTTCAACCGTTGCACCTCCACCCATAAATCCCGTTGATGTTTTCACGTAGTCTGCACCTGCATTTTTTACAGCGACACATGCTTTAACCTTCTCTTCATCTGTTAAAAAACATGTTTCCAAAATAACTTTCACAAGCTTGCCCTCGGCAGCTGCAACAACTGCTGCAACATCTTTTTCTACATCTTTAAAGCGGTCTTCTTTGGCTGCACAAATATCCAAAACCATATCAACTTCTTCGGCACCAGCTTCAACTGCTTTTGCTGTTTCATATGCTTTCACATCTGAAGTCTCTGTTCCCAATGGGAATCCGACAACAACACATGGGAGAACTTTTGAACCTGCCAGTTTTTCAACAACTATCGGCAACATATTGGGGTTAACACAAACAGAGGCAAAACCATACTCAATGGCTTCCTCACATAGCCTCACAACAGTATCTGTTGTTGTATCCGGCTTCAAAACAGTATGATCTATATATGGTGCAATCTTTTTTCCTGCTTCCGTTATTGGTTTATAACTCATCATTTTCCCTTTCTTATCTCAATTTTCTCTTAAATTTTCTCTTTGTTAAATTCTATTAATTTGTTGTTTATATCTCGTTATTCGTCGGTCAACTGTGTCCTGCGAAGCTTGAAAAGCGAAGAATGACGCCCAACGCTTCCTCCTTCGCTGTCCCAGACAACGGCGCGACAAGACAGGCGTTGTGCCTGCAAACAAACCCTAGTTCGCAAAAGCTCCTCCCGCTTTTATAAACCTTCGCCCGCTGGGCTACGGCAGACACGGGGGAGGTCACCTCGGGGCTTGCCCCCGTGGAGCCATGATTGGCGGCAACGCCCTAGGAAATAAACAATGGCTCTGCCATTCCTTAATTCCGCTGACAGCATGTCAGCCATTCATAATGACCACTTCTCCCGCTCTGCGGGATCGTTGCTTTAGGGACACGACCAGCGGAAGTGAGGCTGGAGCTTGCGACAACAATGAAACGCAGTGTAATGCCCTACCTAAAGCTGTTCTCCCGTTGGTCGAATGAATGTTGAACGTGCTAGCTTTGCTAGTCCCGCAAAGCGTGGATTGAACGTTCTCCTCTATTATAAATACCGCCGGCGGCACTCCACAATTCTTAATTATTAATCTTTAATTATTAATTGATTTTACCGTCAATCCCCTTGCAAAGACCTCCAAATATGGATCCCTCGCCCCCATAACAACTATCACATCGCCATCCTTGGCATTCTCCAAAATCTCATCCCTAAAATCTTCATACTCACCAACCGACACACTAATGTACTTTTCCAATTTTTTACACAACACATCAGAATTGATATTTCTATCGGCAGTCCCTCCCACATCATAAACAGGCAACAAAAACAGATTGTCTTTATCCTTGCAACCAAAAACAAAAGATTCAACAAGTGAATCAAACATGCTTCTTAAAGGTGCATATCCATGAGGACGCCAAACCACAAAAAGAGAACCGTTGTCACTCTTAACTGTTTCTAGCGAAGCCTTTATTTTCTTTGGATTATGTGCAAAATCCAATATTACATCGGCGCCACTCTCCGTTTTACCAACATTTTCGAGTCTTTTAGAGATTCCTTTAAATAGCAAAAGAGCTTCACTGATTTCATTGATACCACAACCTAGATACAAGGCAACTTCAATAGCGTAAAGAGCATTCTCTATATTATGCTCCCCTATAACTTTTAGCTCAAAATCAACATCCATATATCTAAATTTAGTTTGTTTGCTATTTAATTTAGAAATTTTAACGTCATCCAGAGAATACATATCAAAAACAGCTTCTTTAGTATTTGACCTAAATTCATCAAACACTTGAACTGCCTCACTTTTAGAAAAATGATCTGCTGAAATGTTTGTTATGACAGAAATATCAGGCTTATATCTCAAAAGTGATTTATCGCTCTCATCAGCCTCAAAAATACAGATAGAATCCTTGCCACATCGAAAATTACCAATATTTAGCTCATCAATCCAGTTTATAACTGGTGCCCCATTTACAACAGTTGGTGATGTTCCACAATACTCCAATATCCACCCCAACATCCCTGTCACAGAACTTTTCCCACATGTTCCTGATATTGCAACGGTTTGATTAAAACCAGCCAAATACCAATCTAATATCTCTGATCTATGTAAAACTGGAATCCCAAGCTCTTTAGCTCGAACAACTTCAGGGTTGGTATCTTCAATTGCAGTGCTTAAAACAAGAGCATTAATATCTTTGGATATAGCAGAACCATCCTGTGCGGTAACTTCTACGGAATAATTGGATAATTGGATGCGTAGACTTGTGCATGTTTTTTTTTGCCAGTCTGCATCATTAGATTGATCAAAGATTCTATCAGATCCTGTCACTTTGCATCCAGCTGTAGTCATAGCTTGTGCCAGCGCACTCATGCCAATACCAGCAACTCCACCAAAATGTAATCTGCAATCTTTCATATCAAACCAGTAATAACTCCAATACTTTTAAAACTGATTGTAAACGAACTTCTTCTCGAGAACCTTTAAACTGATATTTTTCACAAATTGTTTTACTTGCTGATGATAATGCAATATATACAAGTCCAACACTTTTTGACTCTGTGGCTCCACCTGGACCTGCAATACCTGTAACAGAAACAGCATATGTGCTGCCAAACTTCAAACGACATCCATCTGCCATTGCCAAAGCAACCTGCTCAGATACTGCACCGTGTTGAATTAACAGATTTGAATCAACACCAAGAAGTTTTTCCTTGATATCATTACAATACGAAATAACACCACCTAAATAAATTTCTGAACTACCAGGAACTGATGTTATAAAACTGCCTACAAGTCCACCTGTGCATGATTCAGCGGTAGAAACGGTTTGTTCTGCTTCAGCAAGCTTGCTGCACAAAGCAGCAGACAACTCACCACACCTTTTTTGAACTTCAACAACCATTTTACCCTCAATTCTACAATTAGTAATTCTTTTGTCAGTATTTTTCCTCTGCAATTCGGAAGGTTACATTGCAAAAAAATTAACTCAGCTACAAATGACTCAATGACCAAGTGACTCCAGACTCCGGGATATAAATCACGAATCAAAACCACACCACGGAGTTGCCCTGTCTACGGTCTAACTGTCTACTGTGTCCTGCATAGCGAAGCGGCACACAGCAAGGTAGCACATGCTTCCAGCTTGTAGCGTTCTTTCTCTCCTGCAACGAGGATCGTCGCGTTACAATTAATCCAGAGGCCGAACCCTATCTACGGACTAACAGTCTAACTGACTACTGTGCAAAAGCCTGTCTCCGAGCCCCTCCATCTGGAAGCAACCGAGACTTTAGAACTTTAACTCCTCCACTTGCTAAGGGGAGGTGGCGAGCAACGCGAGACGGAGGGGTGTTTCCCTTAATTCGTCATTCGTAATTATTAATTCGTAATTAATTATGCCCTGTCTACTGTGTCCTGCATAGCGAAGCGACGCATGGACCCTCCAACCACTTGCGAACTCGCGCACTTACGAACTCCCGAACTTACCTATTCGTATCCGTCAGGATTCTGCTGATGCCATTTCCAGGCACTTTCAACAATTGAGTCCACATCTGAATACTTGGGAACCCAACCAAGAATAGTCTTAGCCTTGTTTGCATTTGCAATAAGTTTTGCAGGATCACCAGGACGTCGTCCACACATTTCATAAGGAATGTCTTTGCCCGTAACTCTAATACATGCATCAACAATTTGCTTAACAGAAATACCAGTGCCTGTTCCCAAATTAAAAGGACCTGTCACATCTTTTGTTGCAGCAAGTAGATGAGCCTGTGCTAAATCTAAAATATGTATATAATCGCGAACACAAGTGCCATCAGGTGTCGGATAATCATAACCAAAAACACTCACTGCACTTTTTTTGCCAAGGGCGACAGCCAAAACATTTGGAATGATATGAGACTCAGGTTCATGATCCTCACCATATCGATCGGAAGCTCCACATGCATTAAAGTATCTTAAAAATACAGGCTTGATATCATGCAATTTTTCATACCAAAGCAACATTTTCTCAAACATCAGCTTTGATTCACCATAAGGATTTGTTGGACATTGAATTGTATCTTCTGTGATTTCATCAGTATCAGGTTGACCATATGTTGCGCAAGTTGACGAAAAGACAATCTTCTTTATTCCTGCACGCACCATTGCTTCTGCAAGATTTGCTCCACCAACAACATTGTTTCTGAAGTAAAGTTCAGGCTGAGCCATAGACTCCCCTACTAGGGCATAAGCAGCAAAGTGCATAACAACATCAACAGGATTTTCTTCCAAAGCATTGAAAATATCTTCTTTACAGAGCAGGTCACCTTTTACAAACTTTGCATCAGGATGCAAAGCTTCACAATGACCCCGCTCTAAGTTGTCAAAAACAACAACCTCATGACCTTCGTTTATTAGCATCTCCACGCATACACTACCAATATATCCAGAACCACCCGTTACAAATACTTTCATCCTATTCCTCAAGTTTAGCTTCCAAAGTCTTTATCTGCTTGGTTAACTTTTTTATATCTCTTTTCATATCAGGAATGTTTGGTAGAGTTGCAAAAACTCTCAAAGCCTGTTTTCTAGGCATTGCTGGTGCACCAAAAACGACTTCGTCATCCGGCACATCATTATGCACCCCACTTTTTGCCAAACAAATAACTCTATTGCCAATCTCAATATGACCTGCAAGACCTACCTGACCGCCAAGCATAACATTCCTACCAATCTTAGTACTACCTGCAACGCCAACTTGTGCTGCCATTGCGGTATCCTGACCAACTTCAACGTTATGTGCAATCTGAACAAGATTATCAATCTTAACTCCATCTGCAATAATTGTTTTGCCAAAACGTGCCCGGTCAATTGAAACATTAGAACCAAGTTCCACATCGTTGCCAACTTCAACAGTTCCAACTTGAGGAATTTTTATCCACTTGCCTTTATCGTTAGTATAACCAAATCCATCAGAACCAACAACTGTGCCTGAATGAATTATTGTGCGGGAGCCAATTGTAACATACTCTCTAATGCTTACATTTGCATATATCTTGCAATCTTCACCCAACGATGACCCATGACCAATATAAACACTGGCAACTAGTACCGAAGAGTTACCAATTGATGCTCCTGGTTCAATAACACAACATGGACCAATATATACATTCTCACCAATCTGTGCATCTTCTGCAATTACCGCAGATGGATGAATGCCCGGCTCAAAAGTTGGAATCGGCGGATTTAATAGCGGTGCTACAATTGAACACGCATAATCTGGATCCTTCACCTTCAGCAATACACTACCAGCAGCAGCACCGTCAAAATCTTCTGCAACTATAATTGCTGCTGCTTTGCTCTCAGCAACCTGATAAGCATATTTTGCAGACGATAAAAATGATATATCTTTGCTGGTAGCCGCTTTCAAAGAGGCAACTCCACTAACCACAACAGCATCATCACCAATCACTACAGCAGAAATTTCTGCTGCAATCTCTTTTATTGTCAAACCCATTGATTCTCCCACAAATATTTACTCTATTTTTCAACGCCCTGATTAATCAATGCAATAATTTCAGATGTAATGTCATATTTTTCATTTGCATACAAAACAATAAACATACCTGTTGCATTATCAATTGTTGTTGGAATTACAAAATCATATCCATTTTTCTTTGCATAATCTGCGGAAACAGCTTTAATCTTATCCAAAATTTTCTTTTGAGCTCGAGTTGTCTGGTCTGCAATACGTTTTTGAGCTAAAGATGCACCATCTTTAATATCATTCTCATATGACTTGATTTCTTGAATTTTGGCTCTAGCCTGATCTTCAAGGGCTTTTTTTGCAACATCGCTAATTACTTTGCTTTCAGTTTTCTTGATAATTTCTTCAAGCTCTTTTTTCATCTCTTCACGAACCCCAAGCATCTCTTCCTGCTGTTTTTCGTAAGCAGTAATCTTTTCTCTTACAGAAGCTTGTGTCTCAGCCATAGCCGGATCATTCTCAATAACCAAAGCTAAATCCAAAACAGCAATCTTTTGCTCAGCATTAACACTCAAAGCCATCATTGCAACCAAACTAGCCAACATAATCATTTTTTTCATTATTTTTCCTTCCGAGATCTTATCTCTTGTTTATAGTTTCAAAATTAACAAGTTTTAATTATTACATTTCCAGATCGTTTTTTCAACAAAATTAGTAATAATTCACATGTTTTTCCAAATTCATGGTTGAATACATTGTGCGAGGCAATGATAATTGTTGATGGTAAATGTTGGAATGTCACCCGGCGGGATTTTGGCCGCACACTCGAGGTAGGCCATTCGTTGCACTCATTGCTGTCGAACCACGACCTGCGGTAGAGAGGCGGATACTAGCTTGTTAGTCCTGCCATGCGGATCAAGCAACGAAACGAAAGGTAGTGGCAAAAAATAAATAACAGGGTGAAGCACCCCGACCCTACAAAACACCTCCGAATGAACCTTTTAGAGCATTGAACAAATGAAACGCTGTAAAGATTTTATTCGAGGACGACGTTGGGCTTAAAAAAAAATCAAGTAATAGCAGGCCTATTGCGTATTTTTTTGAAAGATTCAACGGA
>JAQICX010000218.1 GCA_027858345.1 Kiritimatiellia bacterium | reverse complement strand
TTTGTCTATTCAGGTGGTTGAATTGCGTCAATTTGGAGTGCACGAATAGTGCGGCAACCTCCTAAATCAACTTTTTTCATTTTTCGACTACCTGTTTTACGTTTTGCAGGGAAGCTGTTTCTGAACTTTTTAAAGATTTCCTCGCAGAAGTCTTCATCACCAAAGACAAGACCATCTGTCATATATCTGACTCTGCAATGCATTGAATCAGAAAGGTTTAAACGACCTTTTCTGCCAAGAACGTCTTCTATTTGTTGCTTTGAAAAGCCTTTTCGAATAATATTACCATCTCTATCAGTAACCTCTTCGCCTCTTTCAAAGATATGTTCCCGATACCAGGCCGAGTATTTTAACCATGTCTTAAGTAATTCAGTCTTACTCATATCTTCCGGATTTTTTGTCAATTTGCTTCCTGTATATAGAGAGACAGTTCTGATAATATTTGCCATTGCCACACGATCGCCTCTGTATGCATCTCCATAACTGCTGAATCTATAATCCTTTACATCTTTAACATATCCTTTTCTTATAGGATTTAATTCGATGTATGTTGACATCATAAACAATGCATTAGGCTTATCCTGAACAAAAACGCTCTTAAATCTATTTCCCCAGTACGAATTAGATCTGTCAAATTTTCCATTGTACCACTGAGCATACTTCTGTTTTAACGTTTTCTGAAATTCAGATACATTATACATGCGTTTGAGGTGTTTTAATTTAAGTTCTTTAAAGCATTTGTCGGCAAATTCAACTCCACATGATTTTTTGTCACGCTCATATTTATCAATAATATCATAGGCATAATTATCACCGTAAAGACAAGTAATTCTACGCATAAACTCTTCATTATCAATATACTCATACTCAGTCTGTTCCAAAAGAATATGATAGTGACTGTCCATAATTGCGTAAGTCAGAACCTTGCAGCCACTATACTGTTCGACTTTTCGCATAATCTCGCGAAACTTCTCTTTCTTATAGTCGGTATCCATCCAGGCACCAACATCAACACATCTGTTAAACGTGTGATAAATGCTTCTAGAAGCAACTTTTACTCTAGGAAAAGTCATATTATCCTCCCATTGTTTAATGTTAAATCTCAAAAGACAATTCATGTTTATCAAAAAACAGCAATTTTAGCAAGAATTTTTTATGTTAGACCTGTCCCATAATTAATTAAATTTTGAAAAATGCATTAAAACTATTCGATTTTTTTGGAAAAATTAGATTGTTCTACAATAATTTATGAAGAAACTATTAAAACAATTGTGTTTTATAAAAAAGTATTATAATATCATGAAAATTATGACAACTAATTAACGCAGAAATTATTTTACGAAAAGGTATAATATTTGTTAGCTTTCACACAATATTTATATATAAATGAATTATGAATACACTAGAAGATATTGGATTGAGCCATTGGTTTCAAAGTCAACTTGACGCTGATCAGATGGCTTTTCATGAAGTTGCTCGGGTGATTTCAGTACAGAAGGATAGTTACATTATAACAAATGGTGATTGCGAAGTTTTTGCTGAGCTATCGGGAGCACTATTCTATAATGCGAATTCTTCCACTGACTTGCCAACAGTAGGAGATTGGGTATATGCAGATTTTTATGACGAGGATACTCTCGCAATCATACATGGTATAGCACCAAGAAAAACGATATTAAAAAGAAAAGCAGCAGGAAAGTTATTTGATTTTCAGTTAATTGCTGCGAATATTGATGTTGCATTTATTATTCAATCTGTGGATTACAATTTTAATCTTAGAAGGTTGGAGCGCTATCTGGTAATGGTCAACGAAAGTGAAATTACTCCCGTTATTCTACTGAGTAAATGTGATCTTATTGCCGAAAATGAAGTTACAGAAATAAAGGAAAGTATTTTAAATATTGCTCCTCAAGTTACTGTACAGTCATTTAGCAATTTGAATTTGGAGAGCATTGATTTTATCAAGTCTTATTTATCGCGTGGCAATACTTACTGTTTACTAGGCTCATCTGGTGTCGGTAAAACGACGTTACTAAATAGTCTCTTAGGTGACGAACAATTTGCAACACAATCTGTAAGTAAAAAAAACAGCAAAGGAAGGCATACGACAACGAGTCGCGAACTAATACAGTTAGAAAATGGGGCAATGTTAATAGATACACCCGGAATGAGAGAGCTTGGTAACATGGCTACAGATACTGGCATTGACGAAACATTTTCTGAGATATTAGAGCTTTCACAGGAATGTAAATTTAGTAATTGTTCCCATAACAATGAAAAAGGCTGTGCAATCTTGAGTGCTATAGAAAATGGTGAATTGTCAGAGCAACGTTATAAAAACTATTTAAAAATGAGAAAAGAATCAGAGTTCAAGGAATTTTCTTATTCCGAAAAAAAACAAAAAGACAAGAACTTTAGTAAGTTGATTAAATCAACCATGAAAAATAGAGATAGATGGTAGCGATATTCTGTTCCTTGATCCAACTCTGTTGACACTCTGTATAAAAACAATTGTGTTTTATAGAAAGTATTATATTATAATCAAAATTATTACAACTAATTAGCGCTCTAATTATTTTACGAACAGGTATAATATTTGTTCGAATTCTTTATGGAGACAGTATGAACAAAATATGTATATTTATAGGTATGACGGTATTCGGCTGGGTTGGATGGTGGATTGGAGCTAAAATGGGATTTTTGACTGCGTTCATCATCAGTGGCATCGGCAGCGTTGTGGGTGTCTATCTTGGCTGGCGTATCAATCGCGACTATCTCTGAATGGGACAATTTTAATATCAATATCAACCAAAATGTTAAATTATCTGACAATTGAATTGCCGACAATTAACTCTGGAACCACTTTTTTAGATGTTGGTTCAGAGCCTGTAGTAATTTTTTTAATCAACATCTGAGCAGCAATTCTGCCCATTTCGAAGCGGTCAAAGCTGCATCGAGACAGATTTCTCCACGCTCCGACAGAACGAATATTCATGTCATCGCAGCAAACAAAACTAATATCCGATCCTACAGCAAGTTTAGACTGCATAGCAGTATAACTTAAGTTTTCAATAATTGGATAATTGGACGCAATAAAGGCACTACCTTTTTTAAGAACTTTTCTCATTTCAGCATCAGAAGGGTCTATCAACTTCTTAACATTACCATCAAATTCAGCAATGGCCTTGTTAACGCCATCAAAACGCTCTTTAAAACTATAATGACCAGCATCATGAGCAACAGGTTCAATCCAGATAAGTTCGCGATGTCCAGCATCAAGCAGAGCTTTTGTAGCAATATACCCAGCCTTCACCTCGTCACGACGCACACATGATTTTGGTTGCCAATATGAAGTATCGCACCAGACACACATTGGAAACAGTTTTGTCAATAACTCATCTTCATTGTCGTCAACGGATCCAAGCATTAACGCCCCATCAACCGCATGCTCCTGAAAAACTCTACTACCAATATCATCTCTATTGAGCAAATCATGCAGACACACAAGAACTAAAAGGTAGTTATGTTCCTGACACACACTATTCATTCCAAGAATAGTCTCATAATTCATAGGTGTGGTTGTTCTATGCTCGGGCTTGTTAGGTAAGAAAACAGCAATCTGATTTGTTTTATTGGTAAGCATCATTCTTGCAGCTGCACTTGGACGGTATCCCAATTTTTGAGCAACCTCTTTGATTTTTTCCTGAGTTCCCTTGCCCACCCGAAGGTATTTACCCACTTTATCGTTCAGCACAGCCGAAACTGCTGCAACCGAAACCCCTGTCTCATCTGCAATTTGTTTTAATGTAACTCTTTTATTTTTCATAGCATCCTTAAATTTTCGAGAAATATACTAAAGGTTAAGTGTTAAATCAAGTTCAATCCTCTTCAACCACAAAAAAACTTAATTATTTATTTGGGTTTTGAAAATTCATAGACATATCTCTTTGTTGGATTATTGGCTGGATTTGCCGCTTCCAGCGGTGCGGAACCAGAAGAAGCGGTTTAGTACGACTAAGGACTTACGACTCTGGACCAAAACAGACCATGAGTATAGAAAATTTCATCTCTCTTGAGAAACCTGTTTCTTAGCACATATTACAATGTGCCGTTGGCACATCAATAAAAAGCATTCATTAGTTCGTTGGATGGTTCCCTAGCTGAAGCGACTCGGTTATCCACCTTCGTTCCTTCTGCGAGACAGGCAGATGTTCGGCGAGGCTGCCCGCCTATTCATCATTTTTTCTGCGACCCTAGTTTTTCGGTTGGAGAAAAACACATGCGGTTGACTCAATAAAATCAAGTGTTAATACATTATTTTATCACTCAATGGGTGATTCACGCCTTGCGGGACAAGTAAATATGAAAAAAAAATTTTAAAGGCGGGGTCACGGACCCCGACCCTACAAAATACTTGCAAATCAAGGATTTAGCTTTGGTTGCAGCATCCGTAACTGTAGGGCCGGGGTGCTTCACCCCGCCGAAAAGGGCATTCAACCGTAAAATCAAGGTTTATGCGAACGACTTTTAAAATAATGCTTGAAAATTTGTTGTTATTATGAGATGTTGATGGATTAATTTTGAATATATTAACGCGTGGAGAAAATACAATGACAAGACCGGTAGCAATTATTATCAGAGATGGTTGGGGCTTAAATGACAATCCTGAAGCAAACGCAGTTTATGATGCAAGGACACCAAATATTGACGCCCTAAAAGGCAAATACCCATGGTCAAAGATTGACTGTTCAGGAGAGGCGGTTGGTCTACCAGATGGATATCAAGGATCAAGCGAAGTTGGTCATCTTAACATGGGTGCAGGACGTATAGTTATTCAGGAATTGAAAAGAATTGATGATGACCTATCAAACGGCGAACTATTTAAGAGTCCAGTATGGGCTAACCTTGTTGAAAACTGGAAAAAGAACAACTCATCATTTCACATGCTAGGTCTTCTTCAAGACGAGGGTGTTCATGCTCATCAGGAACATCTTTTCAAACTAATGAATCAAGCTCGCAAAGAATTTCCTGAGGGACTAATTATTATTCATCCTTTTTTGGATGGGCGTGACACTCCTCCAAGAAGCTGCATGGAATATGTTGCTCGTCTTAAACTGGAAATGGAAGAGGTTGGCAACTGCATAATTGGAACTGCAATGGGACGTTACTACTCAATGGATCGTTCAGAAAACTGGGGACTTACAGATAAAGCTTACAACTGCATGGTTTGCCTTGAAGGCAAAAAAGCTTCAACAATTGACGAAGTTGTTGCATCAAGCTATGCAAATGAGAAAACTCCTGATGGAGATGAAATGTGTGATGAATATATACTTCCTCATGTTATTGGTGACTTCAAAGGCATTCAAGATGGTGATAGCGTGCTGCACACAAACTATCGTCAAGATAGAGCAATCCAACTTTCAAGGGCATTCATCGGCGACGATTACCCAGGCAACCTACATGCTGTAAGAGATATTGTTTATGCCGGTTTCACAAGATACTGGGATGAATTTGACAGTTTTCTTCTTGCACCAATGGGTGGCGGTGGCGGAATGCCAAATCTTTTGGGTTATATTATTTCAAAGGCCGGCATGAAACAGTTGAGAATTGCTGAAACACAAAAATTTCGACATGTCACAAGCTTCTTTAATGGGAAAAGCACAACTCCTTTCCCGGGCGAAGATCAAGTAGAAGTTCCATCAAGATTTGATGCTGCAACATTTGCAAGTCATCCTGAAATGGATGCCTACAGAGTGACTGAGGAATTGCTGAAACGTTTGGAAAACGACAAATATGATTTCATTGTTGTGAACTATGCAAACTGTGATATGGTTGGTCACACAGGCAATCTTGCTGCGGCAACAAAAGCTGTTGAAGTTGTTGATGAATGCGTAGGTAGAATTGTTGAGCGTCTTCTTGAACTTGATGCTTCAATGTTGATTACAGCTGACCATGGTAATGCAGAACAGGAAAAGGATTACGTAACAGGAATGCCAAAAACAAGCCATACGTTAAACTTGGTTGAGTGCATTTATGTTGCAAACGATTCTGCAGACAAGAAAATGGTTGCAGAGGGTATTCTTTCAGATATCGCCCCTACTGCTCTATACCTTTTAGGGCTTGATAAACCAGCAGAAATGACATCAAAGAATCTGATTATCGGGTAGCTTGCGGAAGCCAGCGGTACTAAGTAATACGTGCTAAGTGGGAAGTTAAGAGAGGCTGTAGCCTCACTGAATAGCAACTTCCGCCTTCGCTATTCTGAACTACGGCGCAACAAGTCGTTGCTCTAGCCCGTATATTTTACGAAGAGACTTAAAAATATATATAATCACCTTATGAACAATATGTTACAGCTTAATATTAAAAACACGTTATGTAATATAAAGAAACTTGGTATATAACGCCCTATCGGGTGAGTCGCTAGCAATACCTCTACTTCATCAGCAATATATTTGAGTAGTTACTACACTACACATCCCGCAGTGCGGGACTAACAAGTTAGCTTCTACATCACTAGCGACTCATAAAATATGCGGGCTAGTTTTTGCACTTGACCAAAAAAAAACAACAACACTTTCGTGTTGTTGTTTTTAAACAAATCTTCAAAAATTTTCTATTTATCTTTTTCAGTGAAATATTCAAAGGAAACAGGCCACTTCATAGAACGACCATATTTCTTTCTTGCCACAGCGAAATCACCAAGGATTGCAGCAGCAAGTGAACCTACGTTCATTCGCATTAAGTCAGCAACTTCATTAAGAACTTGCTTTTCTTCTGTAACACGAAACGCAATTGTTTCTGTTTTTTTGTTTTCTTTCATTTCTCTATCCTTTCGTTGCTCACCTAAAACCAATTAGTATTCTCCAAACACTAATTCAGAATACCTATTAAATAATACACAATAATCTGCAATTGTAGAAAATAACAGATTTTGGGTATAAGTTATACAATTTTTAACGTTTTGTAAATGAAAAAATTTTATTTTTTAGTTTTATTCTTGTTAAATAGCGACAAAATAATATATTCTACCTGCCTATTTTTAATAAACACTCTTATTTAGTAACAATTTATGAATAAAACAGGAAATCCTGATAAAAACGAAATTAAGGAAAACAAAATGTACAAGATTGCAATTTTACCTGGTGACGGTATTGGAACAGAGGTTATGGCAGAAGCCATAAAAGTTTTAGATGTTATAAAAGCAAAGTATTCTATTGATATGGAATATACAACAGCAGATGTTGGCGGAGCAGCAATTGATTCTTGTGGTGAAGCTCTTCCTGAATCAACACTCAAACTTTGCGAAGAGTCAGATGCAATACTTTTTGGTTCTGTTGGCGGACCAAAGTGGGAACATCTTCCCCCGGCTGAACAACCAGAACGTGCCTCTTTGTTGCCACTTAGGAAACACTTTAAACTGTTTTGCAACATGCGTCCTGCAAAACTTTCACCATATCTTTTAGATGCCTGCCCTCTTTCAGTAGAAGTTCGCAAAGATGGTTTTGATATCTTGGCAATCAGAGAATTGACTGGTGGAATCTATTTTGGAGAAAAAGGGACATCTGGCGAAGGTGAAACAGAAAGAGCATATGATGTTATGGCATATACTCGTCCGGAAATTGAAAAAATTGCAGTTATGGCTTTTGAAGCGGCAAAAAAACGTCGCAACAAAGTTACATCGGTTGACAAAGCAAATGTATTGACAACAATGGTTTTGTGGAGAAAAGTTGTAACAGAAGTGGCTGCAAGATATCCTGAAGTTGAGCTAGAGCATATCTACATCGACAATGCAACAATGCAGTTGGTTAAAAATCCACAACAATTTGACGTTCTAGTTGCGGGCAACATGTTTGGTGACATAGTCACAGACGAATGTGCAATGATCACCGGTTCAATGGGTATGCTGCCATCAGCAAGTCTTAATGAGGATAATTTTGGTCTTTACGAACCAGCTGGCGGGTCTGCTCCAGACATTGCAGGCAAAGGCATTGCCAATCCATGTGCGCAGATTCTTTCTGCGGCAATGATGCTTCGTTTCACATTCAACGAAGATAAAGCTGCAGATGCAATTGAAGCAGCTGTAGAAAGTGCAATTTCAGAAGGAGTAAGAACAGGTGACATTGCTAGTGGTGGCATTTCTCCTGTGTCAACATCTGAAATGGGCGATGCGATCGTTGCAAGAATTCAATAATTTCTCGGAAAACAAATCCGACCAATCGGTCAGCTCTAGAGCATTGAAAAAATGAAACGCTGTAAAGATTTTATTCGAGGACGACGTTGGGCTTAAAAAAAAAATCAAGTAATAGCAAGATTGCATCCAGTTGTAGCGTCCGCTCTATGAGCGGAATTATGTTTGTCGAGTAGACATAATATGGTTCTCTTCCCTTAGATTTGGTTTGTTTTCTCTGTTTTCTCCACCTTTTCAGTATGTGGAGTGCCACAATATTTAAATCATAAGAAGCCAACTTCAA
>JAQICX010000180.1 GCA_027858345.1 Kiritimatiellia bacterium | reverse complement strand
CTGTTTAGAAATTATTTGTAAATTCGCATAAAACCATATACATGACAAGCACAAGCGGAGTAAAATTTGAAAAAGATAGCACAGGCGTTAAACGATATGTTCGTATCGACCTCAAAATGCATGGAAAAGAGATTGAACCTTTCTTGCAGAAGCTAAATAAGTCAAACAATTCTTCTTTTGAAAATGAATGGTCGAATAGTCTTAGCCCTGAGCAATTCAAGAAGAAAATGCATTCACGGATCAAAGAATGGAAAGAAAAATAAAAGTAGCCTTCGACCCTCCTGTTGTCGACTATCTTGATCACTTAGCCTATACATTATACGCTGAAAATTATTTCGGCTTCATCAATTCTGCAATCGAGTATATCGATAAAATGGTTGATTACATAACAGTTCAATATATGATAAAAGCGAAATCAGCTCAATCGACAAGAAGTACCTTCAATCATTAGTGAAGAAACACAAATAATTTTTCCAGCCCAAGATGACGAATTTGCCCTTAAAAAAAATTCCTGTCCGCCACCAGCACCTCCAGGTCACTAGCCTACCCAAAAAAACACTCATCCCGTAAAATCAGTGGGCACTGCTGCCCTACACATTGCCCTGCAACTGGCGGGAGTGCAGCGCGATGACGAAGTGCTTACCTAGGCACTTACTTTTATTGCAACTGCCAATGCAGTAAAATTCGTGAATCGAATATTTCACAGGGAAAGGGCAAACATACCGGTACTTTTGGAAAATTTGGCGTATTAAGTTTTAATGGCAACAAGATAATTACAACCGGTGGCGGAGGTATGATATTAACCGATGATGAGGAACTGGACAAACAGGCTAAACACATCACAACACAAGAAAAGTTCCACATGCCTGGGAGTTTAAACACGATACTATTGCTTACAATTAGCGTGTCATCCTGTGGAAAGCGAAACGATAAAGCATGTTATTACCTAAGAGTGATCTTCGATTCTGAGCTTGCTGAAGAATCCCATTTTTAAACGCCTTACTACCTATCATGAGATTGCCACGCTCCCTTTCGTCCGCTCGTAATGACGAGCGCACATTCACCTCCCCCACCTTGTTCAGCACACCATCATTGCGAGAAGCCGAGCCTAGGAGGCAACGCGGCAAACTGTTGAACATTGAAGCAACAAAAATAACACAGCAACAGTCTAAGGAATTTATGCGCAAGCTCCAAAGTTCTCTAAAACAAAGTTGCCTTATCTCTGCTTATTACTTAAGTTTGTAATGAAATTAAATACCAAGGAAATGAGAGAGTCAAAAACAAGCATAAAAAACAAGGATGTAAAGAATTGGATATCTCCCAATTGCTCTTTAACACAAAAAGAATTCCTAAATGATATTCAGAAAACCGAAAATGGAAAATTCCATTCTGTTCAACAATCGATGAAAAACTTTGAGTTATGGTTGAATTCGAAAACAAAGAAGTTAGACTCTCTGAACAATTCGATTTAGATATCATTTCTGTTTATTCACTTGGCGAAGAACTTTTTGGTCAAAGTGCAGCAAAAAGCTTCATCGCTGATGTTTACAGTAAAGTATGGAGCTTGGATACTAATTATTTATTACATGTAGAGTGCCGTCATTTGCCAACAAAAGACAAACGCTATCGAAATATCATTCTCGGTTCTTATCTTATCATCTACAAAATAACTGATACAACAATAGATGTTTTGCGAATACTTCATTCACATTCGAGCATAAATAAAATCAAACTTTCAAGACAAATAAGACTTTAAAAAATGCAAACAAACCTAAATCTCGATCGCTTCATTTCAAGGTATGTTACCAAACGCCCAAAAAGTTTATTGACAGACGATTTCCTAAAATACAATACCGAACTCAACAAGCGCATTAACGGTAAAAAAGTTTTGGTGATAGGTGGTGCAGGTGCAGGCACCATTGGTTCATCTTACATCAAAGCCATGCTAAAATTTAAAATAGCCAAATTGGTGGTGGTTGATATCAATGAAAACGGATTAACAGAATTGGTTCGTGATTTGCGTAGCTCTGAAGGATACAACATCCCCAATGATTTTTTTGAATTAGGCACTTAATCAATAATTTGTTTATATGAAAAGCGTCCCGCTTGTGGGTGAAGAAATACGGTGGCAACTGGTACACTGCCTGTCGTGTTTCCTTTTGCCGTTGCAAAAGTTGGTGTGACCACACTGTGGGCAACAAAACCCATCGCCCCATTTTAATTCTGCGAGATACAGAAAGCA
>JAQICX010000170.1 GCA_027858345.1 Kiritimatiellia bacterium | reverse complement strand
TCCGTTGAATCTTTCAAAAAAATACGCAATAGGCCTGCTATTACTTGATTTTTTTTTAAGCCCAACGTCGTCCTCGAATAAAATCTTTACAGCGTTTCATTTGTTCAATGCTCTAAGGTGAGATGCGCTTTCTGAAAATACTTGTCAATTCGTTTACGACAATGGGCGTAGAACGTCAATGACTGAATCAATAATGTTTATCAACTTATTTTGGTTTAACTCGCCAGCAATTCTTTCCATGATTGAACTGTTTGCTGAAAATAGTTTGCCAGGACGGGCATAGCTTGTTCGTTGCAGAGAACCTGACACAAAATCGGATTCTTCAAGTTCAACAGCTTTTGTGTCTGAATATGGATTACTGGTCACTTGACTAAGAATCCAATCATTACGATCTACCTCGGCAATTACTACCGCAGGTCGAAGTTGCTTGCTGAAAGATCAGAGAATGGAAAGCGAACGAGGACAACGGAGCCTATTGAAGGTGTGACCATGCTTCATCCTCCTCAGGAGATTCCCAATCGTGAGCAAGTGATTGCTGGCAGAGCAGTGCTGTTTCAGGAATTTCTGGTTCTTCAATAATCGTCACAATGGCACGACATGAGTGAGCCAAATGAATAGGCTCAAGCAGATGTATTTCACCGCTTGCTTCAATAGTTGCTTCTAATGCTTGTAACATCACCTCATTTAGTTAATAATCTCGAAAGTAAGTTTTCCCATTTGAGTGGGTGATGTATTGTAATTTCCCTCTCAATTATTATAGTATTTCAATAAATTTAATTGTATTGTATAGCATCTTTGTCTTTTTGTACAATTATTTCTTAAATTCCTCTCAAAAAGTTTGTGCGACGACTGCCTTCACTTTTCGGAGCGGAAGAACCAATAAAGTTCAAGGCTTGGTTGGACAATCCTTTTTTAGTCTTCCGGCAAGATACCTTCTGCCCTTAATTGGCGAACTTCCTCTTCAGAGATGGGGGTGTCAATGGATGCATGTGGTTCAGGAGAAATTCCCATCTCAAGTGATTTAATAATATCTTTATCGAGAACTTCTGAAGAGGAAGAATGCTTCATGTAATAGTCGTTGTATTTATCGGCTGGGTTAACGTATGAATCATGATCTGGAGGCGTCCATCCTCCTGCTATATTTTCATCTAAATCTTTGTCTGTTTCATTTTTCCAAAACGCATAACTTCCATCTTGTTTATAGGCCCAATGACATCCCATGTGTCCATCAATGCCTTGGCATTTTAATCCACAAACATCTTTTGAGGGACACTGGGATTCCCAGATAGTTCGAAACCATTGTCCTTCACCGTTACTACGGTACATGACGTGTTGTTCTGCGGGATGCTTCATATTGATTTCCCTGTGTCCAACTTTACGCTTCACAGTTTTCTCATTCCGCATGCGGAATGAGGAATACTTGTGCAAGCGACTGTTATGCCTCTTTAAAAAAACCAGAAGCATATTTATGAAGAACGCTGCCAATCAGGGTCTGATAGGGAATGCCCTCTCTTGCTGCTCGCCGCTGAAGAGCTGAGAGGTCATTCTCTGAAATCCTTATATTAATCTTTCGATTCTTTCTCATTGTATTTCGGGCCATTGCCTGAAAGTCGTCTTTTGACTCCACTGGTTTTAGAGTGCCGTTTTCAAATGCTTCAAGTATTTCGTTCTCATATTCATCTAAAATTATTGTTTTTTGTTTTTCAGTCATTTTGTCCTCCAAGGTATTTTTTTGTTGCTTTTCTACTTGGTATTATTGTTTTCAAAAAATATTCATTATCATCTTTTATAAAAGGAACCATGTATGCATATCCACTTACATCAACAATAAGTATTCTCTGGTTGGGATATTTCTTTTTATTTGGGTGATCAACTTCGATCACTTTGACTCCAGATTCAATTATCTCCACAATTTCTTCAAACGTAATCCCTCTTTCTTTTTCGTTTTTTTCTGTATTCCATTTAAATATCTTCATAATTTGTATGGTAAGACAATGTAGAGACAATGTCAATTGTTTTTTAGCATAACGCTACTCCTCAGGTGCGAGTTTACGAGGCGCCTGCAGGAGGTTGTTATTCCTTATTTATATGCATCCTTACGAGCATCAATAGTAAGAATATAAATTATATGCTCTTCTTTATCTACAATATAAAAAAGCCTGAATTTGGCTATCCGATAACGCCATGTGTCAGGTTCATAGCCCTGAAGTTTTTTTATGTTGTTTCCCCAGAAAGGCTCTTCCTTTATTTGGGGATAGACATAAGTGTCCAATTTTCTTCTCAAGAAATTACTATCTCTAGAAGACAGTTTACTAAACTTTTTGATGAACTCATCGGTTTCGAATATACGAAAATCAGACAAAACGTCCCCTTTTAGATTTTGCATCACCTATCCCAGCTTTGATACTTTTATTCAAGTTAATGTTGTCACTGATTTCAGACATTTCAAACTCGTCAACGTATTCATTTTCATTAATAAATTTAAGTACTGCTGTCTCAATAAAGTTTGAGAGAGGGCGATTATCATTCTTTGCAAGACCTCGAAATCGCTTATATATTTGATCATCTAGTCTTAATGTTACTGTTTTCGACATAATTGTTCTCCTAAATTTTTAAAACACAACAAGAATACAATAGAATACAAATGAATGCAAGATATTTTTATGGATAACGTTTTCTCCTCAGCCGCGAGTTTACGAGTCGCCTGCAGGAGGTTGTTAAAATTTATTTTTTATTTCGTCAATTTTTCTATAGAATTATCACAAAGAAGAATTTTCATTTGTCGAATGGCTACTTCGTTTAATTTTTTTAGTCTTTTATCTTGTTGAATTCCTTCTTCAATAAGTATAGCATTCAGGCTTTCAAGATTTGAAAGACATACCAATTGACTAATATTAGAATAATCTCTAATGTTGCCTTTCTCGTTTGGATGTTCATCTCTCCATTCTTTAGCAGTCTTTCCGAATAATGCCATATTTAAAACATCTGCTTCATCTGCATTCACAAAACTAATTTGTTTTTTACTTAAATTCTTTGGAATTAAGTTTTGCTTTATTGCATCTGTATGTATCCGATAATTAATTTTCGTCAAACTTCTTTTGAAATTCCAATCTAACAATATTGATTCTTTTTCCTTTAATCTTTGGAATTCTTTAATCAGATAAATTTTAAACTCTGCACTAATCCACATCCCAAATTCAAAAGCAATATCTTTATGTGCATAGGTGCCTCCATATCGTCCAGCTTTTGCTGTTAAACCAATGGCATTTGTTTTTGCACCCCATTCTTTAACACTTATTTTGTAGTTATTCAAACCAGCTTGACTTTTAATTATGGCGAATTCGCCATAATTAAAATTGGGATTATGAATTCTTTCCCATATTCCTAGATATTCAACTGTATTTCGGTTTCTCAACCAGTCGGAAATAAAGAAATCACCATCTTTAGATTTTATCATATCTGTTAAGGAAATAAAGTCATTTGGAGTAACAGTAATAGAGTTTTCTAATACAGTTATTTTGTTGTATTTTCTGGTCATAATGATTGTTCTATGTTAAGTGGAAAATTAAAAAAAAATTATAAAGCCAACTCTTCTCGAAAGATATGATATTTTTTGTTAAAAGTCAATAATCTACTTGGTGTTTTGTGAAGTTTTATTATTGACTTTTAACGTTTAGATGATACTTCTCCATCCTTTTGTTGGGGCTCCAGTTTTTGTCTGTATCCTGGATGAGGGAAAAGAACGGTGGCGGTACAATGCGATTTAGCGTCGTCAAGTGACTCTGTACTAAAACCCTTCATTTTCTTGTTTTTTATGGTCGTTTATTTTTCATGCTCTTTGTAATATCTTTGTTTGAAATGCTTTATATAATGGAAGATCGGTGTCCAATTTTTTCTGTTTTGCCTTCCATGCTTCGCTCTTCGAGCTTCCAGCCTTCGCCCGTCCATGCGTCGCTCTGCGAGCTATGCTGGAAACACTTGGGCTTCCGCCTTTGCAGTTGCTACGGCACGACAAGACGGCGGACATGATGAAGTACACAGTGGATGATAAAAACAGAAAAGTTGTCAGTACTGTTTTAACAAACATTTAAATAGGATTTGCAAATTAATACAGAAACACGCTTTGCGATTTACACCTTGGGAAGCCATTCTGGTTTTTACAAAGTAAAAATCCCAAACTGACTTGTCAGATTAGCCCATATTTTGCTTTAAAAGCAGTAAGATAGTATAGGTATACATCTTATTCTGCTTGCGAAGCGAAAGATGGGCTGATATCACAAGGTGTTGTTTGGGAAAGAATGGCTTTCCAAAATCTGAAACTAAAAAAATCTACAACCGAAAAATTGAGGAAATTACTGCAAAACAAAACTTCTAATTGAAATATTCACTGATTCAGTCTATAATTCCAACCATACTGAAATTTACCAATAAAAAGGAGTCCAATAATGACAAAGCCAAATGTAATTTTTATATTGATTGATGATATGGGTTGGAAAGATATTGCCTGCATGGGCAGTGAATTTTATGAGACCCCGAACATAGACAAACTAAGAAGTGCCGGCATGCTCTTTTCAGATGCATATGCTGCCTGTCCTGTCTGCTCCCCTACCCGAGCAAGCATAATGTCTGGCAAATACCCTGCAAGAGTAGGCGTAACACAGTTTATTGGTGGACCGGAACATTGTAAACTCGGTGGAGAAAGAGGCAGACTTCTATCGGCTCCTTATACCCCCGAACTGAATCTATCTGAGAAATCATTGGCTACAACATTCAAAGAACACGGATACAAAACATGGCACATTGGCAAGTGGCATTTAGGGGAAAGAGAATTCTGGCCGGATAGACATGGATTTGATGTGAATATTGGTGGGTTGGTCAAAAGGTCATCCTAGTGGTAGAGGTCACTATTTTACTCCTTGGGATATTCCGACAATAGAACCCAAACCTGGAGATGATTACCTTACAGATCGTCTTGGCGACGAAGCTGTCAACCTAATTGAATCTAACGACGACACTCCATTTTTCATGAATCTCTGGTTCTATCAGGTTCATACACCAATCATGGCTAAAGAAGAAAATGTCAATAAGTATGAGCAAAAGAGAATCGACATGGGGCTTGACAAGGTTGAAGAAATTGTTGAAGGCGATTTCTTTCCCGTGGGACACAAAAAAACAAAGCACATGCAACATCGAATAATCCAATCAGATCCTGTATATGCGGCAATGATTGAACACCTTGATGAAAACATTGGCAAAGTTATGACAGCTCTAGATGAAAAAGGTATTGCAGATAACACAATAATTGTATTCACAAGTGATAATGGTGGACTTTCAGATGCCGAAGGTTCTCCAACCTGCAATGCACCTCTGGCTCATGGTAAAGGTTGGATGTATGAAGGCGGAACTCGTGAACCTACGATAGTAAAATGGCCGGGGACTGTAGTTCCAAACAGCATTTCAGACAGTGTAATTACAAGTCCGGACTGGTATCCTACATTGCTGGAAGCATGCGGACTACCACTTGAACCACAACAGCATGTGGACGGGAAAAGTTTTGTTAAAGTTTTAAAGGGCGAAAGTATAGATCGAGGAGCAATATTCTGGCATTTCCCTCACTATGGAAATCAAGGTGGAACACCTGGCTCTTCTGTCAGAAAAGATGATTGGAAACTTATTGAATTCTTTGAAGGAGACAGAATTGAACTGTACAACCTTAAAGATGATATTTCCGAAGACAACAACCTTGCTGAAAAACATCCCAAAATAGCTTCTGAACTGCTTGCTGAACTAAAAACCTGGCAGAAAGATGTTGGGGCTCTATATCCTGAACCAAACCCTGACTGGGTGCCGATGAGTGAAGCCGACCTGAAAGCGATTGACTAAAAGAATTATGAATTTTAACCACGGAAAACATAGGGCGGACGAGCCGCAACCAAAGCTGGCGGAGCCAGCAGATTAAGGTTAAGATGGCTATCCCGCAGGGCGGGATAGTCCCGCAAAGCGGGATTAAGGTTGGAATAGCTCCGCAGGTATTTATTG
>JAQICX010000156.1 GCA_027858345.1 Kiritimatiellia bacterium | reverse complement strand
TTTTCGGTTGAGCACCTTTTCTGTCAGCGGGGACGCTGACCCTCCCATTGTGCAGTTTAATATTATATTGCAAGCAGGGAGGGATGCCGTCCTCGGCGTCCGTTGAAAACAATTTCAGCGTTCATCACCCAAAAACAGAAAAAACAGTCCCTCATTTCTTAATTTTATTGGTCGAAAAGCATGTTTTTATCTCCAACCGAAAAATTAAGGACTTTTCCTTCAATTTTTAGGTTGGCTTGTTTGCTGCTGTTCAATTTTGGAAAGGCATTTGGTTATTCAGTTAGACGGTTCCATGCGTCGCTTCGCTATGCAGGACACAGTAGAGGGTTAGAAAGGGCACTGCCGTGGGCAGGAGGATTCTATGATCTTTTGTTTCTGATAGCTTTTACAATACTCTTATTATAAACACATCGATAATATTTATGAAAAACACTTCTGTGAGAGCCGCTTACTTGACTTTTGTTGTTTCCTTTGTGAATAATTCTTTGTTAAAACAATGTTTTGTGTTATTATTAAACAAATAAATTTGTAAAATGATGAATTTCACGTTGTCACCCTAAATTTGTTAGCAAAGGAACTATAAAAATGAAAATCTTAAATAGAATTATGTGTGTTATTGGATATTGTGCTTCGGTGGTTGTTTTAATATGGTATGTATCTGTACATGTTAATTATGCTGGTTATGCATATGCAAAGATGGTTAGGGAAAGATCTTCACATGGAAAGCTAAGTAATATTGAACCAGATTTGTCGGGGGCTATTCTTTCTTTTTCTTCATCACTTGAGAATGGGGACTGGACGTCTGTTTATAACTACATGAATAAAGACTTTAAAAATGATTACACTTACGAATATTTTATGATGAAACTTTCTGAGTCTGAACCGATATGGCAAATGAAGAAATGGAGTGTTGTTGATGTTGAATATTTCAATGATAATTTGTCTAGAGTTATCATTAAGTTTGAACGTGCGTACGATGAAAAATATTCAGTTTTCTGGTGGGTGAAGGAAGATAACAACTGGAGTTGTGTTATTTCGTTCCCATTTAAATTGGAGTTTTCTGCCAGATGTTTATACACTACGCTCAGCGAATTCATCCCTTCTGAATTACAGGAATAGGTATTGTGGATATTATTAAAAGAAAAATTTGGGGAAATTAGTGAAATTCGTTGAAGAAAATGTATTCTATTGAAATATGAGGATTATCAGATGACAGATGAAAAAAGAATTACAGGAAGTTCTGAATTGCTATTGTATAAAAGTAACGATGGTAGTATTCAATTAGATGTTCAGCTAGAGAACGAAACAATTTGGTTGAACGCTCATCAACTTGGAGAGTTATTTGAACGAGATAGAACTGTTATTATAAGGCATTTGAGGAATATCTATAAAACTGGAGAACTGAATAAAAAATCAACCTGTGCAAAAATAGCACAGGTTGCTGCTGATGGTAAAATCCGACAAATGGATATATTTAATCTGGATGCTATTATTTCTGTTGGGTACAGAGTTAACTCGAAGCGTGGTACAGAGTTCAGAATTTGGGCAACGAATGTTTTGCGGCAACATATTGTGCAGGGATATACGGTTAATGAGCATCGTCTTAAGCAGTTGAAGAAAGTGGTGAAATTGGCTTCTGACATTTCAAAGCGTAAGGTTTTGACAGGGGATGAGGCTTCTGTTCTTCTACAAGTTGTTTCTGAGTATGCAGGAGCTCTTGATCTTCTAGATGACTATGATCATCAGCGAGTAAAAATAGGTAAAACATCTCGTCGAAAAGCACAGTCTGTGACCTATAAAGAAACTTTGAAGTTGGTGGATGCCATGCGTGAGAAATTTGGTGATTCGGCTGTGTTTGGCAAAGAAAAGGATGAAAGCTTGCATAGTTCTTTGAATGCTGTTATGCAAAGTTTTGATGGGAAGGATGTGTATCCATCAGTCGAAGAGAAGGCAGCACAGCTTCTCTATTTTCTTGTTAAGAATCACAGTTTTGTGGATGGCAATAAACGAATTGCAGCAGCTGTATTTCTGAAATTTGCAGAAAAGAATAAATTGATTTATGACAAAGATGGTAATAAGAGAATTGCAGATAATGCTCTTGTGGCTATGACGCTTATGATTGCGGAGAGTCGTCCGCAGGAAAAAGAGGTAATTGCTGCCATGCTTACTAATTTAATTATTAATTGACACTTTGAGATTTTAGTTTTCATAAGTGACAGGTCGTGATATTTTAAAGTTGTTGTTTTTGTTTTGAATGCGAATCATTCCATCTGTTCCTGTGTGAAAGAATTTAACATTGTTTTCTTTGCACCACTTCTCAACTTTGTTATCGTCTGGAGTAAAGCTGCTTGTGAAGATAAATGTATCAGCACTTGATAGCTCTTTGATGAGATCTAATGTTGACATGAAATATGAACGATTACTATGATCTGTTATTATGATTATATCAGCTTTTTTTAGTTCCTTAAATGCTGCTTTTAAACTATAGTTGCTTGTTTCTGTGATTACAACAATATTTTTTCCTGCATATTTGATGTTGATAATGGCAGTTTTTGCTGATGATATATATGTTTTTGGGGTTTTATCCAGTGGTAGACTGTAAAGTTGCATGTTCTTCCAATCCAGAACTTTTCCAATGGGCATTTGATTCACAGGTGCATTATATTTATTGACCATATCTACCATGTCTTTATATTCAGAGTTGTAACGTCTTTGGAATGTTCCTCCAGTTTTTTGATTTGCTTTGTCAATAAGATATGAATCACCAATGGTTTCCAGATAGGATTTTCCCTTCTCTTTTTTGATTCCAAGATGTACTTTTCTTACAGGCATTTTCTGGCTGAGAGCCACAATACCACTCATGCCTATGTATGGATTTGGACTTGTAAGAATCACATCATTAATCTCGCATGAGCCTTCTCCTCGTATAAGATCAAATAGAGTTCTTTCTGCCGTGTAAGCGTTGGCAGCATTTATCATTGCAGTTGTTTTGCTTCCATACAATATTACAACAGGGTTTGTTGTTTGTGCTGCAATAATTATTTGTTCACAATTATTTTTTGTAACTGTCTTTTTTATTATTGGAATCAATATTAGTGCCAGGCACAGAATGACTGATATCAAGGTTGATGATTTTTTATACATTTTTGACGTTGAATGCTTGAATATGAAGGTCTGCAAATGGTGCTTCCAATGTTCTGAACTTATTACCATTGCCAGGACTATATAATATGCCAACAACCATGATATGGTTGGTTTAGGTGTTGCTGGAAATGGAAAAACATTTGACCCTATATACGAGACCCAGAAGAAGAGATATGCAACGATGGTGGCTGACGCACCCAAAGGTAGTGCAACTATATGACCTATGACAGGAGTGAGACCAAACAAGCCAGCTAGCATGCCAAGTTGAACTAGAACGCCCACTGCTGGGATGATTATGAGATTCACAAAGATACCGGCAATTGGGAACTGTCCAAAAAAGTATGCACTCATTGGAATCATCATACCAAGCTGTATTGCCAGCTGTGCTGCAATGAACATCTGTAGTGGTTCAGGAATTCTATCTGTGCCAATTTCCCAAGCTTTGGGGAATTTATTGTTTAGTTTTGTTCCGCCAATAATTAACAACCATAGTACTCCAAAAATAATTAATATGTTTTCACCTTTTGTCAGCCATGCCAGATTGATACATGCCAGATATATTAATGAACCAAACCACATTATTGCAAAGATTAAAGAAAACCCTCTTAGTCTTTTTATCCATGTTTCGATTGTTGGGGTGATTAGCACTAGTGACAGCACGGCA
Source organism: Kiritimatiellia bacterium (assembly GCA_027858345.1). GTDB lineage: Bacteria > Verrucomicrobiota > Kiritimatiellia > JAQICX01 > JAQICX01 > JAQICX01. The sequence goes on along the minus strand of JAQICX010000156.1, from coordinate 10,125 downwards.
CCAAATGAAAGCAGAAAACTTGCAGAGAATAGCACAAGGGGAGAGAATATCAAAATAATAAATGAGGAAAGTGATAGGCCTATATATGTTGCATGTCGTGCATTGAGTTTGAAGTATGCAATACTTGAAATGATTATTGAGTTCATTATAACTGCACGGATACTTGATGGTCTTGCTCCTGTTATTAATGCAAAAAGTATTAAAAATAAAATGAGAATTGGAGCAAAAGTTTTTGGTTTTAACCCTACGCTTGCAAAGATAAAGTAGAGCAGAACACTGATCACTGTGACATGCAATCCTGATACTGCCAAAACATGTCCAATGCCGACATGACGAAATGCCTGAGTGATATCTTGTCCTTTGAATTTTTGTTTTTCAATTGCTCTTCTTGTACCCAGTGTTGCAGCTCCAACTAAGCGTGATGCTGGATTTTGAATTGTGTTCCTATATGTGCTTAAGAATACACTTTTTGCAGCTAGTGCAACTTCAAGCATTGGATTGCCGGCAGATTGTTCAAGCAAAACAACATTTATTGGTGACACCTCAAAATCTGCCATGTAGCCACTTTGGGCTATAAATTTCTCATTATCAAACTGATGAGGGTTGAGAATTTTTCTTGGTTCTGTTTTTTCGGTGATAACTTCTATCTTGTAACCGTAGCAGTCCATGTCTTTTAGTATCTCAAAGCCGTTTGTTGTACCTTTTTTAGTTTTAGCAGATCCTTTTACCCTAAGGCGAACTTTGCTGTTTTTGACGGTTTGCCATTGGTTTGTTCCACATTTAATCTCAGATGCTTTAAAGTTTATATCGACTCTGTTTTCGCTTCTCACATCTGCTTCCATAGCAATTTGGCCTCTTATTTTAATAGGTGTGTTGTATGGTTGCTGGTTTATGATATATTTGACAGAATCCTGATTTGGAGGTCCTAGATATTGATATGCTCTTCTATAACCAAATGGCAGAATAAACAATACTATTCCTAAAAATATCAACCATGAAGGTATCTTCTTCCAACTCAATTCCATCTTGTAAAACCATATAGAGGCAATTAAACCAATTATCTGAATAGGAATGAAGATGTTTGGAGAGGTCTTGCCAGACAGAATTATTGCAAGAATAATTCCAAGAATATAACCAACTGATAAACTTATAATTCTTAAAGCAATCATTTTGATCCTTCTTTCTTGTGCAGCAATTCTTGTTCAGCGATTATTTTGCTCTCTTCTGGTGTTGCCAAATTTGGATAAAATGACCTATTGCTGTAAAGTACGTTTGCTCTTCTGAAATTTTTTGATAGGGCAACTAAGAGAAGTCCACCTAACATTGTTATTAAGATGATCATGAGTAATTTCTTGTTTCCCTTTCTCATGTGCTCGGCCGTTGGTGCCACGGAACAGTTTATCTGTTTCATACTTTTGTAGCCGAGTTCATCAATACGCATTGTCATGTAGTTGCAGAAACGTGAAAAATTGGATCTTGAAACTCTCTTAAGCTGGTGTTTTGGATATTTGGGATTTGAATCAGGTTTGCATACAGCAGCTCCTGAGTGTCCGCCATCTTCCGGACCGCCAAGCTCTGACATTAAATCCCCAAGGTTGAATGTTAAGTCGGCTTGATTCAATCTTCTACAGACCATTAAGCTTGCTCCATAGCAATAGAATAGATAGTCGGCTTCAGGATATGACCTGGATAGATATTCAACAGATTTATTGACTGTTATTTTGGGACTGTTTTTGCCTCTGCTGGCAGCTAGAGCAAAAAGTATGTTTACAGGTTTGCTTGTTGGTTCACCATCTGCACCTTTGCCCAAAAAGCTTACTTGGTAACAGTTTTCTCTCAGAGTTTCCTGTATACTTTCAAAGTGTGTATTCCATTCAGCAGCTCGGTCTGTCCATTTTTTATCTTCAAATACTGTTTCAAAGCTATCATCGGCTATACATTCCATAAGAGTCTGTACAATTTCAATTTTGCACAATCCACCTTTTATAAGCGTTGTCAACAATTCGCCATTTTGAGTTTTCTTCAGTGCCAGATCGTTTACATGAGCCCAATACTTAAGGTTTCTTGCACCTTCAACATCTTCTTGTGTGTTTGCAATAAGATTGTCAAAAACAATATCAGTTCCGCAGCGCATATCTTTTTCAAGTTGTTCTTTGCCGTTTTCTGGTCCACCCATTTCAAAGAAATCAACCATTTTTTCTTCTTTCAACCGATTAAACATTTGAATATGTTTGATTTCGTATGGATGGTGATCTTCAAAGCGTTGAATATGTATATCTTTTGTGGCTAGATATCGAACATCATTCTCAAATTCGGGTAATGCAGCAATTGGCATGTCGGCCATTAGAACATCTGCAGGACCATATTTTTCAAAATATTTGATTGAGTCATGATAGTTTACAAAAACATATATGTAGTCTCGTCCATAAAGAAATTCTCTGTTTTCTTTTGCAGCTTGCTGCTTCAGCCAGTATGTATAAAAAGTTGCACTACCTACAGTATCTAAGTCGCCACCAGATTCCGGCATTGATCTCAATCTATCCAAAAACAGAAGTAAATCAGGTGATTCATTTTCAATTAGTATTCTGGTTACATCCTCAAATAGTACCTCTCCTCTATCATTTACAAGTTTTTTCTGAAGCACATCAAGTTTTGCAAGTAGGGGGGCTAGTTGTTTTGTTCCTTCTGTCAGCATCTGTTCAGCTCTTCTTAGCCTGTTCTTTGGTCCAACAGGAATGCCGAAATTAGAGAATTCATGAACAATCCTTGATTCCTTAATTTGCGTTGCCTGTTGGGTGTCAAAGCTGTCATCTGTAGTAATGCAGGAATTTAACAGTCTGGCAATGATAATCAATTGAATTGATTTGGTGAATTGCGTTTCAGGAGGATTAAAAAGCATGTTTTGAATCAAGCTACCTTCTCTTCTGTTTATGAAAAAAACTCCATTTTCCCATGAAGATTTGAATTTAAGAAGAGATGTGAGCATGTTTATTGTCTCTAAGTAGGTAGTTCCACTTCCGTGAATAACAATAAGTTTGCGTTTTATACTTGACATGTTTAATTTCTTTTTAAATTGATGATTAAAGCATGCGGCTAAACTTAATCGGAACGGCGCATGCTTGATGATGGTATTTTTAGTTTGATTCTATATTTTGCAACAGTTCGTCTTGCCACATTGATGCCCTTTCCCTTTAGGATGTCGGCAATTACCTGATCTGAGAGTGGTTTGGATGTATCTTCATCCTCAATCATATTTGCAATCATATCTTTAACAGATTCATTTGAGACTGATGAGCCATCAGCAGTCTGAAGACCTGTTGTGAAGAAGTATCGAAGCTCAAAAATACCATTTGGAGTCTGCATATATTTACTGGACACGGCTCTACTTACAGTTGTTTCATGCACACCAACCTTGTCTGCGACTTCCTGCATGGTCATGGGTTTCAAGTTTTTAATTCCATTTCTGAAAAATTCCTGCTGCTCTTCAACAATAACTGTAGAAATATTTTTTAAAGTGTTTTGTCTTTGCTCGATGCTTGTTATGAGAAATTTGCTTGATGCAAGTTTCTCTTTTATATACTTGATTGTATCTTTAGGTGTATCAGGATTCTGAATCAATTTTCGATAGTAGGAGCTGATTCTCAGTTGAGGTAAGCTGTCTTCATTCATTACCACCACATATTCATTGTCATCTAATTCTACAAAAACTTCTGGTAGTATATATTCAATTCTATCTTCTGCAAAGATATTCCCTGGTTTTGGGTTTTGTCTGCTGATTAAGTCAGCTGCATCTTTTACAGTTTCAACAGATACTTTAAGACTTTCCGCAATTGTTGTGAATTTCTTTCTGCCTAAATCATTAAAATGTTCATCAATGATTCTCCATTCAACGGAGTTTTCATGTTTTCCAGCTTGTTCGAGTTGCAGATGAAGGCATTCTGTAATATTTCTAGCACCAACTCCAGTTGGATGAAAGTCCTGAATTATTGTTAATACGTCTTTTAGGAGAACAACATTGTAACCAGTAGAGTCTGCCAGTTCATCTAATTCTATTGTTAAGTAACCATCATCATTTATGCTTCCAATTAGCATTTCTCCCATGACTTTGTCTTCGTCGGTTATGTCTGAAAGGTCAAGTTGGAAGAGCAGATGCTCATGCAAAGTCTCTTCGGATGTTATTGAATCCATTATAAACTGTTGGCGTTCAGAGCTTCTTGCCGTATCTGTTTTGTCATAGATTGAGTCTTGAAAAAAGTAGTCCTGTAGATCGCCATCAATCTTTGCAAGCACATCAAACTCATCCTGAAGATCCATTTCACTACTTAGATCTGTTGGTTCATCTGACGTGTCGACCTCAGGAATACTATCTTCCGGAGCTTGGACTTCAAGAGTTGGGTTGATTTCCACTTCCTGTTGTATCAGAGTGTTTAACTCCATCATTGGTATCTGCAAAATTTCCAAAGACTGTCTAAGCTGTGGTGCCATAGTCTGTTGGAGTGTCTGCGATTGTACCATTGACATTGATTGTGCCATAAAATTTCCTTGTTCTTTGTTTGGTAGCATTTTGGGACTGCTACATAATTTTATAATTTGCAATATGTCTTAAATTATTGGGGCATTTAAGAACATGTTTAGTCTTTCAAAACTACATCAGTTTGGAAACTGCCTAGTTTTGCTCATAACCTGTATTTATGTTACGCAATTATACTAAAGAAGTCTCTGTTTAGCAAGGTAATAACTAAACTCTAGTTCAAAACACTATGATTTCTATTCTAAAAGGTGAAAATAGGTTAAACATTTTTTTTATAACTTGATTTTTTAATCTTTTTTTTGTTATCCTGTAATTATATGTACTTGGACTTTTACAATTTAAAGGAATTTCCGTTCAATATAACGCCAGATCCAAAGTTTTTATATTTTGCTCAACAGCACAAAGAGGCTTTTGATTATCTAATGTATGGAATCACGAATCGTAAGGGATTTATTGAATTGACAGGTGAAGTGGGGTCTGGAAAAACGACCACATGTAGAGCTATTTTGGCTCAGTTGCCAGATGACATTGAAACAGCATTGATTTTGAATCCATCATTAACAGAAACCCAGCTTTTGAGAGCTATTCTTAATGATCTAGGGTTGGAGCCCAGAGGACGCAACAGGTTGGCATACATTGAGTTGCTGAATGAATTTTTGTTGGAGAAGAATGCAGAAGGTAAGAATGTTGCATTGTTTATTGATGAGGCACAGGATTTGTCTCCAAAGGTTATGGAGCAGGTTCGGTTGCTTTCGAATCTGGAAACAGATCAGCACAAGTTGATACAAATCATTTTGTGTGGACAACCCGAGCTGAAAGAACGCCTGGCTAGAGCTGATTTACGACAGTTGCGTCAACGCATAACTGTTCGTTATCATATTACACCTTTAACACTTGAAAACACTAAGAATTATATTGAACATAGACTTTTGATAGCAGGTAACCGTCGTAAAGATCCTCTTTTTAAAATGGATGCAATAAGGGAAGTATATGCATACTCAAAAGGCAGCCCAAGAGTAATAAATGCCGTTTGTGACAATGCTTTACTTGCTGGTTATGCAAGTGGATCATTAACTATTGATAAAAATCATGTAATAAGATCAATCGCACATATTGAAGGATGATAAGATGAGTTTAATACAAGAAGCACTAAAAAGACAAGAAGAAGAGCAAAAGAAAAATAGTGGAGATTCCGACAGATCTATTGCAGATGCAATATCTGACGATGTCAAGCTCTCCTTAAAACCAAAGAAGCTTTCTTTGGAAAAAACAGAGACAGAACCTCCTCCATCAGTTGAAGAAACAAACAACACTATCATTGATGACGATGACTTTATATTGCCAGATGATTTCGATATGAATGATTTGGTTTTACCTCCTACTGAAATGCAGTCAGATGAAAAGATACCTGTGAATGTCCCAAAGGTTGATTCTCCACCTGTTGAAGTTCCTCCTATGGAAATTCCTGAAGAGGATACTCCAACTGTGGAAGTTCTATCAACTCGCCAAAAACCATTGCTGGCGAAGAAAGAAGAACTTGCTTTTAGTCCGAAGGAACAAAAAAATGAACCAATTGCACCTCCTGAAAAGGCTAGTGTTGGTCTGAAATTCCAACCAAAAGAGGCTCCTAAGAAACTATACGAAGATCCTGCAGAAGAAGTTTTATCTAAGAAATCAAAAAAGAATAAAAAGAAACCTTCTTCAAAAAAAGATGTAAAAGCTGATACAGGAGTGCCTGTTCATCCTGCTCTGAATAAATCAGGGGACAATGATAACGAGACAAACAGTGACAAAACATCTGTAGGAAAACTTATTCTAGCAATAATATTGTTTTTGTTATTAATTGGTGCTGGAATTTATTATGGTGTAAAGCTTATTGGTGGAGGGGATTTCACTTTTATTACTAAGTATATTCCAAACAGTGTGAAGGACTATAGTGACAAAACATCATCAGATTCAGGCCAAGGTTCAATTAAGGTCAATACCATTGTTAAAAGGGAACCAAAATCTACGGCTGGTAAGGCGGTTGCAAAAGCCGAATTGGCTGCCGGAAACCTTAAAAATGCTCAAAAGCAGGTAGAGGTTGTAGATTCAACATCTGGCACTCAGCCAACTGAGACGAAAGTTGAAGCTGTTAATAATAAGCCTGATGCTACAACAACATCCAGCAAAACAGATGTTGCAACATCTGAGGGAACATCATTGGCAGATAAATATCATAATTCTCAAATGACTGCAAAAATCAAAGCTAAGCTTGAAGCAAAACGCTTGGCTGAAGAAGAACAAAAATTAGAAGAACAATCAGAAGATACTACAGACAAAATGGTGAGATGGCCAAGGGCTAAATTATCTGGAACAATTGGATTGGGCAAATCTGGTGCTGCAATTTTTGATGGTAATGAGATTGTAGATGTTGGTCAAACCTATAAAGGGATGACCCTTAAGGATGTAACCAAAGAGAAAACTAGTGGTGTTGTTCTTGAGTATGAGGGGGAAACTCGCTTTTTAGCAACAGGTCTTAGTCTGTAAGTTTATAAGTAATTGCTGGTCATGACCTTCACATGGTCAGCTATACTGTGGGGCTCGTCATCTGATTGTAATTAACATTAGCAGGGAAATATGCATATAAATATTAGAAAATTCAACTATAAGTCGGCATGTGAGTATGAAAGATTCATAACAGATGAAGAGTCTTCAAAATCTAATAGGTTCAAATATCCTCAAGGAAAAGAACGCTATATTCTTTCAAAGGCATGGACAAGAGAATATATATCTGAAATATTAGATATAGAACCCAAAACTATCAAATTTCAAAAAACAGCGAATGGCAAACCATATTTGTCTGAATATCCAGATGTTTTTTTTAATATATCACATTCGGAAGACTATTTTGCAATAGTTGTTAATGAAAAACAAGATGTTGGAATCGATATCGAAAAAATTAGATATTCTGAAAATATAGAAAAATTAGCAGGCAAGGCATTTGGCCCCAAAGAGATTGCTAAGATTAGAAGCATCACTGATAAAGAAGAACAAACTCAACTGTTTTATCATTTCTGGACTCGCAGAGAAGCCGTAATAAAATGTTTAAGCAAAAAGATGGCAAAAAACTTCAAGGTTGATATATCTGATGTTGCTACATCTTTGAAGGATCCTATGATATGCCTTTCGCCATTTGATTGTGTTGAGGTGTTTGATAGAATGGAGTTGGTACCTGAATATTCAATTGCTGTTGCAAAAAAGATAAAAGACTGCTCTATTAATCTTTAATATTGTATGAAAAATCATAAAACTTGGGTTTTTTCTTAAAAATAGTAGATTTTTTTTTGTGTGTGTGGTAAAACAATTGACTTTTATTAATCGTTTGGGTAGTATTGTGAAAATTTTTTAGAATTTGTGTTTATGTGAATATCGATGTTCCCAAGTACATGTTTTTTCAGATGTACATGATATTTGCATATATAGCACTATAACGATCCACACACACACAAACACCACGCCCTTCTCCAGATAACCTTCTGGAGGAGGGCATTTTTTTTTAACAATAGAACATCCAACATCGAACTCTCAACATCCAATATCGAATGATAAAGATGCTGATGACTTGTCGCACCGTCCTGTCGTGCTGAAGACAGCTTGCTGCGAAGGCGGAACGCCCTAGGTAGGGGCTACTGTTTAATGCAAGATGGACGCTTCGCTACTGTCGCAGGCTCCAGTCTCGGCAAGCCGGTTCCTAAGATTTTGCCTTAAAGCATTTTCGCCTTTAGCCCGCGGTCCCGCCTTGCGGGATCCCGCTCCGCGGGATAACTTGCAGTGCATAGCTAGCTCTGTTAGTCCCGCAAAACGGGATTGCGTGATATTGCATTACAAATTTATAAATTATATGAATCTTATATTATAGTTCGTCCGCAAGCTTTTTTTGCTAAACAGGCTAATAACCGGCTCTTCGTAAATTATTGTGGATAAATCCCGAGAAATGACATTTTGGTAGTCCCGCAAGGCGGGATTATAACCCAAGGTCTTCATACATAACAGCATTGAACCCTGTAGGGGGGACATTGATATAAAATTCTTTTGCGTATCTCATTAGATGCCATCTCTATGGGATTCGCTTGTCTATTTTGATTAGCTCCACACGGTTGAAACCGTGGGCTTCCGCCTTCGCACCGCGTGTCTACGGCGCGACAAGACAAAGATTTCACCCCGCTGGGGTTCTTGTTAATAACAATTGTTATCCACAAAATATTACGAAGAACCTAAATTTCAAATAATATTAAAAATTTTTCCACAAAAACAAGCTTGTTATTTTTATATAATACTTTTCTCATCATTTACCTATCCGGTTAACCACTTGTTAAAAAAAAATGAGATGTTCTTGATTAAATTGTTGCGAGTTAATATAATTCAAAATCGACTTCTTTCGACACCTGTCGACCTCAGCGACTTCGACATGATGAAGTCATTGTTTCGAAGTCGTGAGTAGTCGTTGAAGTCGCTTGAAGTCGATATTCAAAAAGTTTAAAAAGAAAGGAGCCAAAATGAAAAAGATTGTGGGGAAGCATGGAGGTTACCGTAAGCTGGATTCATTTACATTAACGAGTATAATTCAGCTTGCAACATGGCGGTTTTGTAATGTTTTTTTGAATCGACGAAATGATCCTTGTGGAAGACAATTTGATCAGATGACCCAGGCTGCACGTTCCGGACGACAAAATATAGTTGAAGGGTCAGAGCGGGCTGGTACTTCTGCTGGCACTGAAATGCGGTTAACCGATGTTGCCCGAGCAAGTCTTGCTGAGCTGAAAGCAGATTATGAATTTTGGCTGTTATCACACAAAATTGCACCATGGGAACCGACAACGCAAGAAGCACAAGGTGTATTTGGCGTACGCCTTGACCCTAATCCGCTTTCAGAAACAGTAAGTCTGCATCAATCTGCTGTTTACACGATGGCGCAATATGAAAAATTTGCACCATGGCTTGATTCTGATGATCCAACTTGTGTCGCAAATGCAATGTTGATTTTGATTTCCAGAGTTCTAAATATGTTGAATCGTCAATTAGAAGTTCAGAGTGAAGTTTTCCAAAAAGAAGGTGGCTTTCATGAAAGAATGAGTGCTGTACGTCGGGAAGAACGTGACAAGGAACAGGCAGACCCTAATGCACCTGCTTGTCCAGATTGTGGAAAAGCAATGTGCCAGCGCACTGCCCGTAGTGGTAGGAATGCTGGGCAACTCTTCTGGGGATGTTCGGCTTTTCCTGAATGCAAAGGCATTCGGGAAATATAGGATTGAAGAGTTCGACTTCTTTCGACACCTGTCGACGTCAGCGACTTCGGTGTAAAGTTGTTGCCTTTGTTTCGAAGTCGTGAGTAGTCGTTGAAGTCGACAGAAGTCGATAAAAAGTTTCAGCAAAAAGAGAATCAATGATGTCTATAAAGAATTTTATGATTTGTGCATCTTCCATATAAACAGATTGCTAGAGCATTGAACAAATGAAACGCTGTAAAGATTTTATTCGAGGACGACGTTGGGCTTAAAAAAAAATCAAGTAATAGCAGGCCTATTGCGTATTTTTTTGAAAGATTCAACGGA
>JAQICX010000144.1 GCA_027858345.1 Kiritimatiellia bacterium | reverse complement strand
AGAAATACCCCTCCGTTCTCGTTCCTCGAACACCTCCTCCCGCAGAGCGGGACTATCCCGCAAGGCGTGGACAGCCGGGGAGGAGCTAATACGTCCTCGGCGTCCGTTGACAACAATTTTCATCCCGCCTTGCGGGATCACCCAAAAAGTGATAAAACAATGACTCAATCCTTAATTCTATTGATTCAAACGCATGATGTTTGACCTCTCAATCGAAAAATTAAGAACTTAACACGTAGAACCGCTGGCGTCGCCAGCGTTCTATTTCGCATATTCCAAGCAGCGTTTTTCACGAATCACAACAACACGAATCTGACCAGGATATTTCAATTCAGTCTCAATACGATTGCTGATATCTCTAGCAAGAGTAGTTGCCTGAACATCATTAATTTCCTCCGGATCAACAATAATTCGGATTTCACGTCCAGCTTGAATAGCATACGCAGTCTGAACACCAGGGAATTCATATGAGAGTGCTTCAAGTTTCTCCAAACGCTTAACATAGAAATCAGTACTTTCAGATCTAGCACCTGGGCGAGAACTTGAAATTGCATCAGCAGCCGATGCCAACGCTGCATATAGAGTTTTGGCTTCAACATCATTATGATGAGCCGCAACAGCATTAACAACATCGTCATCTTCACCAAACTTTTTAAGCAATTCTGCACCAATAATCGCATGTCCGCCCTCAACTTCATGGTCAACAGCTTTACCTATGTCATGAAAAAGACCAATTCGCTTAGCAAGAGTTGGATCAAGTCCAAGCTCACCTGCCATCACTCCCATCAAATTTGCAACTTCAATAGAGTGCTGTAAAACATTTTGAGTATAACTTGTTCTAAATTTCAAGCGTCCGACATACTTAAGAATTTCCGGTTCAATATCAGGCTGAGAGCACATATATGCAGCCTCTTCCCCCGCTTCTCTGATTGTTGTCTTCATGTTCTCCCGAGTCTTCTCAACAACCTCTTCAATTCTTGAAGGATGAATTCGACCATCCTGAATAAGGGATTCAAGAGATAATCTGGCAATTTCTCGTCGAATAGAATCAAATCCGGAAATAACTACAGCTTCAGGAGTATCGTCAATAAGAATATTAACACCTGTTGCAGCTTCAAGAGAGCGAATGTTACGACCATCCCTACCGATGATACGCCCCTTCATATCTTCACTAGGCAACATTACAGCGCTAGTCATCATCTGACTTGAATGTGAAACCGCATACCTTTGAACAGCCATAGCAATAATTTTGCGAGCTTCACGTTCGGCATTAGTTTTGGCATCTTCCTGAAGTCTTCTTGTAAGGCCTGCAATATCAATTTGAATTGCTTTTTCAACTTTATCTAGAATAAGTTCTTTTGCTTCATCCTGAGTCATTCCTGAAAGTTTCTCAAGAATAATTGCCTCTTCTCTGAGTTGTTCAGAAAGAGTCTGATTTTTCTTGTTAAGAGTTTCTTCCTTGCGTTTAAGCTCTTCCTGTTTTGCATCCAGGGTTTCCCCTTTTTTGTCAAGCATTGTAACTTTTCTATCAAGGTTAAGCTCTCTTTGAGATATTCTACTCTCAATCTGTTCAAGCTCCTGGCGGCGTGCTTTTGTTGTCTTTTCAAAGCTTTCTTTAGCTTTCAAGACTTCACTTTTAGCCAGAATCTCCCCTTCCTTCTTCTTTGAGTCAGCCTCTTGGCTTGCTTCGTCTAATTTTCTACTTGCAAGACTTTCCAACGAGTAAGCATTTTTCTTACCAATTCGATGTCTCACCAAATATCCGATACCGGAACCTAGAATCAAAGCAACAAGACCAATAAGTATATCTATGATCATTTGTCGTCTTTCTATAATCAACAGCTTTCATGCTGGAATTATTCAATATTTAATTTAATCTAAAGATTATTCTTCAGATTTACAACAGCAACATGGTTGAATCACACCCTCAGATAAAACAATTTTATCCATAGGAATGTCGGTTTTAACGGTATCTATTTTAGAAACCATCTGAAATGAGAACGCTAAACCAATTTTTAGAGTATCATCAGAGGCAGTTGCCAATAGTTTGTCAAAATATCCTTTGCCATGTCCTAACCGATTACGCTTAAAATCAAACGCAACACTTGGAATAATAGCAACATCTGGAGATTGTTCAATCTCTATTTTACATTTTGGCTCAGGAATTTTGTATTTTCCATCAATTAATGGTGAATCTTGTTCTAAAACTACATATTTGTAGCCATTTATCTCATCATTGTAGGCAGGAACACAAACTTTTTTGTCCATCTCAAAAGCTTTTTTTATAATTTCCGAAGTATCAACTTCTCCATCAACAGAAAGGTAACATCCAATGCATTCTGCATCAATAAATTCCTTCATTGTTGTTAACTTCCTAAATATACGACTATTTTCTTCAGCCAGAACATCAGCAGTTTGAGCTGCACACAAGACTTTCATAGTCTCTCTTATCTCATCTTTTGTAAATTCCATATTAACTCCTTTATATTCTTAAATTTATGCGATGAATTGTACAATACAATAAAATAAAAAACAATATTCAAATGAATACTTACTTTAATACTTTGATTTTTCTGTTGCAGGTTCTTTTTTCTCTTAGCCACGGATAAACACGGATTTTCACGGATAAATACATTCATGTAATATGTTTATGCTTAACCACATATGTAGATTGTTTCATGCTGTAAGCCTGATTAAAATTATTTTATAAAAACATCACCCAGTAGATGATATTTAAGAAAATCTGTCATTCAGTTTAATTGCAATGTCAACTTATCAGAACAAACAGAAAGTGCTTATCTGCAATGATTTACATAAATATAATCAGTGTCAATCCGTGTCAATCCGTGGCTGATTAAAAAAATGTAGCCATTTAACCGAAAAACTAAGGTTTAATACCTTGATTTTTCGGTTGATTCATTTTTTTTTGAGTTTGAAAAGCCATTTTTGCCAAGTTTTCAGCTTGCTTTCTTGCATTACCACTTTTTTTTTGATTAAATTGTGAAAATTATTATCAATAGTTAGGGCTTACTGTTTAATGTGAGAATGCCTGAGATTTTGCTATAAGACACTTTCGCCTTTAGCTCGCGGTCCCGCCTTGCGGGATCCCGCTCCGCGGGATACTTGTTGCATAGCAACATGTTAGGTATTATCGCATTACAGATTCATAAATTGTATTAAATTTATATTATAGTCCTTCTGCAAGCTTTTTGATCTAAATGTGCTAACCTAGTTTGCTAGTCCCGCTCTGCGGGATTGCATTTTAGCATGCAAAAGAAAGCATTAATATTTACCAATACGTTAGTTATGAATTAAACAGGATGCCCTAGTTAGGAATAGTTATGAAACAAGATATATTTATTTTAAAAAAGAATGCAGACTGGACTAAAGACAAAGTCGTTGTATTTGATGCAGAAAACTTAACTGATTTTATGGTCAATATACATTTCTCTTTTATATCTTCAGGAACACCTTCCAAGAAAGTTACAATTAATGCCGGTATTTTCCCACATTGGCCTACAAAACTTGCTTTTCCTCTTTCCATAGCAGAAGGTAAGACTCTCTTTATACCACGCACTCCAGGACGCTTTAAGGCAACAGTTAACGGAAATAATATATCTTTTGAAGAACTTGATAGAATTGAAATTAGTTTTTCCAATCCTGCAGGAGTGAAATTATACAATGTACATTTAGAAAATGATTTTCCTGACGAATATACTTTTCCTGATGAACCATTAGTTGACGGATTATACCAATGGAAAACTAAAAATTGGGATGGAAAAGCAGAAAACATTGAAGAAGTGTCAGAAGCTTTAAATTCAGAACTGGAAGCGAATTCTCCTGTATACCCGGAATTCTGGTCAAAATTCGGAGGATGGAAGGAAAAACAATTTGAAGCAACCGGTTTTTTTAGAACAGAACATGATGGTACAAGATGGTGGCTTGTAGATCCTGAAGGATTTGGTTTCTGGAGTATAGGAATAGATTGTGTAAGAGTCAGTGATTATATAAATGTCGCCGGGATTGAAGAGGTATTTGAGATACCACTTCCCCCTATAAAAACCAATGCACATTTGTGGAATGGCGAAAACCTATTCAGTGCCAACATTCACAATTTGGAGAGAGTACTTGGCGATGACTGGCACAATAAATGGCTTGAAATTACCCGTAGAAGACTGATAAAATATCGTTTCAATACAATTGCCAACTGGTCTGATCCTGAAATTCAGAACTACGCAAAGCTGCCATATGTATTCACAATGAGTGGTTTCCCACAGACTAAAACTATGATATTTAGAGATTTTCCTGATGTTTATTCTGATGAATATGAAAATAACTGTCACAAATTTGCAGAACAGCTTGAATCAATAAAAAACAATCCATACATAATTGGATACTTCATGACGAATGAGCCAAAATGGGCATTTGTAACAAATTTTGATTTGGGTGCACAACTTCTACGAGATGGCACTCAGTGTGCAACTATGCAGAAATTTATCGAAACCATGAAAAGTAAATATTCGGAAATTGAAAAGCTAAACCTTGCTTGGGAAACATCCTTTTTAGGATTTGATGATTTATACAATCCTATTAACCTTGAAAAACACCCTAAATCGAAACCAGATACCATAGATTTTACTTATAAAGCCACAGAAAAGTATGTGACAACGGTTGCAAAAGCCTGTTCAAAGGTTGATCCGAACCATTTGAATCTGGGCTTAAGGTGGGCTTGGATTCATAATGATTATCAGCTTGCAGGCTCTGATGTTCTTGATGCATTTTCAATCAACTGCTATCAACTCGCTCCCGATCCTGAATTAATCAGCAAACTAGCAGATAAAACTGGAAAACCTCTACTTATCGGAGAATTTCACATTGGTTCTCTTGACAAAGGGCTTCCGTCCGCTGGAATAAAAAGCACTTTAACAATGGCAGAGAGTGTCAAAGCCTACCAACATTATATTGAGCAGGCAGCAATGCTGCCAGACTTAATAGGTGTTCACTACTTCAAATGGGGCGATCAAAGTGTAATGGGAAGATTTGATGGAGAAAACATGCAGATAGGACTAAATGATATCACATATCGAAGTTACAAAGATTGGGAAAAAGTCACAGCAGATATCCATCCAAATCTTTACGAAATTGTTGATGGGCATCGAGAAGGAAAAGCACCAGAACAAAAAAACGTAACAACAGGCACATTAACCGCATAATAGTTTGTGATCTGCAATTGTTAACAAAAGCTGATACATAACTATTTAGGGGATTGACAATTTACTAGTCTAAATTTTTAAACCATTCATCTACTGATCCAGGAACTCTCGTGAAAAAAAGGTGAACTTTGCCATCAGAATCATAGATAGGAGAACAACTCCATACTACGCACTCTTCCACAGACGAATCAAGTATCCTGCCAACAGGTTCCAATCTGTCTGCAAAACATCTTCTCATTATTTTATCCATTCATTTGGGAATATAGAGCCACCAATTGGTTATTCGTTTCTCGTTAATCGTTATTCGTTTATTTTCGCCTTACGGGACTATAAAAGCTAGCACATTGTTTGTTATTTGGTTGGATAGTTGCTTCCCGAGCCCACGGGACTCGGCTACAGGGCTGATTATCCCATCTACCGTAAAACTGCACTTACCACACTGTAGCCGCGTCGCTTCGGCGCGTCGCTTCGGCGCGGAAAACCTATAACTGCTGGCGTAGCCAGCTCTTCAACTCACGCACTTGCGAATTTGCGCACTTTCGAACTTATCACCTAGCACTTATCACGGCGAACGGCGTGAGCCCTCTTACAAATTTTCTTTGTACCATTCAATGGCGGCTAAGATTCCTTTTTTGAAATCCCAATCAGGGCTGTATCCAAGCATTTTTTTTGCTTTAGAAATATCAGCGTTGCTGTAGCGAATGTCTCCAGGTCTATCTGGTCCAAAAACAGGTTCAATATCCTTACCAAGAGTTTCACATAGGAATTTGTACATATCAATCAGATACTCTTGACCGCCATATGCGACATTGAATGCCTGACCTGCAAATTCAGAAGATGCTTTGCACGCCTTCAGATTTGCCTCAATAACATTTTCAATATATGTAAAATCACGACTTTGCATGCCATCACCATTGATGACAGGAGCATCATCATTCAAAAGCATCTTAATAAATTTTGGGATAACAGCGGCATAAGCGCCATTAGGATTCTGACGACGTCCAAAAACATTAAAATAACGAAGACCATAAGTGTCTAGTCCATAAATATCTTTATACAAATGTCCATATTCTTCATTGGCTTTTTTGGTGAAAGCATAAGGAGAAAGAACTTTGCCTTCACGTCCTTCGCATTTTGGCAGAGTTGGTTCGTCACCATAAACAGAAGAGCTTGATGCATAAACAAATTTCTTAACACCTTGAGTTTTTGCAGCTTCCATCATATTCAAAGTACCACGAACATTGACGTCTTCATATAGAAGCGGCATCTCAATACTTCTTGGAACACTACCCCAAGCAGCTTGGTTCAAAACATAATCAACGCCTTCGCATGCTTTTAAGCATGTTTCTAAAGAACGAATATCCCCTTTGATAAATTTGTAGTTTGGATTATCAACAAATAGGTCAACATTCTCTTGGAATCCATTTGATAGATCATCGAGACAAGTCACCTTGTAGCCCATATCTAAAATGGCTTCACATAAATTGCTGCCGATAAAGCCTGCACCACCTGTCACAAGAAAATGTGCATCTTCTTCAAATTTTAAATTATTGTATCCCATAAAATCCTTACTGTTTGTTAGTTAGGTATGATAACTTATAACAAAGAAGTCGTAAAGAGTAAAAATATATATTATAACTTTTCCTTGATTTTTCGGTTGCAGGTTCTTTTTTCTCTTAGCCACGGATAAACACGGATTTTCACAGATAAATACATTCATGTAATATGTTTATGCTTAACCACATATGTAGATTGTTTCATACTGTAAGCCTGATTAAAATTATTTTATAAAAACATCACCCAGCAGATGATATTTAAGAAAATCTGTCATTCAGTTTAATTGCAATGTCAAATCATCAGAACAAACAGAAAATGCTTATCTGCAATGATTTACATAAATATAATCCGTACTACAACCCTTCATTTTCTCGTTTTGTTTGATCGTTTATTTTTTAGAGCATTTACAACTCTCTTGTTTTAAACACGTTGCAAAACAATCTTACGCTTGTCAACTTTTCATGAGAACGAGGATCCCGCATGCCGGGACTCCCAATATGCTTCAAATCAACCTTAGTCCGCCAAAGCTCCTTCCCGGCTGTCCACGCCTTGCGGGATAGTCCCGCTCTGCGGGAGGAGGTGTCCGAGGAACGAGGACGGAGGGGTTCTTCATTTAATATGACCACTTTCTCCCGCTCTGCGGGATCGTTGCTTTAGGTAAACTAAAGCTGTTCTCCCGTTGGTCGAATGGATGTTGGACGTTCGATGTTGGACGTTCTCTCCTTCTTTCCTGCAACTTGTTGCGTTCCTATTTCCTGCAACTTGTTGACTTCCTCTCCCTCCTCCCTTAACCTTAATCTTAACCTTAATCTGCTGGCTCCGCCAGCTTTGGTGGCCTGCCTGTTCGTGTACTCACGCAGACTGGCGGCTCGGCCGCCCTAGGTTAATCCGTGGCTGATTAAAAAAATATAGCCATTTAACCGAAAAACTAAGGAAATGCCCTAATCGTAAATAATTACAAATCTTTGTGATATTCCTGCAAGGATTTAACTTGACAATCTTTTTCCTTTACAGCTTCGATGCCTTTAACACTTGCTGCTGCTGCTGTTGCAGTAGTTATGTATGGTACTTTAAATTTTATTGCAGCTTTTCTAATATAAGAATCATCAGTCTTGCCGTATTTACCAATCGGTGTGTTAATTATCAATTGTATTTGTGAATTCTTAATTGCATCAACAATATTTGGCCTGCCTTCATGAACTTTTTGAACTGTCTCAACGTCAATGCCGTTTGCTTTCAAAAATTCTGCAGTTCCTGATGTTGCCATAATATTGAAACCAATTTCGTTGAATTTCTGAGCCGTTTCAAGAATTGCCAGCTTATCTTTGTCAGCAACTGTCATGAGAACAGTTCCCGATTTTGGTAATGCCTGAACGGTTGCCCATTGAGCTTTGTAGAATGCCAACCCAAATGAGTCAGCCAATCCAAGAACTTCACCTGTAGAACGCATTTCTGGTCCAAGAACAGGATCAACTTCCGGGAACATATTGAATGGGAAAACAGCTTCTTTAACACCAAAATACGGCACATCAATATGCTTTAAGTTCAAATCGCTTAACTTTTTGCCAAGCATTATTTGTGTTGCAAGATTTGCCATAGAAATCCCGCAAACTTTTGATACCAGCGGAACTGTTCTTGATGCTCGAGGATTTGCTTCCAGAACATATACCTTATCATCTGCAATTGCGTATTGCATGTTCATCAAACCAACAACATTCATTTCAATAGCAATTCGCCTTGTGTAATCTCGAATTGTTTCAACATGCTTCTCAGGGATGCTAACATGAGGAATAACACAAGCAGAATCACCGGAATGAACGCCGGCCAATTCAACATGCTCCATAACCGCCGGAACAAAAGCATCTGTACCATCACAAATTGCATCAGATTCTGCCTCAATTGCATTGCTCAAAAATCTATCAATCAGAATTGGTCTTTCTGGCGTGATTTCCACAGCTGCTTCAACATATTCTCTCAACATTTGTTCATCATGAACAACTTCCATTCCCCTACCACCTAAGACATACGAAGGTCGGACCATTAGTGGATAGGCAATGCGATTTGCAATTTCAATAGCTTGCTCCAGATTGCTTGCCATTCCCGATTCTGCCATAGGAATCTCAAGCTTATCCATCATTTCTCGGAAAAGATCTCTGTCTTCCGCCAAATCAATTGTTTCCGGACTTGTGCCAATAATATTCACTCCGGCATCTTTCAATTGTTTTGCAATGTTCAAAGGCGTCTGTCCACCAAACTGACAAATCACACCATATGGTTTTTCCTTATTATAAATACTCAAAACATCTTCAACCGTCAAAGGTTCAAAGTAAAGTTTGTCTGATGTGTCATAGTCCGTTGAAACTGTCTCAGGATTGCAGTTGACCATAATGGTTTCAAGACCTTCATCACGAACCGCAAACGCAGCGTGAACGCAGCAATAATCAAATTCAATGCCTTGTCCAATCCTGTTTGGTCCACCACCAAGAATCATTATTTTCTTGTTGTCAGTGGTCTTAACCTTATCTTCTGCATTATAAGTTGAAAAGTAGTATGCTGCATCCTCAACGCCACTTACTGGTACTGGTTCCCAAGCTTCAACAACTCCAATTGATTCTCTCTGATCTCTAATTGCCTTTTCGTCCATATCTAAAATCTTCGAAAGGTAATTATCAGAAAAACCATCTTGTTTTGCTTCTTTCAACAATTCATCCGGTAACTTGCCTCCCTTATAGTCAAGTATTTTTTCTTCAAGCTTAACCAATTCATCCATTTGCTCAAGAAACCAACGTTTGATGTTTGTTTTTTCAAACAAGTGCTCAATAGTTGCACCCTTTCTCAATGCTTCATACATAATGAATTGTCTTTCACTTGTGGGAATGCTAACCAAAGTCAACAGTTCTTCAAGTTCAAGAGTGTTATAGTTTTTGGCAAACCCCAATCCTGTCCGACCATTTTCCAATGACCGAATTGCCTTAAGAAAAGCTTCTTTGTAATTTTTGCCAATGCTCATTACTTCTCCAACAGCTTTCATCTGGGTGCCCAATTTATCTTCTGAACCTTTGAATTTTTCAAATGCCCATCTTGCAAATTTGACAACAACATAATCACCCCATGGAATATATTTGTCAAGTGTTCCTGCACGCCAATATGGAATTTCATCCAAATTCATTCCTACAGCCAACATCGATGAAACGAGTGCAATAGGAAACCCTGTTGCCTTTGAAGCCAGGGCTGATGAACGTGAAGTTCTTGGATTAATTTCGATAACAACCACTTTATCAGAAACAGGATCATGAGCAAACTGAACGTTTGTGCCTCCAATCACCTCTATTTCTTCAACAATTCTATATGAATAATCTTGCAAACGGTCTTGAAGTTCCTGAGATATTGTAAGCATTGGTGCAGTGCAGTATGAATCACCTGTGTGAACACCCATTGGATCAACGTTCTCAATAAAGCATACTGTGATTTTTTTTCCTTTTGAATCTCTAACAACTTCCAATTCGAGTTCTTCCCATCCAAGTACAGATTCCTCAACCAAAATCTGGTTAACCATACTTGCGTGAATTCCGCGAGCCGCAATTGTTCGAAGTTCGTCAACATTATAAACTAATCCACCACCTGTTCCGCCCATAGTATAGGCAGGTCTGATAACAACAGGATATCCTAATTCGGAAGCAATCTCTTCTGCTTCTTCAATTGTGTATGCAAGTTTACTATCGGCCATTTCAATACCTAGCCTATTCATGGCTTTTTTAAATTCTAAACGGTCTTCTCCTCTTTCAATTGCATCAAGTTGCACACCAATTACTTTAACTTCATATTTTTCCAGTATCCCTGCTTTATCAAGTGCTGAGGATAGATTTAGTCCAGTCTGACCGCCAAGGTTTGGAAGCAAAGCATCAGGTCGTTCTTTTACTATAATTTTTTCTAATGTTTCAACATTTAATGGTTCAATATATGTAACATCAGCCATCTCCGGGTCTGTCATGATTGTTGCCGGGTTAGAATTTACTAGTACAATTTCGTATCCCAAAGTTCTGAGAGCTTTGCAAGCTTGTGTTCCTGAATAATCAAACTCACATGCTTGTCCAATAATAATTGGACCTGATCCAATTATCATTATTTTGTGTATATCATCACGTCTCGGCATTATCTATCTCCTAATTATTTCAATTTTTTATATTTATAACTATGGCTTACTGAATTAATGCAAAAATACATATATAGTACTAAGATAAGTTAATCTTTATTAATTTAATATAAAGACAACTCATTGCAGTAAAGAAAAATGCGTAATATTATCCCATTAAAAGTAATAACCATTACTAAGTAAAGACAAAATTCATCTACACGATTTTAAGCTAAAACGCTTTAAACCGTGTAGATCAACATTGCATTCAAACTTATAAAGCAAAAACATTCATATGTTTATGAATTGCTTAGCAAGCCCCAATAAAATTCTTATTTTTAATATTGTAATAAATTTCAACAAACACTTCAATAAAAAAAATGCGCTGATTTTTTTCACCTTGATTTTTCGGTTGCATTATTTTTTTTGTTTGAATTTTGGAAAGCCATTTTTTCAAATAGTTTATAGTTGATAGTAAATAGAGCACTCCGTGGGCATGAAGAGGAGTTCGGGAGCGACAGCGTCCCCGCTGTCATAAAACATATAACAGAACGAAGTGACTTCCTGAATTTTTAATTCTTAATTGATTACGGCTGCAAGTGTCTCTCGGCTAGAACTTCAAGCCTGGCAATCACCCCTGTAGCCGCGTCGCCCCGGCGCGGAAAGATGGCGGAACAGTTTCCCGAGCCCATGGGACTCGGCTACAGTGTAAAACTTGCAGTTTAAGGTTTAAATTGCAGGATCAGTCCTGTAGCGGCGGGCGCTGACCGCCGAACGGTAACGCAACGATCCTCGCTGCAAGTGTCTCTCGGCTACAACTTCAAGCCTGGCAATCCACCCCTGTAGCCGCGTCGCCCCGGCGCGACAGGCCGTTGGCAGGAAAATTGTCCGCCTAGGATGAAAGGTGTATTTCATTCTTCTTGCCACACAAAATTGTCACCTAAAAATTATCTCCTAAAAATGAATAAAGATATTGAAAAAAAATTAGAATTTTGCTTTAATTAATATGATTTTTTTACATGATTGATATGGCAAACAATAGATAATAGTAAGGAGAACTTATGACACCTGAATTAATGGAATGCGAAGCACAAGCACTACAGCTACCACTAGCAAAGAGAGCTGAATTAGCGGAACACCTAATCGCAAGTCTTGATGAAATAGATGAGGTGCAGAATGAACAACTATGGCTCGACGAAGCAGACCGCCGCTATAATGAATACAAAAAAGGCAACATATCTGCTAGGTGTGCAGAGGATGTTCTTCAATATGCTAGAGATATAATAAAATGAAAACTGTTCGTTTTTTAGCTCCTGCTGAACAGGAAATGCTTGATGCGGCTATGTATTACGAACTACAGGCTCCAGGTCTGGTCAGTGATTTTCTGGACAAAATCGAAACTGCTCTCCAAGACATTAGAGAAAATCCTGAACGATTCATGGTCATTAAGTCTAACACCAGAAGACGCCTTATACACCGGTTCCCATATGCCTTACTATATCGAATCGAACCAAACGAAATCGTCATTCAAGCAACCATGCATTTAAGTAGACGCCCAAACTACTGGATCAACAGATAAAATTGTCAAACAGATCGAATTCGACCTGTTTGGAAATAAATATTCTTTAAGGTCACATTTTGTGACCTTAAAAAAAGTAACGTTTTAACAATCAAAGATAAAAACTCACCTTGAGATTATCAACAAATACTAAAATCATTTAGGGCTTACTGTTTAATGTGAGATTGGGGACCAGCTTGCTGAGGCTGGAGTTTACGACAGCAATGAAGCGAAGCGGAATGGCCTACATTTTGCTTTAAAGCATTTTCGCCTTTAGCCCGCGGTCCCGCCTTGCGGGATCCCGCTCTGCGGGATAACTTGCAGTGTAAGAGTTTGCGTGATATCGCATTAAATATTCATAAAAAACATGAACTTTATATAAAAGTTTCTCTGCAAGCTTTTTGGCTTAAATATGCTAAAAACTTTGCACTTTGACATTAAGAACAAAGTATAAATAGTTACTAATATGTTAGTTATGAATTAAACAGGATGCCCTATTTACGAATAGGCATAATACCTGTTAGGCAAGAATTGAAAAAAAAAGGAGCTAGAAATGATTGAGGTTAAATGTCCGTCGTGTGGTACTACGATTAGTGTTCAGGGAAAAAAGACCGGGTTGTGGTGGGGTATTGGTTGCCTAGTTGCGGCTCTGACACTACCAGTCATTGTTGCGGTTATTGGTCTTCTCGCGGCCATTGCGATTCCAGCATTCGTGAAGGCTCGAGACACGGCTCAGGAAAACACGTACATCAATAACACGAGAATAGCAGCAGATCCCTCTATAGTTTACGCTGATGTCATGAACATGCTTAGCACAGGCAAACAGAAGGAGGCTGAGGAAATGCTGACCGTTTTAGTCAATACCTTCCCTGAAGACCAGCCTTTGGCATTTGTTCAAGCTGTCTGCTCTCGTAGTCGTTGGGCAAAGAGTCGAGCAGCATGGCAGTTTCAACGCGTAATGGAGTTAAACCCATCTACGGTTGAAGGGAAGTGTGCGAGATATATGCTTGATCTCGACGCTCGCAAGATGGTCGAAGACAACATGAATGGACTACGCACACTCATTCAGCAGAATCCAAACAACCCCCTACTCCTCTGGCTTATGGGAATGGAATGCCAGGACAACTTCAAGCTCACAGGCAAAAAGACCTACGCAAAAGAGGGAGAAAGATGCTACCGTGCATTACTGGAACAATGGGATGTCGGACCTGTTCTACTACACCAGACCTATGCGAATATCCTTGCGGAGCAACTTGACCTTTATGAAGAAGCACTAGAACACCGCAGAATAGCTGTCAAATTGGAACCAGCCGCATGGAACTATCAAGGTCTCGCCAATACTCTCTCGGCAATGAAAAGGTACGATGAAGCAAATGCTGCTTACCAGAAACTCATCAATCTCGATTCAACGAGTGCAAGATATTGGCAAAACTGGGCACACAGTAGAAGTTATGCAGGCGACTATGAAGATTGTATTGAGAAGTGCAAACAGTCTGCGAAAGCCGATCCGACCTATGTAGGAGCTTACAGAACCTGGGCATGGGCGCTCCATCAACAGGGAGAACTAGAGGAAGCACTTGACATGTACCAAATGGTTATCGACATGAGTCCCAATGATTTCACCATGTACAAAAATGCTATCTCCATACTTAAAAAACTCGGAAGAGATGATGAGGCTGCAAAACTTGTAGAAGAACGCAATAAGTTACCAGGTTGGTAGTAATCAACAACTCTACCAAAAAGATGCTTATACTAGGGGTGACTGGTTAATGCGAGAATGCCTGAAATTTTGCTATAAGACACTTTCGCCTTTAGCTCGCTAAAGGTACAGTTGGGAATTCCATAACATTCTCCTGTTATTAACCTAAATTCATAACTTATGCCTGTCGCGCCAGCTTGGTAGTACAACGATCCTCGTTGTTAGCGTTTTTAGGTAGCACATGCTTCAAGCTTGTAGCGTTTTTCAAACTTGCAACGAAGATTCCCGCAAGGCGGGATTACCCCAAACACCTGCGAACCGAAAGCGTACGTTACTTTGTGGTAGCACAATGTGGTCACTGCGTTGCTTTAGACGAGCTAAAGCCTCTCTTAAGCTCCGCTACGAGTTCAGCTTGTAGCGTTTTTCTCACCTGCAACGAAGATCGTCGCGTTACCATCCGTCAGTCACTGCGTGACAGAACCATAGAAATTAGTTGGTTTTTATCTGCAAAAAACTTGTTTTTGTGTCGGAATTGTAATATTATAACTCAAAAATTAATAAGCGAGAAAATTAACGTAATGAAAAATTGGATACCAAAGGCCATAGAATATTTAGAAAAATCATTAGGTAAAATACCTAATGAACTGAATGAAATAGATTGGAAGTTAGCACTATCGCCCAAAAAAGATAAACTGTGTAAACATATTTCCGCATTTGCTAATTTGCCAGGTGGTGGTTTTTTGGCATTTGGTGTGGATAATGAAGCTGGAGAGGTTAAAGGAATACAGAAACAAAATGTAGTTGGCATTATTGACAAATTATCCTCTTTGTGCAGAGATGGTGTGACTCCATTAGTAAGTATTGACCATTGTGTTGAAACATTTCGAGGGGAAGAATTACTTTTTGTTTATATCAAGGAAAGTGCTGTTAAACCTGTTCATCTTCGCAATCAAACTATCGAAGAAAGCTACATTAGAAGTGGTGGGACTACTCGCAAAACATCACGTCAGGAAATAGGAGCATTGATGCTCAATAGCAAGTCTCCTACTTGGGAAGAACTTCATTCCTCAAAATTGCTTAATGAGGTTGAGGTTATAACCTTGCTGGAATATGATAAAATCTTAGCTCTGTTAAATAAACCAATTCCATCTAGTATTCAGGAAATCATAAAATGGCTTGTTGACGAGAAAATGATCGTCGATGTAGATGGTAAAGGTTTTTATATTACTAATTTTGGAGCGATTTCAGCCGCAAAAGAGTTGACCAAATTTGATGGTTTAAGTCGAAAAGCTGTTAGGTTGATCAAATATGAAGGAAAAAATAAATCAGCAGGTAGTAAAGAGTATCCAGAGAATAAAGGTTATGCCATTGGCTTCGATGGGTTAATTCAATTTGTAAAAGGACTTTTACCAGGTAGTGAAGTAATTCACCATGCCTTAAGGCAGGAAACAAGTGTTTATCCCGAAATAGCTATTAGGGAATTGGTTGCTAATATTCTAATTCATCAGGATTTTACTCTTAGAGGGACTGGTCCGATGATCGAAATTTTTCAAGATCGCATTGAGTTCACTAGTCCTGGTAAACTTCTTCCCTCAAAAAAGATAGATAGATTAATTCGCACAACACCAGAATCTAGAAATGAAATATTAGCTGCTGCTTTCAGAAGATATAACATATGTGAAGAAAGAGGTTCAGGGTTTGAAAAGGCAGTAATAGCTATTGAATTATTTGGTTTACCTCCTTTGAAATTTGAAGAAACGGAAAATGCTTTTAAAGTTACCATGTACTCGCCACGCAAATTTGCTGATATGACTAATACAGAGAGGATAGAAGCTTGTTATCAGCATAGTATAATTGAATACTATGGAAAAGGAGGTTTTAACAATACATCACTACGAAAACGTTTGGGTATGAACGATAAGCAAGCGGCTCAAATATCTAAATTAATTAAAGAGGCAATTGCAGCAGGAAAAATTAAACCCAAAAATCCAGAAAGTGAATCAAAAAAATTCAGTATATATGTACCTTATTGGTCATAAATCTTTATTTAACTTGAAAAATGCAAGATGATTTAAGGTGTTGAATATCAATGACTTCTTATTTAACTCGGATCCGGAACATTAATCCCCAACCTCGACCAGTCTGAAAAAGCAGGTGGGTGCATTGTTCGTGAGGGAAACAGAGGTAACCTCATTGGTGATTGTGTACTAAATAAACTGAA
Source organism: Kiritimatiellia bacterium (assembly GCA_027858345.1). GTDB lineage: Bacteria > Verrucomicrobiota > Kiritimatiellia > JAQICX01 > JAQICX01 > JAQICX01. The sequence continues at coordinate 3,167 of JAQICX010000144.1, read as the reverse complement.
AAGTATCCATCTATCATTGCATTCACTCTCTGAAAACTAATCTTTGGATAAAGATTGTCAAAAGGAATCACAACATAGATAATTCAAATATAATTTATACTCTTATTAATAAAAAAATGCAACCCCAAAAGCAAACAGAATCGCATTTAAAATACATCACCTCTAAAACAGTAATATACCCACATTACAATTCCCGTTATACATGGATATGTATGATCTAAGATTTAAGAGATCCATGGTAGGACAAGGTAAAATTAAAAGGGTAAAGGGTAAACTTTAAAAACTGAATATCCAATATTCAATGGTCCTCTGTTTCGTATCCAATTTATCAAATAAACATGTGCTCAACATGATCCCCACACATAAAGTAATTCTTCCAACACTCCACCCTTTGGCCACTGAAAGCATTAAATCTAAATTGTTTAATGTTCAGAGTTAATGATACTATATTTTAGAATTCAATTATTCAACATTGTCATCCATATCCCATATTTCTCGATAGGACTGGATATAAAAAACAGTAGCTTGTGGATCAATAAAGTAATAGTGTCGACAAAGTTGTTTAAATAACTTCAAGACTTGGGCATCAAATGCTACATCCAGAAGCATATCTAAAATACATTCAATTCGTTTGGCGCACTTGAGATTCAACCTCAGAATATCATTAATTTCAGGTTCGCATACCAGAAGTGTATTTCTAACCGCCTCTTGTTGTAGCTGATTTACCTGCTCAAATGATTTAATTAAGTTGTCGAGATTATATTCCATTACTATTTTTTAATGTCTGTTTACCTTTTGCTGTTAATCGATATTTCTGTGTAGGACTTTTTGGGGAGTCAGGGTGAGTCATTTCGACCAATCCAGCTTTTAAAGATGGTTCAAGATAGCGTTCTCTAAAGTTTGCTTGAGACTTCAGTTTTAGTACTTTTTGAATTGTGGTTCGACCAAGAGGCTCTGCTTGCAAGCTCTTAAGAAGAGTTTTTACTTCACCTGTCGCTTCACCTGTCACTTCACCTGCTACTTCACCTGCTGCCTCAACTTGTGCCTCGGGTCGTGAAGTAGAATTTATAAGTGGGATTTCAAGTTCAAAACGCTGTCTTTCTTCTCTGAAAACAGGCTTTGCTCCATTAGAATAGAAAGGCAAGTATTTGTTGATATTACGAATTCCCGAACCTAATTCATCAAAGCGACCTAACTGAATCATAAATTTGCATATAATTGGATTATGAGAATATGGCTGAAAATTATCGGGTTTGACTTCACCAAAATAATGTTGTGTACATGGATTGTCAAAAATTACTTTATTTTTGTATATCATTAATCTAGCCGGAGAACCGCTGACGTATTCCTGATGGGAAATTATATTTGAAACTGCTTCTCTAAAAATTTTATCTCGCAAACTTATACGCTGAGTACCCTCAAGGTAAAAAGGATCGTTAAGATGTTTATTTACAAATGACATCATTTGATCGTATGCATCAATAAGGTTTGTATAAATCATTTGTCTATCATCATATCGATCTTCATTATTTCGTTTTAAAAGACAATCAAATTTATATGCAGGTACAGCTCTCTGTATTGCTAGATCTGTACCAAACATCAGAATAGCAGCAATATTCAGGTATATTTGTCCATCCTGCTCTGTATAAAAGCCACCTATCTTCAACAACTCTTCATTTGACATGTCAGCCCATGGATGTTGCGAATTATGTGCCCACATTAATTTTCTGGCTCTATCAAACAATTCTGGTCTCAAGTCCTCCATTTTTGCATTCAAAATGGCTTTCTGCTCGGAAAAGAGACTCATTTTTCGATTTAATAGTCCCGCAAGCTGACTTACATCCTGAACTCTGTAATCACCATCTTCACTTCGCAAAAATATATGCCCTTTTGTTTTATGAATCTGCGAGCTTAAAGGAACCTGAACTGCAACAACAACTTTGTCATCAATTATAAAATCTTTTGGAAACAAAAGATATGGAGTATAAATTTTATCTGGATTATTTGAAAGATTTGCTAGATCCTGCATTAGCAGATTTTTTTATCAGGATTTACTCCAACAACCTTACCAAAATCATCAACACCCAAGATGATAGTTCCACCATCTGTATTTAAGAAAGCACATACGGTCTCAAATAAATTTTTAGGTAAAGAATTGACGGCCTCCTTAAATTCACAATTAAGCCCTTCGCCTTTTTCAAGCATCTGTTTTATAAATTCTATATTCATTTTATTTATCTTTAACTATTATTCAGAAACCTATAACGTAAAATTTTAAATATGTAAATCTAGATTTAGTTATACTCTTATTAATAAAAAAATGCAAACCCAAAAGCAAACAGAATCGCATTCAAAACACATCACCTCTAAAACCGTAATATACCCACATTACAACGCTCGTTATACATGGATATGTATGATCTAAAATTTAAGAGATCCATGGTAGGACAAGGGAAAGTTAAAAGGGTAAAGGGGAAAGTTTAAAAACTGAATATCCAATATCGCTTCGCTACGGCTGTTGGATATTGGATATTCATTTGTATATATTAAGTTTGCAGGCTGAGTCTTCGCCGTTCCGGACTACCGTGCGACAAAGCCGAAACGTATCTATATAAGACCAGTAGAGACTTCCCACGCCTATCCAACCATCTCACCTTGTGAAACATGCCCAAAAATCTGCTTATATTAGGGTTGACTGGTTAATGCGAGAATGCCTGAGATTTTACTATAAGACACTTTCGCCTTTAGCTCGCTAAAGGTACAGTGTTGCATAGTAAAAGATTAGGTATTATCGTATTAAAAACTCATAAATAATATCTTCTTAATTTAACTCTCCTGCATGTTTTCAAACCAATATAAAGAAGTGCCGTTGTCTACTCAATTGTCGTCCACAAACATCTATTATTACATTATTTATAAATTGACCAGTAAACCCTATGATAGTCTGCTCCTAACGTAACAAAATACCAACCAGGACTTGAATAATCTCGATTATCCATGCGCAACTTCTGTGACATGCTTTTATTGAATTCTTTCATAGTATATCCTAACGTTAAGCAATCACTCTGAGTGCGCGAGTAAGCGCTAGGGTGAATGCTCTGGTTGGATTCATTATTGAAAGTTTTTCTGTACGCCAATCAATGTGCCGAGTAGTGCAGGGTGCTCGA
>JAQICX010000185.1 GCA_027858345.1 Kiritimatiellia bacterium | reverse complement strand
TGACTGATGTGCCAACGGTACATTTCATGAGAAGCCTTGTATGATACGTTTTAACTAATTAATGCATAAAAAGGTCTTGCCTTTATTATTATGTTTTCACATGATACTTGTATTAATTGGTGCAATGCTTCGAAAGAAGAACTTGTCTTCCCCTGGCCAGGGGAAGACAAGGCGTCTGACTGAGATCGTTTGTAGCCTCAGATATCTTGATCTAGAGGAAGTTTAAGTGTCCCCTGTTTTAGGATTTTGAGCAGGAATCTGAGATTCAAAGACCATTGTAAGCCCTGTGCCAGGAAAAACTGTTTCAGTTTGGTTAATTTCTTCCAAAAGACCAGCAATGGCTTGGTTTGTTGCTGGTGTTGATGCACCATGGAGATGCACATGCAGTTCTTTTTTGTCCTGATCTGGAAAAAGATCAACAGTGGTGGTAAAAAGATCCTGTAAAATTGATCGTGCTTTGGTGGTTGTAATGGTTCTGCCTCTCAAAAGACCCGTCATGATCGTTTCTGCACGATAAGCAATCATTCCAATAGTGTTCATAAGTATACGTTGTGATGACGGCAGTTTTTTTAACCTTTGATGCTCTGGTAATTCATCCCATGTAATATGTTTTTGGACTTTCTTGATATTAAATTTAATTTCTGCGAGTTCCTGTACCAGCATATTGATATCTTCAAGCCTTGTATCTTTTTTAATCTGCCAGTTTTCATGTCGTTTATGGTTTAGATCCGCTGTTACCTGAGTATCCATGTCCATAAAACCAGCCCTAGCACGCACGAGCTTCGTTGTGGTGCTTCTTCGTGTACGATCAAGTTCTCTCCAATCAGGGTTAACGACCTCTTCTGTCCCAGGAAAAGATTCCGAGCCATATGCTCTAAGTCCATCTATAGCAAAGTGATGCATGCCATATGCAAAAAAGTTTTCCTGAGACCATCTGGCAAACATTACTGGTGCAATAATACTAAAATCAAGGTTGTAAGCCGTGGTGACTATTGCTGTCTGATGGCCACTTTCTCTTAGTTTCCTGACTTCTTTTACTTTTATAGCAGTTTCTCCAGTACCTATAATATTATCGCATTCGGCAAGTTTCATGCTAAGAGGTTCTCCGCGCGGGGTCTGTGTGTCAACCTGCATGAACTCTTCTTCCGACCATTGGTCGGTTGTGTTTTTGCGATAAGTCATACAGGCAATACGGTGTTCCTCCCACATCTCTTTAAAAAATGCGGGGCTGTATCCTTCCCTATCAAAAACAATAACAAAACGATGTAGCAAAGGATCAGACTTCAACTCCTCTTGCGAAGGCTGATTGGGAACATCAACAAGCAATCGTGGCACGATATCTTCTCGTAGAACCTGAATTAGACCGTGATCAATCTGCTTCTCAACCATGAAAAAAGGTTGTCCGATCGCATCATTAACCCAGTAATTGCTTATGCCACGCAAACATAAGCGCATTCTTGAGACGAATCTGCGCGGCAGCTCTGTTTTTCCTCCGTAAAGCTTTATATGACCATCTACATAAAGAAAACCGGTAGATTTAGGATGTTGCTCAAGCCAAAGAGAAGACATTTCCGCCGAGAATGTTTCCGCATTAGTATCTCCAGCCAGTTCTGCGGTTTTGTATCTCAGGCAACGTGCTTCAGGTATGCGGTCAAGACCTATAAGCTTACCAAGCTCCCCTGATGAATATCCCTGCAGCTGTTCTATTGTTTTAATTCGACAAAGTGAGATAAATGCAAGAACCATCATAATCTGAGTAGCTGTATAATATCCGTTGACCGTTCCGAGTTTATCAATTTTCTCAAGCAAACCTGTAGCTAACAAAGCTGGAACAGCACATAACACCCCACCGAATGGAACATCTATACAGTTCTCGAACCGCTGCATTGCTCCATCGCTCAGCCCAAATGCTGCCGCCAAACGTTCATCAGGTCTCGTACATGCAGTGCCCATACCTAATGCAGCCACAGCATCCTTGTGGCTTCTTTCTGACATAGTTGAACTCCTGGGAAGTTCTACAGTCAACTCGCTAAGACGTCCATCATTAATTGCCTTGCGCAGAGTATCTGGTCTTATGTTAAGTCTAGACGCTACTTCACAACGTGATTCCCCATGATCAAGCAACTGTTGTGCCTGCTTTAATTTATCTGGAGTTAAAACCGTTCCGCCTTTACGCCCTGAACGTTTGCTGAAAAAAGATGCGATTCCTCGCTCTTTAAGCTGTTTTTCAGCTCTATTCAACTTCTTGCGACTCACAGCAAAAGCTTTTACTATTTCGCATTGCAGACAGGTTCCTGACTCAATTAACTGTGCCGAAATCAATCTGAAATGGTTATCATCATTAGCTTTGTGTTTATATACCGGCCATAGACCTAAATAATAGGAACATTCTTCTCCAGTGCGAACTATTGTCAGAATATCATTGATTTTTGTTGCACCAGCAGGGATAAATGGTATAATTGATTGCATGAAAGTGACTTTCTTTTATAATTTGTTTATTGCTTTAAACTATATAATAGGGGTCACTTTCATTTTCCGCAACTGTTTTTTATTAAAATTAAAAAATATTTTATAAACATCAATAATAGCAGCCACTTCAGGTGATTAAAAACTGTTTAGACGAGGGGTAGAGATCAAGATATCTGAGCCTAGTGTTAATGTTTAAACACGTACCCTAGTCATGATCCGTCAGACGATTGTTTATAACTCGAACAGTTGACAGAGCCATATTTGTGAGCTCGTATTTGCAAGAAAGAGTACAAACATGAAAAACAATGACGATATTATATACTGTGGTGTAGATGTTTCCAAGAAAAATCTAGATGCATTAGTAGGAAATAAAGTAAAAAGATACGATAACACTATGGAAGGTGTTAAACAATTAATGAAAGATGCAGGTGACGTGCATTATGTTTTTGAATCCACGGGCGGATATGAAAGAGAAGCAGCTTGGTGGCTTTTAAAACATAATAAAAAGGTTACCATCGTTAACCCTAAAAGAGTACGTGATCATGCAAAAAGCAAAGGTCAGCTTGCAAAGACAGATAATATTGATGCAAGAATGATTACTTCTTATGCACAAAGTAATGAATTGCGTTTAAGCGAAATACCGTCAGATGAACAAATTGCGTTAACTGGATTGGTAAACAGATTAGGTCAGATAAAAGGATTCATAAGTAAAGAAAAAAATCATCTCGAGGGAGCGTTTGAAAAGCAACATATAAGCTATATAAAGAAGAATCTAAGGTTTTTAGAAAAGCAGAAAGAATCAATAGGTAAAGATATTTGCGAAATAATACATGAATCAGAAGACATGACAGCTAAAGCAGAATCAATTCAAGAAATATCTGGTCTTGGACCAGTCTGTTCTATGACATTATTGGCATATGTACCAGAACTTGGTACTGTATCTAAAAAGAGAATAGCCGCTTTAATCGGGCTTGCTCCTTATAATAGAGATAGTGGAAATTTTAAAGGACATCGCCACATTATTGGTGGACGATCAAAAGTAAGAAAGGCATTGTATATGGGAGCAGTGTCTGCAATACAATATAACCCCATAATGAAAGAGTTCTACAAGAGGCTGGTGGAGGAAAATCATAAGCCTAAAAAAGTTGCTCTAGTCGCTGTAATGCGCAAGCTACTTATTGCTGCAAATTATTCAGTAAAAAATTCTGATTTTATGCTTGCAAACTAACACAGTTGCT